>JAFLCP010000012.1 GCA_017303505.1 Planctomycetota bacterium | reverse complement strand
ATAGCCAGAGTTCCGAAGGTAGCAGGAGGAACTTCGGCCGCATGTGCCCAGCCATCATTAAGCTGCACTTTTGCCGATCGGGTAAAGAAGCCGAAGCCGTTTTTGAATACGGAAACGGATTTGGTTTTCGGTTTCCAAACGTGAGGATTAGTGGTGGTGTCGTCCGTGGTGTCCCCAAAAGTCGGGGAGCCAGCGATCGCTAGCCCTAGAATCAGACCCAAACTAGTTTTCCAAGTTTTCAATACATCAAACCGCATAGACGTGCTCCTTCAGTTGTGTAGCGCAAGTAAAGCAGGGTGGCGTGAACCGCGAGCAATCGCTCATATCTACTCTTGAAGTTTAGCAGCGGAAGTCCCTTGGCTTGTAACGGCCAAGTAACAACGTTCCCCAGGCTGGCAACGGTAAGTCCTTGGGATTGACGCTTTCTGGGGGATTTTGTTGGCTTTCGAGCGTTTTCCCTTTATATTCCAAGCTTATCTCGTCTCATTGCTATTCCTGTTGTCTGCTGGTGGCACCCCTCCATGAGCCTCAAGATCACCTGCCCCTATTGCCAAGCTTCCCATTCCTTGAAAACCCCGAAAGCCGGCAAATACAAACCGAAGTGTTCCCATTGCGGCGCGACATTTTTGTTGGTGGTTGAAGAAGGTGACAACCCTCAGGGCAAGACCTCGAAAATCGAGGTAAGCGACTCTGCAAAACCGAATTCAGAATCAAAGCCCGCTGCGAGCCCACCGAGTAAGCCCAATACGCGAGTAGAACCAACAACATCTGAAGTAAGTCGACCGAATGTGACGGGCCTGGAACAGACGATCGATTCATCAGCCACGGCGATGTTCGACTCGAAGAAGGGGATGGATGAGACAATTCCAGAGACCAAAACGAGTCAGGACAAAACAGTTGCCCACGAAGCAAAAGGCATTGATCAAACGATCGACACTCAAGCGGCCACCGTGCGCAGTCAACATTCGGGCATCGAAGCAACTATTGAAGCTCCCGTTGCCAAAGAGGCTACTCGGGCGACCAACATCGGTAAACCGACGACTCCATCGGAGCGAGATTTTTCCGTTGATGGGGCTACGGTGGAAGTTGGCCCCAGCCAAGGTACGGCTGCCGGAAGCCAATCGAAAACGAATTTGGGCAAAGGAAATACACCTATTCCCGATCGACTTGGCGGCTACAAAATTGTGCGCGAATTGGGTGCGGGTGGTATGGGATCTGTTTACCTCGCTCGGCAATTATCGCTTGATCGCCCTTGCGCACTGAAAACCATTCAGGCGCAGTGGGCTAGTAATCCGCGAGTGATTGCAAGATTCGTGAGAGAAGCATATGCGGCAGCGCAGTTAACGCACCACAATGTTGTGCAAATCTATGATCTTGGACAGGATCGTGGAACTAATTTCTTTAGTATGGAATTGGTTGGCGGCGGTTCTCTGGATGAACAAATAAAATCCAAGGGTAAGCTTCCTCCGAAGCTCGCAGCTACACTCATTTTGCAAGCTTCGCGTGGTCTTAAATTTGCCCACGACCATGGCATGGTGCATCGCGATATCAAGCCTGCAAACTTAATGATGACCACCGATGGCTTGGTAAAAATTGCCGACTTAGGATTGGTGAAAACTCCATCTCCAGAAGATGAAGGACTTACACGCAACAGTGAAGAGATTGAAAAAGATACGCAATCGATGATGCTCGAGTCGGCTCGTAGCCATGTCACCCAAGTTGGGGCGTCTATGGGGACGCCTGCCTACATGTCACCAGAGCAAGCCGAAGATGCTGCCAATGTAGATAAACGAGCAGATATCTATTCGTTGGGTTGCACCTTTTATGCGTTGCTAACTGGCAAGCCTCCCTACGATGGCAAGACGATGGTCGAAGTGATCACGAAACATCGCGTCGAAAAACTCATTCGGCCTGAGCGAGTCATTCAAGGGCTCGATCCGAAGCTGGGTGACATTATCGAACGAATGACGGCCAAATTGCCCGCAGACCGTTATCAAGACTTGGGGGATGTGATTCACGACTTAGAAGTATTTCTCGAATTGCGAGAAGGAAACTATATCAGTCAAAATGAAGCATCGGCTATAGCGTCTTCGACCAGCAAAGGTGCGAAAGCAGAGCCGAGCGAAGTGCAAATACCGAGCGATCTGGTCCAGCCGATCGAAGTTGCCGCGAAAAGATATCAAGAGTCACCTCTATTACTGGGGCGTAAATTCGCGCCGCTGGCTTGGTATGGCCTCACAGGTTTTCTGGCCGTTGTCTCGTTAGTTATGGCGCTATTGTCTTTCTTCGCAATGGTCTCGGAAGGTGCAAAGTCCATTGCTGCCGTAGCTGCCGAGACAACTAGCAAGATGACTGGCGGAGAAAGTGATACCACTTCCAATGATGTTGCCAATTCGGAACCTTCGCCTGGTGTCGTCGTATTTCGCAGTATGGTTTCGCGCCTCAAGTCGGCGATCGGTTATTCCATAGCTGGATTGTTTGCTCCTTTTGCCGTGATCGCCGTTGCCGGTTTGCAAAACAAAAGTCCCTTGGCGAAAAAATATCGAGAGTCTTTTCTCTCAGGTGGAATTCTCAATATGGTGTATTGGGCGTTTTCGCTTCTGTTGGCTTTGTTGGCGATACATTATCTCGGGCTATGGATTCCGGTCATTCTTGGGTTGCTGTTCGGCGGTATTGCTGCGGCAGCTTACTACTACGGAATCGAGAAGGCAGTGGCGGCGCAACGTCAGGGGGCTTTAGAGATGGCCCAAAACGCCGTGCGGCTCATTCGGTTGCGCGGTATTGAAGAAGATCGTGTGCAACAAACGGTAGCCACTAAAGCAGGTCGTAATTGGGAAGAACTGTTTGAGCATCTCTTTGGTTATGCCGCAAAACGCAGTATGCGTACCAAGCTGCAAGCGTTGGATCGCGAGAAGCGAAACAAGTTCTTGCCTTTACGAGATGCGATGATCGATCGCTGCGAACAGCAAGCGGAGAAGGCTCGCCGCGCTCAGGAAGAGAAAGTGTTAATCGCCACCGAGAAAGCGGAGTTGGTAGCGAAAGGAATTCCTGAAAGCGAGGCCAAGAAACAGGCGGAACAAACCGCTTTGTCGATGATTGAAGCCGCTGTCGAAACACGGGTTACTATGCAGGAAATTGCTTCGGGTACTTTAACCGCTGACGCGGCTGAAGCGAAGCGAAAGCGTGTCAAAGAAATGTTGGCCGAAGCAAAGTCGGGTAAAGTGAGCAAACGCGAACGAAGCGGCAATTCGCTGATGTCTCTTATCACCCTTTTCTTTGGGGCCAAGCTGCGGTTCGCAGCAGCTGCTTCTTTACTTGTGCTCACCGGCATGTGGGCTCAAGAGAATCAGTCCGCCATAGAAAAGTACTGGCAGCAAGCTCGAACAAGTGTTGAGGCACTTAAGGATTCAGCTGTTGAAGGTGGAATTGGAAATGCCGTTGGCGTCATGAATCAAGCGGCCAACGCGAGCGGTGAGATCATGTCCAAAACTTCCGCGACTAAATGGAAGTCGGTGTTAGGTGGCCTCGTTCACGAAGGAAACATCATCTTTATCGCTGCTGCAGGTGTCGTGTTGTTACTTGGGACAATCTTGTCGCACTGGAAGCTGTCGTATGCCGCTTTACCAATCGCCATCTTGTTGCTGGTGGCATCGGTCGTACTCGGCGGATAGCAACAGAACACGCAAACGCTCACGGTACATGACTCGGTCGTGAACGCTTACCGCCGCATCGGTCCCGATCGGTCAACAAAAAAACTCCACCAGCATTCACTGGTGGAGTTTTTTAGTTTGATAGTTCTGCCTGCACAACGAATCGAATTACTTCAATTCTCGAATTTCGACGTTTCGGAATTCAACCGCATCGCCGTGGCCCGCGAACCCAAAGAAGCCGCTGGTGCGATCTTTGCCAGGGTGTGGTGTGTTGGCCATGAGATCCTTCACTGTGGATAGGTCGCCATCCAAAATCACAGTTCCGTTCAATTCAACCGTAATCTTCGAGCCCTTCACGGTGACTACTTGGTAGTTCCATTCGCCCGTTGGACGATGGTAACCGCGTTTGGCGGCGATCATGCCGTAGGCCGAGCCGTGATACTGGCGAGGATCCAGTTTGGCATACTGAGGAGCATCGTTATCGAGAACTTGCAATTCGCACATGCCAACGTAAGCGGTGTCGCCTTCGCCAGGGTAACGGATAGCCAAACCATTGTTACCACCTGGTGGCAAACGGAACTGCAATGCAACTTGGAAGTCGCCGTATTCTTTGGCTGTGTGGAGAACGCCCCCCTGCCCTTCTTTGCAACGGATCGCACCATCGACAACTTCATAGTTCTTAACGGCACCTGCCCAACCTTCAAGCGATTTGCCATCGAACAATGACTGAAAACCATCGGCCTGCTTGCTAGCTAAGATTTGGTTGGCCTCTTCGGTACCAATTTCACGAACATAAATGTTGCGCCAACGGATTTCACCACCGTGAGTTTGCAACTGGATCGGACCCTTGGCAAACAACGGCGTTGTGCGATCCCAGAAGTTCTCCATGATCGCGTGATCAACCACCATTTCGCCGTTGAGCCACACGCTGGTGCGCGAGCCGACTTGCAAGATGCGGAACTTGTTCCACTCACCGAATGGTTTGTCAGCCTTTACTTTTGGATCTTTGCCAGGAGCACCTGGGCTGTTGTTCCACAGTCCGCCGCTACCGAGATTGGCGCCGATGTTGAATTTTGCTTCTTCGGTTGAATCCCAAATCTGTACTTGAGGATTGCTGCGTAGATAAATGCCGCTATCGGCTTTGGCGACTGTCTTGTATTCGATCAATAGTTCCATGTCACCGAAATCACGATCGGTGGTCATGTAAACGCCATGGCCATCATTCACCAGTTCATTGTTCTCGAAAGACCAATGAGCTTTCATATCTTTGTCCCATTCCGCACGTTGCTCGGCGGTGACTTCGTTCCACTTGCGTGGATCAAAATGAGGGCGACCGTGCCAGCCTTTGTAGCTGGTACCGTCGAACAATACTTCAAAGCCCTTGGGTGGCGCAACTTCTTCAGCAACAATTGCTGCTGGAGACAACGTTACGGCAACAGAGAAGGCAGCACCAGCCGCGAACTTCCAAAGTCTAGAAACAGAAGAAAAGGACATCGTCATCAGGTAGGCTCCTCGAGGAGGGAATCAAATCGCAAGAATCGCTTTCAGTAAGTCAGGACCCGCTTCTTGCATTGCGAGAAATGCAATCCTAACCGCCATCGGTTCCGGTTTCCACTTGCCGAACTGTGGTGGCCCCAATTTTGAATCCATCGATTCGCGAAAATCGCGAGTTTTTGTTTCGATTTCCGCACAAAAGGGCAATTTGGCACGATATTTTCGCGATTTACAGTGCACAGACTTCCAGTCGCGCGGTGGAAAAATTGGTCCAAATCCGCAGCGATTTTTGAGGGCTAGTTCTTAACGACAGCGACCGGCCAAGATGAAATACGGCTCAAGCGTTGAGCTTCATTGCGCGTAGGCACAAAAAAGAACACGGACTCCCAGGGCAATTTTCTCAGCCGAATGTCGCCGACCACGCGCCACTCTTTCTCTTGTTGCCAATCGTGTTTTCCATTTTTAGAAAAGCGGGGCTGAAACCAAGGCCGCGCTTCGGGTGGCAATCGTTCCCATGTGTTTTCATCACCGTAAATCACTTCGCGCGCATTCCAAATTGAAAGAGCAGCTTGGGTAATACAGACTCCATACGGCTCCCAATCCCAACGTCGCAAATGACTTCGATACGTTCGGCGCGACAGAAGCTCTGGCAAAGGCACTGCCGAGAAGCTAATTGTAGGGACTTGGTTGCGTGTCATGTCGGGAGACGCCATGAGGCGTTGTGATATCGCAATCTGCACTAAAGTATCCCAGGGAGATGTGTCGTCGGGCAAGCCATGAAATAACCAACGATCCCATTCGGCACTCAGCGATTGATCCGACCATTCATACAATCTCGCTCGAGTGCAATGTGTTAAGTAGGGCCAGTCTCTCGCCGTCGATGAGGACACAATCGATGGAATTGTGAAAATCGGATTGTAAATTGCTGAGGTGGAAGCATCGATTTCAGCACTTGAAGTCTCGTGTTTCTCTGTTGGATCGATCACTAGCCATTCGATCGCTCCTATTTCCGAAAAGCGTTGCCGGGGAACTGTTGGCTCATCAAGGGTTCGATAGATTCGCACAGCGGTAGGATGGATAGAATCTTGGCACAATCGTTCTTTCACCAGACGATCGATATTGCCGCCGTGACGAATGTCAATCACGTGAACTCTTTGCGGCAAATGCACACTGAGAGCATCGCACAAGTTGGGTGGAAATTCGCATCGGTTTAGAACAGAAGATATTGTCGATTCAGGCGAATCAGTTTCGAGTGCAAGAGTTGGTGTAACCCAGCAGTTGAGTTGCCGGTTATCGGCTTGAGCCCCTAAACTTTCAGCGGTGGTTGAACAGAGTTGTTCTAATAGTGATGGAAAGGTAGTTGTTACCATGCTGATCGATTTCATTTGGCATCGATTGGCAACGTGTTTTGAGAGAGGCCCAGTCGCCGTATCGGGGAATATCAGCCACCAATCATGCATGCGATCGATGCATTGAGCGGCATGCAAAAATTTGCGAAACCAGCGGCGTCTATCTTCGCTGCGATGCGATTGTCGGGAACTGACAACGGTGGAGCAAGAAATTGCGTGAGACAGTTCGTGCAATAAACCAAGCGGCCCATGGCACCAATACCAAACGTCGGTAGCTGGATTGGTGAATTTGGAAGTGGGAGATGATGGGGCGGGAAACTTTGAGAAGATCCGTAGTCCGTACGCTTCATCGCGAAGGTAGTAGGCTTCACATCGCTCGACCCAATCAAGATATCGAGCCTTCGTTCTCTGGCTTACATCAGCTATTGCGGAGTATTGACGCAGAAGGCTGAAGGCTTCATTAAGCTCGATCATCGAATCCGGCGTAGAACTAAGTTGATTCATGGCACACCTGCAATCTCACGATTCAAAACTCTTCAACGAGTCCGTGCGATCTATGCAGGTTGTGTTGAATACTAAGAACTAACGACCGATTCCGCTTCCTTACGAAAGTACTTTTGTTGTACCACTCCAGCAACGTAAATCAACCAGATGGCTAGGGCAATAATTCGACAGGGCCAATCTCCAACCGCCTGAAAGAGTCCCCAGCGGCTGTCTCGATATGGTTCTGCTAGCAATTGGTCAGGTACTAAGCGACCACCGCGAGTTATGACCTGTCCACCTCCATCGATCCATGCGGAGATGCCCGTATTGGCTGCGATGACAAGAGGACGCCGATTTTCGACGGCGACAAGTGTCGAGCAGGCTAGGTGATGATCCAGCATCGAGGAGCCACGAAACCATCCATCGTTGGTAATGTTAACCAGGATATCGGGTGAGTCCCCTTTGGCTGTGAGCGTACGAACTTGTGAGGCAATTCGATGAGGCACCATACTTTCAAAGCACACGCTTGGGGCCAGGCGTACGTCATTGATGTGAAAGGCCTTTTCTTCTTCGCCAACAGATAAAGGAGCCATTCCAAACATTTGATAAAGCAAGCCAAAGAATCCGTTGAAAGGGAAATATTCTCCAAACATCACCAGGTGCATTTTGGCGTAGTGGTCTAGCAATTGAGCGTTCGGGCCAATCAACGCCGCGCAGTTGTAGCGTTTGAGAACGTTGGGTTGAATGTCGTAAATGTCTGTTCCAACAATTGCATAAACATCGTGAGCTGTTTCGTTCGCTGATTGTGTTTTTTGCGCCGCTCGAATGAGCGATTGGGCTTTAAGTGTGAACATGCGATTGGTCGATTGAACGGATTGCTTCAGTTGATCCTTTGAAATCTTCATGGAAGAAAGTTCAGGTGGCACTTCTGTGGCGGAGTTATCGATCATGATCGGTTCGGTGGCGGTGAAGACCGATTCCGGCCAGACCACCACATCAAATGATTCGAATTTTTCAACTGCCCTCTTGGTGCCTTGCGCGTATCGCTGCCAAGCATCTTGTCTCAACTTCTCCGTCGCTTCGAACATCGTTGGAGCATTCTCTTGAATCAATGCAATTCGTAGCAATGGTTTATTGTTCGCGGCAAGTTCACGTGTTTCATTGAGTTTGAGGATGCCATAGCCGATGACTGAAGCGGCGATAAGCGAGCAAGCGATGGCGACTGGCAGCGTTTTCTTCACCTGCTTAGATCGATAGGCGAGCCAGCCCTGGGCTATCGCCGAATTGCACAATACCACCCAAGCACCGACACCATAGGCACTGACTTGGTCGGCACTTTGCAGCAGTACGGGGAAACGAACCAAACTGTGGGATAGGAGCGAGCCGGCGTAACCTGTGAGAAAATATCCACGTGTGATTTCTAATGCGAGCCATGCCAGGGGCGCTGCGATCCACACGGGTATTCGCCAGTGATGATGAGCAACTCGTGTGAGTCCCACAAAGAGCGGAACATAGATGGCCAAATAGAGCGAGAGTGCAAACCAGCCAGCATAAAGCGGCCAATAGGCCAAGCGAATTCCTTGCAAGATGAGCAACCAGAAGACGCAGCCCGCGATCCAAAGTCGGAAGTAATCGGAACGTCGCAATGGTGCTGGGTTATGGCAAATCAAGATCCACGGGACCAACGCAAAAAACGAAGTCACCGTGAGATGTAGAGGTGCGAATCCAGACCACAAAACCAGCGAACCTACGATAGGAAACAACCAGCCGACTTGGTTAGCGAGTCGAGCCGTTGCACTATCAGCTTGACTCGATTTGGGAGAATTCGAGTCAAGCTGTTTTTCGCGTTTCAGGGCTTTGTCCTTTTTGCCCACGATCGGATCCTTCCATTAAGTCGATGATTACCAATCTAGTGGACGCAACCAAGTTTGCTTCAGTTCGCTCCAGGCAACTTCGGCGAGCAACGCATCGCATTGATGACTTGCCAAGATCTTTACCTTTGGTCCGCCTGTTACATGACCGACAGCGGACATCGGCAGGTTCTTGAAGTGTTTCTCGAACTCAGCCGCTTTGTCAGCAGGAACTTCGCATAAGAAACGTGAGTTCGATTCAGAGAACAATGCGGTGATCGGGTCAATAAATTGTTGTTGGCAAAGTTCGGCGATATCGAGATCGATACCTAAGCCACCAGCAAACGCCATTTCAGCGGCTGCGATTGCGAGTCCACCTTCGCTGAGGTCATGGCATGATCGCACGAGTCCAGCCTTCATGGTTTCGTGCAAAGTCAAGAAGACTCGCTTCGCCAGCGATGCATCTACCTTGGGAACTTCGCCGCCAGCAATGCCATGCACAAGCGTAAAGTGTGAACCACCAAACTCACTGCGAGTTGGCCCAACCAGATAGAGCTTGTTGCCCGAACTCTTGAGGTCCATTGTGATGCAACGGCGGACATCTTCGATCTGGCCCATAGCGCTGATCAAAAGCGTCGATGGGATGACGAGAGTCTGCTTTTCACCTTTTTCATCGACCCAAGCAAATTCGTTTTTCAAGCTATCTTTACCGCTGATGAATGGCGTGTTCCATTGAACGGCAAGATCGCGGCAAGCGATTGCGGCGCGAACCAATGTCCCTAATGTTTCAGGACGATCGGTGTTGCCCCAACAGAAGTTATCCAACACGGCAATGCGTTGTGGATCAGCGCCGACGCAAATCGCATTTCGCATCGCTTCGTCCATAGCGCTGGTGGCCATGTGATATGGATCGAGGTCACCATAGTGCGGATTCATACCGCAACTGATGACGATACCGCGATTGCTGTCGAATAATGGACGGACGACTGCGGCGTCGGATGGGCCATCGCAAACGGGCCCGACCAACGGCTTCACTACGCTGCCACCTTGAACTTCGTGATCGTATTGACGAATCACCCAGTGCTTGCTGGCCACGTTGAGTGAACCGAGGATCTTATGCAGCGTTTTTTCTATGCCGGTTCGATCCAAGTCTGGGATATTGGCCGCTTTAGGCGTTGGTGGGCGATAGGCGGCCTGTCGCACCACAGGTGGCCGACCATCATGCAAGAACTCCATCGACAGCGAACCAACTTCTGTATCTTGATACATCAGTCGCAGCTGTTTCGTCGGGACGAATTGACCGATGATGGTGGCTTCGACACCTTCTGCGGCACAGACCTCGTGGAAGCGTTCCCATTTTTCAGGTGGAACGGCCAATACCATGCGCTCTTGGGCTTCGCTGATCCAGATTTCGGTGTAGCTTAAGCCCGCGTATTTAAGAGGTGCGCGATCGAGCCAAACTTCAGCCCCAATCTCTTCTCCCATTTCGCCGACCGCACTGCTAAAGCCACCAGCACCGCAATCTGTTACTGCGTGATACAGGTTTTCGTCGCGAGCTTGGAGCAGCACATCGAGCACCATCTTTTCCATGACCGCATTACCGATCTGAACGGAACCGCCGCTGATGCTCTCGCTTTCGCTGGTCAACTCGATACTGCTAAAGGTGGCACCGTGAATTCCATCGCGACCTGTGCGTCCCCCGATGGCCACAATCCAGTCGCCGGGGTGCACCTCTTTGTCAGATTTGTCGCGTGGAAGAATCCCGACATTGCCGCAGTAGACGAGCGGATTTCCGAGGTAGCGTCGATCGAAGTAGACCGCACCATTGACGGTTGGGATTCCCATACGATTGCCGTAATCGCGAACGCCAGCCACAACACCCTTCATCACGCGGCGCGGATGCAAGCAGCCGGGTGGGAGTGAAGCTGGATCTGTATCAGGTGGAGCAAAACAGAAAACGTCTGTATTGCAGATAGGCTTAGCACCAAGGCCCGTACCGAGCGGGTCGCGAATCACACCACCGATACCTGTGTTCGATCCACCGTAAGGTTCGATGGCCGACGGATGATTGTGCGTTTCAACTTTGAATACGATGTTGTAGTTATCATCGAAGCGAACGATGCCCGCGTTATCTTTGAAAACCTTAACGCACCAATCGTCCGCTCCTAATTTTTCGCGAATCGTTTCGGTGGCTGCGAAAATGGTTTCACGCAACATGTTCTTGAAATGTTGTGTACCGTTTTCGTCACGGTATTCAATTTTGCCGGCGAGCGTTTTGTGGCTGCAATGTTCGCTCCATGTTTGGGCAACCGTTTCAAGTTCGATGTCGGTAGGGTCGCGATCCAACGAAACATAATGAGCTTGGATCGTTTTCATTTCTGCAAGCGACAGCGATAGTTGATGATCGCGACTAAGCTTCACGAGTTCATCGTCGTTTAAGCCTCGCAATGAAACATGCATCAACTTGAGTTCGTACTTGGTTCCGATATCCAGATGGTCAATGTTGAGTGGTCCAACGACTACCTGTTCGATCGAGTCGTTCGAAAGAAGCTTTGATGTCAGTCGGTTGAGATCGCTGGGGCTTAAGGGGCTGAGCCAGTATTTGCGCAGGGTGCGAACTTCTTCGACATCGAGTTTGAGATCGAGCAGCGCTTGCTTGGTGCTCAGAGCCACTGGGTCCATCACACCTGGCTTGAAGAGAACATGAACCAGTGTGCTTTGTGCGCCTGGAGGTTGGGTCAAGCTAACATCGCCTACCGGTGCAATGAGGGCTCGTTCGGTCACTGGGTCCGCGAGGAGAGTAGTGGCAACATGACGGATTGAATCTTCGCTCCCATTGGCTTGCACCAGGAAGCTGCGAGTCGCAGTGACTTGCAAGCCATCGGCGAGGCCGAGGTCGCGAGCTTCGATGGCTAAGGAATTTCCAACGGTGTCGGGTTGGCCGGCACTCGGATAAATGTCAATTTCCCACAGCTTGGTCACGGATCTGTTTTCCCGATTCTAAAAGACTGAGAATTTGTTCAGGCTGATCGTTTTCTAATGCAGTTTGCCAGGATTGGAGAACTTTGGCAAAGTTCTCAACAGCCTGCAAGACTGGGCGACGGTTTTCGCGGAGTATCTGGCACCATAGCTCGACGTCCCCAGCCGCAATTCTAGTGCAATCTCGCCAACCTGCAGCCACAAAATCCAAATGATCTTGGGGAGTATTGGCGGCTAGGGCTGAGGCGACTAGGTGCGGAAGATGGCTGGTGACCGCCAGGACGGCATCATGTTGCGGTGGGCTCATTTCCCGTACCTGGGCTCCGAGGGAGTTCCAGAAGGCTTTTGTTTGTTCTACCGCCTGATTTGGCGTGTTTTCGGAGGGTGTGATGAGCGTTAGACGGTTTTCAAACAAGTCGGCACGAGCATTTTCGAAGCCACTTTTTTCGCTACCGGCGAGCGGGTGGGAGCCGACAAAAGTCCCACGAGAAATTTTTCCCTGAAGTTCGGAAATTATGGCCGCTTTGGTGCTGCCAACGTCTGTAAACAATGTCGAAGATTTGGCCCAACGCGTAGCAGAAAGGATATCTGCGGCAATTTGTTGAACAGGCGTGCAGGCGATCACTAGGTCCGCATCGAGGGCTGCCGGTTCGATGTCCGTATACGTTTCATCGATCAGACCGGCCGTTTGGGCTTGTTGCAATCGTTGTGCATTACGCCCGACACCCGCAATGCAAGTGGCCAGACCGCGTTGCTTTAACGCTAAGGCGATGGAACCACCCAGTAGCCCAACTCCGATAATGACCACGCGATTCCATTGAGGCATGCCACAAGCTCTTTCTGTTGCAATCGTATCAAACTAAGACAAATGGCCGCGTAATTGGGTTGGTAAATCAGGCTGTTGCCAAATACTCATGCCGCCATCGACCAGCAACATTTGGCCATGAATGTGCTCGGCCAAGTCGCTAAGCAAAAAGGCTGCTGCCCCTCCGCAGACATCTGCGTCGGGAACTTTGCCATTGGGGGTGTGAAGCTCCATCCATTTCACAAAATCATTGTCGCGAGAGAGGACGCGATTGGTAAGGGGTGTACGCACCAAGCCCGGGGCAATTCCGTTGACTCGAATGCCATGCGGAGCGAGTGCCACACACAAAGAACGGACTAACGCGTGAATCGCTCCCTTCGAAGAATCGTACGCCGTATGGTCTGGTTCGGATAAATTTCCGTTGATTGATCCGGTAAACAAGATTCGCCCGGTGGTGCCCAAAGAAATCCAGCGTTTGGCAAATTGCTGCGTTAAAAAGTATGGGGCGGCAGCGTTGAGCCGAAAAGTTTTTTGATAGGTTTCGAAATCCATTTCCAGGAAGGGAAGATCGATATAAGTCCCCGCATTATTGACCAATAAATCAATGTTGGGAGCCAAAGCGACAGATTTTTCAAACAGAGCCGAAACCGATTCCATGGTTGGTCCCGCGAGGTCGCCATCAACCAATTGAACTTGAACTCCATAGGTCTCACAGTCGCGGCGCGTTTCTTCGGCTGCTTCATTGAGGACATGGCCATGCAATACTAAGTTAGCACCTGCTTGTGCAAGTGAGAGTGCGATTGCTCGACCGACACCTTGTGTGCCACCCGTGATCAATGCGGTTCGATGGTGGAGTCGTATCATGATTGATCCGCTTTCAGATGGGTCCAATGGTTAAACGTTGCCGCTTGTCCAATGCGTTTGCCGGTTGGGTCGACGACATTCCATACAGTGGCTTGTGCAATGCGAAATCGCTTCCCGCTTTTGGAAACACGAATGCCGCTGTAATCGTCGATGAAGCCGAAGTCACGAACGCGATTGAGGAGTTGTTCACGATTAGGCCGAAGGTCGGGTTCCGCGGTGAGTCGCGATGGTAAGCCAATGATTTCGGTCCAAGAATATTCCCATAAAGTCATCGCCGTTCTATTGGCGAAAACAAACGTTGGATCGGGGGCCGTGTTATGTGCCAGTATTACCGCGTTGTGCTCAAATAACTGTTCGGTCACAATGCTTGGATCGAGATCATAAGCATTGCTGTGAAGACCCGCAATCAATTCGCGGTGCGTCCAGTGATGGTATGAGGCTACAATCGCTTGGCACATCGATGTGAGCTGCGGTGTTAGGCAGTTGGCAAAGTTGAAACTATCTTGTTGTTCCATGAGGAAATCGTTCATGCATTATTCAGAGTCACTATGTCGCGGAACCAAGTTGTTTGACTTGTCGGGACGAGTTGCCTTAGTTACGGGCGCATCAAAAGGTTTGGGCGAAGCGATTGCGTTAGCTCTCGCGTCGGCAGGTGCTGATTTGGTGATCGTCAGCCGCAAGATCGAAGAGATCTCAACGGTAGCCTCTAATATATCAAAACAGACCGGACGGCGGGTGATTGGTGTCGCTGGCGACGTCACGAAAAGCACGGATGTCGAGCGAGTCGTTCAGGCATGTATCGAGTCATTTGGGAAGGTCGACATCCTATTCAACAATGCGGGAATCAATATTCGCGGTCCCATCGATACTCTCACGGAAGATGAATTTTCTCAGGTAATGGCTACCAATGTGAATGGACCTTGGCTCTGCTCACGCGCTGTGGTGCCCCACATGAAGAAAGCCAAGTATGGTCGCATCATTAACTTGGCGAGTACATTAGGTGTAGTGGGGCTCGGCAATCGTACGCCTTATGCAAGTAGCAAAGGGGCAGTGGTGCAAATGACGCGGGCTCTAGGTTTGGAGTTAGCCGAATTTGGAATTACGGTAAACGCGATTTGTCCAGGACCCTTTTTGACTCCGATGAACGAGCCGATTGCAGAGACCGAAGAAGCGAAAAAGTTCATCGTCGGCGCAGTCGCGTTGGGACGCTGGGGCGAATTGTCAGAAATCCAAGGGGCCGCGATCTTCTTGGCCAGCGAATGCAGCAGCTTTTGCACGGGAAGTATGCTGATGGTTGACGGCGGTTGGACCGCGCGATAACGGACACTCGAAATGATATGCGGCAGAATCGCGTGGAGGTTGTAGTGCCTCAAAAACGCGGTGAGTATTGTGTTCCATCCATCGAAGCGTTTAGCGTAACGCTTCGATGGAGGACGATTTGGGTAGAGTGTGTTGGCTGTTAGACCGCGTCACCTATCCTACTCTTCGGCAAGCTTCGCATCTTCTTGAACGCTCCAGCGCAGGTAGGCATCCAAGAAGCCTTGGATTTCGCCATCCATCACCGAATGAAAACTCCCCATCTGAAATCCGGTTCGCGCATCTTTGACGCGTTGATCGGGGTGTAAGAAGTAGTTGCGGATCTGAGATCCAAAGCCAACACGCGCTTTGTTCTTATACTTCTCCGCTTGTTCTGCTTCACGTTTGGCTTCTTCCAAGCGGGCCAATCGAGCTTTCAGCATTTTGTAGGCTGTCGCTCGGTTTTTATGTTGGCTTCTCTCCGCTTGGCAAGCGACCACGGTTCCCGTTGGCAGGTGAGTGAGGCGAACGGCGCTGTCGGTTTTGTTAACGTGCTGTCCCCCTGCTCCACTCGAACGATAGGTATCCTCGCGAATATCTTTATCTTGGATATCGATTTCGATGGAGTCGTCAAGTTCCGGCGACACATCCACGGCAGCAAAGCTCGTTTGGCGTTTTCCTTCTGCGTTGAAAGGACTGATGCGTACCAAGCGGTGCATCCCTTCTTCACCTTTTAGATAACCGTAGGCCATTGGGCCGCGAACTGCGATCGTAGCTTGGGTGATGCCAGCTTGTTCGTTATCTTGTCGGTCGAGCAACTCGATTTTGTAATCGTGTTTCGAAGCCCACGCGGCATACATTCGCAGGACCATATCTGCCCAATCGTTGGCATCCACGCCACCATCCCGCGCATGGATACTGAGAATGGCATCACAGTTGTCGTGTGGGCCACTCAATAGAGATTGCAGTTCGATCTCGTCGGCAATTTTTTCCAAGCGACGAATCTCTACGGCAATTTCCTCTTTCATCGAGGGTTCTTCTTTAGCCATCTCAAGTAGGCCTTCGAGATCCTCTGAGGATGCGATTGCTTCCTTCAGTGGCAAGGCAACATTTTTGAGATGCTTTAGTTCGCCGACCAATGCCTGAGCTGCCGTTTGGTTATTCCAAAACGTGGGATCGGACATCCGGCTTTCAAGTTCATGAATTCGATCTAGCTTTTGAGCTAAGTCAAAGAGAGTCTCGCAGTTGAATCAACCTGTCGCACAGGACTTCTGAACGGCTCCACAAATCTCCACTTTCGCTCATCACTAACTCCTTGGCGAACTCTATTTTCACAACCGACGTTTTTGTAAAAAACGCCGATTAAGAAGACACACAGGTAAAAGAATTGGCTCATCGAGCCTCAGCTACATTTTGTAAATTACCATCGAAATTAGGGTTTGCATACCCCAAACGTTGGGGTGGATGTCAGCGGCCGATGCATATCAAGCGTTCGGAGCGATTGGGGCCATCGTAAAACGCGACCCGCAGGTAGATACAACCATCTGCGATAATGGGTGAGGCAAACATTTCATCGCCGATCGAGCATTTTCCTAGAAGTTTCAGCTCTTTAGGAGTGGCTTCAAACACAAAGCCTTCGCTCTTCTCATTGATCGCATAGATTTTGTTTCCAACCAAAATCAGCGAAGCGCTGATATCGCTTCCCAGTCTCCCTTTCCACATTTGTTTACCGGTATCGGCTTCCCAGCAAGCAGCGATACCCGCATCAAGCACGGCATAGAGATATCCATCTTTGATTACCATCGACGGAACATACACGCGTTCGTCATTTTCCCAAGCAATGGTTTGGCTGCCATCACCACGAATCGCGGACATGTGATTCTTGGGATATCCGCCGGAAGAATAAACGTGCAGGCCATCGGTTACAGTTGTGGTCACACATTCGGTAGTCGCGCCGGCAACTTCCCACAACACTTCACCGGTCTTTGGGTGATAGCTGATGGTCTTGTCGCATCCAGTGAGAATCAGTTGCGGTTTTCCAGCAACGGTCAAAACAATAGGTGAAGGATAATTCGGATTACTGGGGCGAGGCTGTTTCCAAACCAATTTACCTGTGGTTCTTTCAAATGCAACGATGGCTCCGCCTCCTTTGGTATCGGCAACGGAATAGACCAAGTTCTCGTATAGAGCTGGTGATGCGCCGTACCCTTGATGGATCTGGTAATCACATACCGGCTCTTGCCATAAAATACGGCCTTCAAGACTCAATGCGCTCAGGATCACTTTGCCATCGGTAGCGAAATTGATATAGAGTCGTTCGCCATCTGTGGCAACGGATGAAGAGGCTCCAGAGGATTTGGCATTTTTGAGCATGGCACCTTTTTCATGCACGACCGCAGCCCATTTGCGTTGACCGGTTTGTCGATCGAATGCCAATACCGATTGGCTTCCATTACTTTCATCGCACGTCGCAAGATAAATGGAATCGCCAGCGATGGTTGGTGAACCATGACCGCGACCGGGAACCTCTATCATCCACTTCACATCTTTTTCGCTGTCCCAGGGTAGTGGTACTTCTTTGGTCAAGTTCGCACTGCCATCTAAATTCGGACCGCGCCACCATGGCCAATCTTTGTCGGTCAACTTCGGATAGCTCGACCATTGGGCTTGCGTTGGTGTTACGACAGATAGACACAATGTGAACGAAATGAGGCCAAGAAAGAGAAAGCGATAATGGGCTAACATGCTGTGAATCTCGAATCGAAGTGCATAAGTGGGAAAGGAGAGTGGAGAGCTGCGCGTTCGAACAGCTCGGCGTTATAGGAGGGTGACGGATATGGTACTAACACCGGGGGCATGGGGCAAACAAAAGCGATAGATTTTAAGCTGGCAGGCGGATTGCAAAACCTACTGGAGCATGTTTTAACACAATTCAAATTCGTAAGCGTTCACGGCCGAAGGCCCTAAAAGCTTATGTTTTTTGCCACAGAATTCTGCTTTGAAGAGGTCGCGTTGTTTGCGTCGGTTACAAAGAGGCAAAAAGATCTAGGGCAAAAAAAGGTAGGATGATTTTCGTCGTCTGGATTTTTTTGCCCACCATTTTTTTGCCACATGAACGTCTTTTCGAAGAGTTTGAGTGGTTGGTGTCGGGAGCACTTCAACGGGTTCGGCAAAAGACGTAAGTTGGAGGCAATGCTGAGAACCACTCAACAATTGCTTTTTGAGGTAAGCGTTGACGTCCACGAACTACGCGAAAAACTTACCAAGGAATTACGGTCAAAGTGTTATCCCTATCCGTGTGCGGTATGCCTAGCGGTCGCGAGTTGGTAAACGCCGTGATCGGCGTGAGCGTTTGGTCGTGCCATCTCGATTTTCCCAACGAACCACGGCAGAAAACAAGGCAGGCAAAAGCAGGACGGAAAAACACCAACAGAGCCCAATTCCAATGGTCAACACCCAGCCCAGACTAAAGAGCCCGCGATGATGGGCAACCATTAAGGAACCAAAGCCCAACATAGTCGAAACAGAAGTCAACAGTATGGCCAGGTTAGTGCCTGGTTCAATTCCATACGGTCTGCGGCGGTTGCGGATCGTATCGAGATCGACATCTGTGTCATCGGATGTTTCAGCGGAGTCCGTTATTGTCCCTCCCAGTCCCCAACGCTTTTGCCGAAACTGTTCCGTTAAATGCACTCCGTCATCAACGCCGATTCCCAAGACCAATGGTAGGGCGATCATGTTGGCGGGGTTGAGAGGTATGTCAAGCCAAGTCATTAAAGCCAACAAAGTGACCAAGCCAAAGAGCGCCGGTAACATCGCCGCAATGACAAGTAATGGATTACCAAAATTCAGCAGCAAGAAAACGAAGATCACAATCACTGCATAGATTGAAGCCGAGTAATAACTTTCTTGCAATTCGCCCGAGGCATAATAGGTTTGCACGGGGTGGCCTGTGACTTTAGGATCAACTGATTCGAGCTCTTTGATAAATCGCTCAAGAGGTTCACGATCCCAAACATTCCCTTTCGGAAAGATTCGCAATTGATAAATTCCGCTTTTGTGCCACAGACGCTCTCGAATGGATGCAGGCAAACTTTCAATTGTTGGTGGTTGGGTCGCCACTAGCGTCTGGAGTTGTTGGAGAACATGCAGCGAGATACCTTGTCGAGCTATTTCAAATTGTTTTAGCAAGGTGTCAAACTCAACGGGGGGAAGACGATTTATTTTTTGTTCCAAAGCGGCGAACTGCGGTGCTAATGGACTCCCTTGGATAAGGGGCAACGATCGCGTGAGCCATGCCTTAAATGAGCTGAGCGTTGTATGTTCCGTGTAACCGCCGCGCGACATTTGTGTCACAGGCTCTACTTGTTGCTTGAGTTTTTCAAAGTGTGCTTTCTTAGCCTCGTCGCCTTGTGCGGAAACTAAAGAGGCTACGTGGTCGACGCGGGCAACGGTCTTCAAGCTGCGAAATCGATTAGCAAGTTGCTCGGCTTGTTGAGGAGTCTCGGCCAGTGAAATAGCGTACCAAGTGCTGTGTGAACTGCGATCGATCAAAATGTTTTCAGCAGCCACGCTGCTCAAGCCTTCGGCCTGAAGGTTGAGTAAATTGTGATCGAACTCAATGCGATACGCAGTGGGAGACGCGACGAATAGTAACGCGATCGCAGCCATCCCAATGATCGCGGGGTGAGCAATGGCATAATCGGGGAGTTTCGACAGCCAACGTGAAATCACGCGCGAGCGATACGATTCAGTTCGGTTGACGGATTTGATGGAGACTTCGTGGTTCGACGATTTGCGGTTGAGATAAATCCACAAAATAGCCGGGAGAATCGTTAAGGCAGCTACAGCGCAAATCAAAGTTCCACCACCACTGATGACGCCGAGTTCGGCTATGCCTTTAAAGGGTGTGACTGCTGCACATCCAAAAGCGGCTGCCGTCGAAATCGCTCCTACCCATATGCCCACGCCGCAATGTTCCGATGTTGATACTAACTGCTCTTGCAACGACGGTTTGGGTGAGTCTTCGTCAGGCTCCGCTGTAAGAAAGTGCGATAGATAATGAATTGAAAAATCGATTCCAAGGCCAATCAGAATGGCACCGAACGCTGCACTGAGCAAATTGAGGTGGCCAATCGCTACGGTGGCAAACGCAAGAGTCCAGAGCAACCCGAACAACAGAGCAATCATTGCCAGCAGCGGCATGCGCAATGATCCGTAAGCAGCGATCAGCATGATGATCACGCCCACTAAACTCACGATACTGGCGATCAGCATATCGTTTTGAGTGCTGGTGCCTTCATCGGCTTCGAGTACGGGCATTCCAGTGAAATAAAATCGCAGATCGGCATACTTTTCTGCGAAGGGTATCAGATGATCGCGAATGGCCCGCTGTTCATCTTTGGCTTGTGTTGGTGCATCGTCAGGATGTTGCAACGACATTAAACACAATCCAATTCGGCCTTGATCGTCCAGTAATAAACTCTGTTCGATGGTGGGTGAAGTATCCGTTGTTGCTGCGACGAGTTGTTGCCACATGCCGGGTTGAGGCGGTTGGGTAGGGTCGCTCAAAAAACGATCCAACGCTTCCACTTCAGCGGCTAACAACGGTACCCCCTGCGCCATCAACAGATGATCCCATTGTTTTACCAAGGGAGAAATGGCTGGGCGAAAAACAGGTTGAGTCAGTTTCTTGTTGGGGTTGCCATCGAGACTCAGGTTAGGGCTTGTAGTTTGTCCATTTCCAGTGTCCTGGTTGGGTGTCATCGCAAAAGTGGTTAGTTGCAATAACTGTGAGAGCGCTGCCAGTGATTCGGTTGGGGCTAGGTGCAAGCGTTGTGCGGCTATTTCGGGAACCGCTGAGTGATACATGACACCGTGGAACTTTGGGTCTTTTTCAAGTGTCGTGCCGAGTTCGCGTAGAGCGGCTGCTACCTGCTGGGGATCGGTACCCTCAATGACCACAATGCCATCGTCTTGTTTGCCAAACAATTCGAGATAGCGGAGCCAACGTTGATTGTATTCTGACCGAGTGTCGAGCAGATCAAGTCGCGAGGTACGGAACTGCAATGTTAAGGCAGAATAAACCGTGCCCAGAATGGTCAGCGCGGTCGCCACCAACAAAAAAAGACCTGGTCGAGCCAGTGCCATTTTGGTGAGGCTGGCTACGACCAGGTTGGTCCAGTGACGTTTTCGATGACGAGGTTGCGACAATCCCACCATTAAGTCTCGAACAAAGATGACTGTGTTAGAGGTTGTTCAAGCTGTGGATTAGTATTCGTTCGCGACCTCTTTCGAAGTCTCCTCGGCGGTTGGCAATTCGCTCTTGACGACATGTCGAATGGAACGTTCGCGAACTTCTTCGGTTAGTTTCGCGATCATTTCCGATACGGGCATCGCACCGAGATCGCCTTGTAAGCGATCACGCAAAGCAGCGCTGTGCGTTTCAGCTTCTTTAGGACCGACGACAGCCATGTAAGGAATAAGCTCGACTTGTGCATCTCGAATCTTGGCTTGCACCTTCGCACCGCGCAGGTCGGTGGTGACGCGGAAGCCGGCATCCGTCAGTTCCTTTTCCAATTGCAAAGCATAGTCGTTCGACTTTTCGCTCAAGGGAAGAATACGGATTTGTTCTGGAGCGAGCCAGAGTGGGAATGCGCCCGCGAAGTGCTCGATGAGCATTCCGCAGAAACGTTCCATCGATCCGAATGGAGCGCGATGGATCATAACTGGGCGATGCATCTTGTTATCGGCGCCGACATACTCCAATTGGAATCGTTCGGGCAAGTTGTAATCAAGTTGAACCGTTCCCAGTTGCCATTGTCGGCCGATACAATCGCGCACCATGAAGTCAGCCTTAGGACCATAGAAGGCTGCTTCACCTTCTCGGGCATGGAACTCAAGACCGGACTCTTCTAACACTTTGCGGAGAGCTGCCTCAGCGCGTGACCAGTTCTCTTCAGAGCCAACATACTTATTGCTATTTGGATCTCGCAACGAGAGCTGTACGCGATAGTCACTCAGGCCGACGCTCTTGAGAACGAACTTGGTCAATTCGATGGTGTTGCGAAACTCTTCTTCGACTTGGTCGTCGGTGCAGAAGATGTGTGCGTCATCTTGAGTCAGACCGCGAACGCGAAGCATACCGTTGAGTTCACCCGTTTGTTCATAACGATAAACGGTACCGAATTCGAACAGACGCAAAGGGAGCTGCTTGTAGGAACGCGGTTGGGCTTTGAAGATCTGCGCGTGATGTGGGCAGTTCATCGGCTTGACCAAATACCGCTCGTGTTGTCGTTGCCATTGATTGAGCAGTTTTAGTTTCTCATCTTTGGCAAGTGAAAGGTCGAAGCCTTCAATCTCAACGCCGAGGACTTGAGCGGCTTGGAAAAGACGGGCTTCTGCATCTTCAGCCAGCGGTTCGTCCTTCTTCAGCATTTCAATCCAAGCGTCGACCAAGCCACCCGCTTGGGCTGTGAAGAGAGGTGGGAATTGGCTATCACGATAATAGGGGAAGTGACCCGAAGTTTCGTATAGTTCGACACGACCTAGGTGGGGGCTATACACCGGTTGATAACCGCGCTGCAACAACTCGTTGCGCAGAAATTCTTCCAATAGGACACGAATGCGAGCTCCCTTGGGTAGCCAGAGACACAAGCCTTGGCCGACATCTGGAGTGATGTGGAAGAGGCCGAGCTTTTTGCCGAGAACGCGGTGATCGCGTCGACGTGCCTCTTCGATTTGATCCAAGTAGGCTTGCTGATCTTTGGGGCTGAACCAAGCTGTACCATAGACGCGTTGGAGTTGTCGGCCCGCAGCATCACCTTTCCAGTAAGCTCCGGCAACGGACATTAATTTGAAGGCTTTAATATAGCCCGCATGCGGAATGTGGGGGCCACGGCAGAGGTCCACGAATTCGCCCTGTCGATAGAAGCCGAGCTGTTCATGTTCGGCTAGACCAGTTTGGATATGTTCCACTTTGAGCGATTGTTTAAGATCGGAGCAGAGCTGGGTAGCTTCTGGTCTACCGAGAGAAAATTGCTCGAAAGGTTCTTCCTGTCCAACGATCTTGGCCATTTCAGCTTCGATGGCGGCGAAATCGTCTTCACTGAGTTTGTGCTTGAGATCGAAATCGTAGTAATAACCACCGGCGATGGTAGGGCCGAACGCCAGCGAGACGTCTGGAAATAGACGCATCACGGCGCGAGCCATGACGTGAGCACAGGAATGGCGAAGAACGTCCAGCGATTCTGGATCTCGATCGGTGAGCAAGCGAAGTGGGACTGGGCGTTGATCGGTAAAGGTGGTTAGTGGCCGAGTTGCATCGACCGTTCTATCGCCGATGCGAGCTGCAACGGTTGCTTTAGCGAGTCGTGGACCGATTTGCATTGCCACATCCATGGCTGAAGCGTTATCGGCACATTCCAGAATTTTTCCATCGGGCAGTTGGACTTGAAGCACTGAAGGGCCTCCTGCGTCATACGAGTTTTGATCGGTCTGGGTCGCCGGCACAAAGGGCGAATAGCCCACCGATCTTCCATCTAAGCGAGTCTGCCAATATTAGAAGCGAATCGGCCTGAGGCGTTCATTTCCTGTCGGTCGATTTACACCGCTTAGCCTTATAAAGATGGCTCATATCGAGCGAATTGACAATCGGGGATAGTGTCAATCGAACTCAAAATCAGACCGGAAAACGCCAGTCGCTGATAAATTGGGGAGATTCAGGTACAGATTTTAACCCACAAGCATTATTAGCGCTTATCGTTTCAGGCGTGGGATCGCAGTTCGGTTGTCCCCGAAACGACGCTCGGTAGTAATATTCGCTGCTCCGCTGTTTCAAGCGAAACTGATGCAGGTGAAATATTTTCCTGAGAGTTGCTGCAAGAAGATGGACTTATGGAGGTTGAGAGAGTTCGAGAGTCCATAGAGGAAGCGGGCGAGAGAATTGTTCTTGTCGCCGAATGGCTTGGTTGTTTGGTGGAATAGATCCGCTCGATCAAGGTCTCGTAGCCACCGACCATAGAGTTCAGGGACCAGCCGTGAACAATATGCTCGCGACCATTTTGGCCGAGTTTCTGGGCAAGCTGTGGAGCGCGAAGCAATTCGCTGATGCGAGTTGCCAACGCGACGGCATCCTCGGAAGGGACAAGGTAACCCGTTTGACCATCGATAACCGTTTCGTGAATGCTGCCCACATTTGTGCTAACGACTGGGATGCCTGTCGATAATGCTTCCAAAATGGAAACGGGGTTAGCTTCATTGAGGCTGCATAAAGAGAAAACGTCTAAAGCGGCCAGGAGGTCTGGAGTATCGTGTCGATTTCCGAGCAAATGAAAACGATGCTGAAGACCGAGTTCCGCAATTTGTTGTTCGATTTTTGGGCGTTCTGGCCCGTCGCCGATGACAAGAAAATGGCATTCTGGTTGTTCGGTCAAGATGCGCACCGCAGAACGCACGAGAAGTCCGTGATTTTTTTCAGGCCGCAGCGCGGCGACGATGCCGACCAGCGGTGCCGTTTCTGGGATATGCAATTTCCGTCGAACCAAACGTCGCATTTCGGGCCGAGGTAAAAAGCGAGTGGTGTCCACTCCATTGGGGATTACGTGGACTTTCGACTTGGGAAATCGTTCGAAGCTGGACAGAAAATCTCCGTGCGCTTCGGCAACAGCGATAAATGCATCGGTCCAGGGGGTAAGCAGGCGGTTGAGTTTTCCAACGCCATCTGGCCAGCCGGTGCTATGAAGCGCCGCGCAAATCACAGGCACATTGGCTCGGCGAGCTGCGAGTCGTCCCCAAAACATCTTGTCTCCCGCGCCAACGGTAATCACCGCCGCAGCTTGGTGATCGCGAAAGATTTTAGTGAGTCGCGGTAAGATTCTAAGATCCCATTTCGACTGGAGTTGATTATGCCAAGTTGGTGCTTCGGCAGCGAGTTGATTTCCGAGTTCGCCGAGTTCTTTGAGGCAAACCAAATGTGGTGAAAATCGTTTTCGATCGAGTCGGCGAATTAGATTGCACAACAGTACTTCAGCACCGCCGACAGGCATGCTCGTGATAACAAAAAAGATATTGAGCGGAGCGCTGCGAGAGCAGTCGCTAAGAGCGGGAGTGTTGTCGCGATGATGGGTTGGCAAATCGTTCATTTACAATCGGGATTGGCTTGGGTAATGATTCGCTCGATAAGAACTTAGAATGGTTAAACGGTTGTGGGAACGTTTAACGAAACGCCACTCAAAATGGGTGGAATGACGACGGTATCAGGGATCGCCCCATGCATTTGATTCGGATTAGCATGAGAGGTTCCCAATGGGCCAAAGGTAAATGGGAATTGTTTTTTGCGACGCAACTTGCGGGGGTCGAGGGTGAGCCAGTTTTTAAGTCGTAACATGCCTGGGTCACCATGAATGCGGCGAATATGCCATAGGTCTGTGTTGGGGCGATTGAACTCACCGTACGCCGAGCACATCCCTCGTAGGTTTATACTTCGGAGTACGTCCATTGCGGTTTGGCTCATGTTATTCACGTCGCCATAGGGGAACGCAAAGTACTCGATCGGTTTGCCTGTAAGGGCTTCGAGCACGCGAATATCGCCGAGTATTTCCGAGCGAACTTGTTCGGGTGCCGTGATCGTTCCCATGTCAGAGTGGTTGCTTGTGTGCCCACCAATAACAACGCCGCGATCGGCAAGAAAACGAATTTGTTCCGGAGTATTTGGACGAAAATTCAAGCCAAGCTTGGCATCATGCGGGAACACTTTTTGTGACAGGATGAAGTTTGATGAAACGAAGTAGGTGAATGGAATACCTTCGGCTAATAACAGCGGAATCGCGTGATCGAAATTCTCTGCATAGCCATCGTCAAAGGTAATGGAAACCATCATCTCGCGGCTTGCAGCCTGCCCGGTTTGGGACTGCAGAGTGCTAAGTGGCACGAGCTCAAAGTGGTTTTTGAGATAGTGAATATGTTTGCGAAAGTCCTTATTGCTAATCGTCCAAGGCGTGTGATGTTTGTCTGCGACGCGGTGGTAAAAAAGGACGGCGGAGGGCAACTGCTGTGTATTTCGCAGTCGCCTATGAATCGCAAATCGAATAGGTTGCGATGCAGCATAATACGAGGCGAGCAATAATTGTTTCGCAGTAGCGCGCATTCAAATTGGCCTTAACCGATAGACGAGTTTTAAGATGAGAACGCAGTTATTTCGAGTCGGTTAGCTTGGGCTGGCGCGAGGCGAAATAGGCCAAGCGTGAGCGCAGACCGGAACGACAGTTGTGCGTCTATGGGGAAGTTGTCTTACAGAATGCGGTCGCGTGTGCGGATCGCAGAAAAACGGCCGAAATTTGTAGCGATTATGGCCAAAGGAAGGGTTTTTTCGGGCTGGGTTTACTGCTTACGGACTCCACTACTTGGGAGGGTAACGGTCTCTTTCGCCGGTTTTCCTAAAAAATATTTCATATTTTCTTGACATAGGTGGCGGGGAGGCATTCAATGAGACTACGGAATTAAGAGGTCCGTCTAAGCAGTTGAAAGACGTTGTCTTTTACGTGATTATTTGGCACGCGATTATTTGACTTGGGTTGCTTGGCGAGCAGATTGAGGAATAGCAGCATTTAACGTGTTGCATAGCACAGACAGTGCTGACGTTAATCTCTCGGCGAGTGTCACGAGTCGAATTTTTCGGAAGAGCCGAATTTTTAGGAAACGGTGCACGGGATTGCTTCTTTGAGTCGATGACAACGTGAAGGTTGTTTAGATGTTGGGGCTGGCCTGGAGATTGCCCGCCCAAGCTATGTTCATGGGAAGATTTCGTTGTTAGTGCGCCACACTAGTAAGGAACTGCAAATAGACATTGCGGCAGAAATCGGGTTTTCACACTTTCGTCCTTGATCCCATTTTTGTTGAGCTGATTTCGGTACGTCGCAAACTGTTTACTAGTTCTAGCCCTGTACGGCAAATTAACAAGAAAGCTTCGGTGAAGTAGTCGTTAAGAATCTCCCGAGTTTTCCTGTTGAGGTATCGAAATGAAACGAGTTGGGAATGTTCGGGGTGGTTTCACCCTGGTCGAATTGTTGGTGGTTATCGCCATCATTGGTATTTTGGTTGGTTTGCTTCTGCCAGCAGTTCAAGCTGCTCGTGAAGCTGCCCGCCGCATGCAGTGCTCCAACAACTTGAAGCAACAAGGTTTGGCATTGCACAACTTCCATGACGCTTACAAGCGTTTCCCACCGGGAATTTTGGGCCCAGTTGCTTATCCACCTGCTAATGCTGCTGGTAATCATCAGTTCATCGGTACTTTGTTCTTCTTGTTGCCATACATGGAACAGACCAACGTTTACAACAACGTGGCTGCCGCCTTGAACGTGGACGTCAACCGTCATCCTTTGACCACAGACACCACTGGTAACCCAACCCCACCGATTCAATCTTACTGGAGCAATGCTGCTGCTTGGGCTGCTTGCCAAGTCAAGATCCCAGGTTACGTTTGCCCATCGGCTGACCCATTCAACAACACCAACACCTTTGTGTACACCTACACCAACGGTTTGACGTTGACTGGTGGTTACTTCGCTTCTGCTCGCCCAGAAATGGGTCGTACCAACTACGCTCCAAGCTGCGGTGGTATCGGTGAAGCTCACACCAACCCAACCGGTTGGGGTCGTTATTCCGGTTTGTTCTGGCCACGTTCCAAGAAGCGATTCTCGGACTGCGTTGACGGAACCAGCAACACCATGGCATTCGGCGAAGTTTTGGGCGATCGCATCGCTCAAGGCCCAATGTTGTACGCTTTCACTTGGATGGGCATGGGTGGTCATCCATCCGCTTGGGGTCTTCCAAACCCACTGAATCGTCCAGGTTGGTACCAATACGGTTCGATGCACCCTGGCCAAATCATGGTCGCATTGGCTGACGGTTCGGTACGCGGAGTTAACGGTACTGTTGACTCGATCATGTTCCGACGCTCAACTGGTGCTGTTGACGGCGAAATCCACAACACCTACGAAGAGTAATCTGAGTAGTCGTTGGATTTCCAATGACAATCCATTTTCAGGAGTTTACAAGTGTCGAAGTTGTTCAAAGTTTTCAGCTTGTGCATGGTAGCGTTGGTGTTGAGCAGCGTTGGCTGCAGCGAAACCAAGGAATCGGAAGCGAAGGTTTCTTCGCAAACCACTCCAACGGAAGCGCCAACCGGTGCTCCAACCACCCCACCATTGCCAAAGCTGTAGTTCTTTTGGCGAAAGCCATTTAGAATTGCTTCTAAATTCTGGAAAGCCGAGCGGAGAAATTCGCTCGGCTTTTTTCGTTGGCATACATTTCGTTTCGTTTGCATCGATTTGGCAAGTTAAATCGATTGCGGGGAATTTTTCATTTGTTTCCGCCGGCAAACTTGCCGAAAAACAAGATGGCTCAATAATGAGCTCGACGGAACTCCATCAGGGCAGATGGCATTGTCGCGAAAAGCCTTGGAGTGTAAGTCGGTTCGTGATGGCGTTTGCCCGGATTTGTCGATGTCGCTCCCGCTTGGGGCTCAATGGTTAGCTCGTGTACGCTTCTTTTTGATCTTCTTGATCCTCGCTTTGACCACTTTCGAGTGGCAATATCTTGTAGCCCAGCGAATGGGAACTGAGTCTGGTGGAGTCACACTGGGGTTCTCATACAGCATTGGTACGTTGTCTACGGTGATTGTGCTGGCTGGCCTCGCTTATTTTGGTAAGTCGTTGGCCATCACCCGTATTCCGCTCGCGCTCCTTCTGGCCAATAGCTTGGTCAGCTTAGGAGTCGTGCACTTTATGGATCGATGGCCGTTTCTTTCGTCGTGGATGTTTGTGGTTACGGCCTGCCATGCTTCTTTGAACTTGCTATCACTGTCTATCGAAGTCTCTGCCGTTCAGTTGCGTGAAGAGCTCAGTTATCCTCGGGTCCGCGTTTTTGGATCACTTGGTTATCTGGCGGCGGCCTTTCTTTCGCAGTTATGGGGCGGACAGTTGTTTCCGTTCGTCATTGCTGTGACCGTCTTAACACTAGCTTTGCCCTTTTTGTCTCATGCCACCAAAGCGATGGTTGGGCCTGCCGTAACGCCTGCACCTCAGCGCTGGCGAGCGATATTCTGGCTTTCAACGGCAGCCTTTATTCTATGGGGCGTGTCGCGTGGTTTTGAAGTAATTGGTCCCATCTATTTGAGAGCGACGACGAGTAACGGTTTGATGTGGCTTACCGTGCTCATTATCTCAGAATCTGTGTTGCTTCAGTGGATTGATCGCTTGAAGTCGAATTGGGTTATTATCGGAGCCGCACTTATGTGGGCAGGGGTCTATGGGCTATTCGCCTATGGGCTATCGCCGATGACTGCATGCGTCGCGTTATTGTTGGCAGGTTTTAATTGTCCAGCCCAAGTTGTGCTTCAGTCGCATGTAGGAAAGCTCTTTCCAGGGGTTCCTACTGCTCAAGCAGCGTTATCTATTTCCGGAGCGGCCGGCGGTTTCTTGGCCAGTCTGTTTTATGTTTGGGTTGCGCGACAACTCGGAGACAGTATCTTGGGCTACTGCATCGTTCAGAGTCTGGTTGCTATCCCGTTGTTGATGATTTGTATGTATCAGGTTCGGCGAAAAGAAACCGAACCCATCCCACCGCTTGAGGTTGCCCCCACTCGTTCTGATGCGACCGCCGACGAAAGAGTTACTCAGGCAGCTTAACAAATCTCTAGGTGAGTTCTCTACTTCTACTGATGCGCGGCTGATTTGGGGACTTCGTGTAGGTCGTGTTAAGCTTCCCGCTTTTCCTTGCGTTGTGGAATCGCGATGGATATTCTGCAGTGCGTTTGGCAAAGAGTTGCTTAGCGAAATAGTGTTGAGCAGAATAAGCCTGATGTGCTTATAGGCTCCACGAAACGATAGGTTATCGGTGTCTTATCAGCTCTCGTTATCCCGAGGTTTTCGTCGCATGTTTATATCAACGATTGGTCCGAGTACGGAACAGAAAGCTGTTCGCGTTGGGCGTCGAGCCTGGTTGCACGGAGCATCGCTGTTATTGTTGTCCGGTTCCGTCGGTAGGCTCCGTGCAAGTGAGGCGACAGTGCAAGCCCGTGTGGGCTTGGTCACCGATATGCACTATGCGGATAAGCCTCATGCGGGGACTCGTTTTTATCGCGAGACTCTGTCCAAGTTGTCGGAAGCAGCTGAGAAATTCAAAGTTAGTCCAATCGATACCTTGGTTGAGCTTGGCGACTTCATCGATGCGGCGGAGGATGTTGAGACAGAGCTTAAATATCTGCGGGCCATACATAAGCCATTTAGCGAGTTGTGTGCCGATCGACATCATGTTCTAGGAAATCACTGCGTCGACACGTTAACCAAAGAAGAGTTTCTGGCGGCGGTAGGTCAAGAACGATCCTATTATTCGTTTGATCGCCATGAAACGCATTTTGTAGTACTCGATGCCTGTTTTCGTCAGGATGGAGTGAGTTACGGTAGAAAGAACTTTCAATGGACCGATGCGAATATTGTGCGTCAGGAATTGGAGTGGCTTAAAGAGGATCTAACGCGAACCGCTTATCCTACGGTGGTGCTTGTTCATCAGCGTCTTGACAAAAGCGGAAGTCACGAAATCAAGAATAGTGCGGAAGTTCGCAGTGTACTCGAGGCGTCGCGAAAGGTTCGGTTAGTATTGCAAGGGCATAGTCACAAAAATGAATTGCAGGATATTAATGGCATTCATTATGTTACGTTAGTCGCCATGGTGGAAGGGAGTGGTGTTGAAAACAACGGCTACTCTATTTTGGAAATCATGAGCGATGAATCGTATCGCATTGAAGGTTTTCGGCAGCAGAAGAGTTATACTTGGGCGTCGTAGTTTTGGTATTTTGGCCTACCCCTTGTTCTTATTCGGGATCCATGTCATGAAACGATCTGTTCTCAGCGCGAGTTGCATTTCACTATTGTTGGCAACGGGATGTGATACTCAGGGTTTGGTGGAGAATAAACCTGCTGAGCCAACAGCGACTGCGCCGGCCGTAGCTGCACCGGCAGACAACGCACCCGCTGTTGGCGGAGATGTCGCCTCAAGTGGGGCGGCAGGAGAGGGGCAGAAAGCGGGGGTGGGAGTAGGGATTCGTGGTGACTCGCTTCGTAATGAAGAAGGTGTGGGTAAGATGATTGCCGCGCCCGCTGTCGCACTCTTTAACGCGCGTGAAAAAGCGGTTTTCGAAATTCAGATTCCGCATGCGCTCAACCTATTCAAGGCATTGGAAGGGCGGGTCCCCAAAACGCATGAAGAGTTTATGCAAAAGATCGTTCAGGCAAACGGAATTCAATTGCCCGAACTGAAGCCTGGGACGAGATATCGCTTTAGGCCCGATCAGGGTGATGCGGGCGAACTGTGGGTGGAGCCTACAGAGTGAGAGTGTATTGCGATAACGCCGCTGGCCTCGTTTTAGTGATGAGGCTAGCAGCGTTGATAAAACAGCAAATGCCGGACAGCTCAATGATTTCTTTTTGCTACCAAAAGAGTAGTGTCTGATTGAAACGACATTAGTGCGTGCGAGTCTATTTTGCACAAGCCTTCTTGGAGCGTCGTTTTTTGGCGAATTTCGCGCATCTCGCGCGAAACTGTCGTAGGTTTCAGGTGTTGAGTTTGTTGGCGTGCGTTTCGACGCATAGTCACAATTCGTATTGCTTCGTTAGTGGAAGCGATCGAGTTCACAGCAGTTAAAAATTGATTGCGACAACCGACACATTCTTCTCTATGTCAATGAGGCGGGATAGAGATTGGAGTGTGAAGGTGCCTCTAAGTACGAATGAGTTCGTGCATATGCAATTGAGTTGACGTGGATTGTCAAGCGAATGATCGCGCGGCAAGCTGGTCGAATTGTTGTGAGGTAGGTGCAGTTAGAGTTGCGCTTTGTTGGTTTCCAGCATCGCTATATTTCTGCAGCAACATGTTGAAGTGAAAGGTGCTTCAGCCTTTCAAAGCAACATTGACTTAACTGTCTGAAAATATGCGCACACGTCAGGTCATTCAAGGCAATTGAAGCGACATGGCGAATATCGCGAAGAGATTTTGGTTTGGATTGAGCATTAGCAACGTTCGTATCCCGAGATGTAACACGCAGAGAATATGAAATAGTCCTTGATCCCCATTGTTTGTTGATCTGTGTGCTGTGTTGTGGGAATGTGCGAACTGGCGAATGCCATCCTCAAGATATCGACGCGATAGAAAATAGGTTTCACTGTTTTTCTTTCGAGGTATTTGAGTATGAGTTACGTTGGGAAGCGAAATCGGCTGCCAAGCGGTTTCACCTTGGTCGAGTTGTTGGTCGTGATTGCGATCATCGGTATTTTGGTTGGATTGTTGTTGCCCGCTGTTCAAGCGGCTCGCGAGGCAGCTCGCCGCATGCAGTGCTCCAATAATTTGAAGCAGCAGGGATTGGCGTTACACAATTTCCATGACGCTTACAAGCGTTTCCCACCAGGATGTTTGGGCCCAGTTGCTTATCCACCAGCGAATGCCGGCGGCAATCACCAGTACATTGGCACCTTATTCTTCCTGTTGCCTTACATGGAGCAGGTCAACGTTTATAACAACGTGGCTGCCGCGTTGAATGTGGACGTGAATCGTCATCCATTGACAACGGATACCACTGGCAATCCATCGCCACCGATTCAAGCGTATTGGTCGAACGCAGCTGCTTGGGCTGCCTGCCAGGTCAAGATTCCTGGTTATGTTTGCCCTTCAGCAGATCCATTCAACAACACCAACACGTTTGCATACACCTACACCAACGGCTTGACGGTTACTGGTGGTTACTTTGCCTCTCAGATGCCTGAAATGGGCCGAACCAACTATGCACCAAGTTGCGGTGGCATTGGTGAAGCCCATCTTGATCCAGCTGGTTGGGGACGCTATTCGGGTTTGTTCTGGCCACGTTCCAAGAAGCGTTTTTCGGACTGCGTTGACGGCACCAGCAGCACCATCGCTTTTGGCGAAGTGCTAGGCGATCGCATCAACCAGGGCCCCATGTTGTATGCTTTCACTTGGATGGGTATGGGCGGTCATCCTACGGCTTGGGGTCTTCCAAACCCATTGAATCGTCCAGGTTGGTACCAATTTGGATCGATGCACCCTGGTCAAATCTTGGTTTGCCTTGCGGACGGTTCGGTCCAAGGTGTGAACGGCACTGTAGACTCCGTCATGTTCCGTCGCTCGTCCGGCGCGGTTGACGGTGAAATCCACAACGTATTTGAAGAGTAATGTGAAATCGCAGCAAAGGCATTTCGACCGCAATGGCCCGGTTGAGATGGGCCTTGAAGCGAGATCCAAAAGATAGGCCGAGTGGGAAACTGCTCGGCCTATTTTTCTTTGAGTCGTTGTTCAAGCGAATTGGCTAGCACTTTGATTGGTTCAAGGTCGAGAAAAGTGAGTTCGTCGCTCGGGGTGATTGCTAATCCTAATAGTTGCTGCAAGAGTTGGATTCTTCCAATGATGATGCCTCTCTCCGTGCCATTCGCTAGTCCCTCAGCCTTTCCTTTCGCCAAACCTTCTGCTATTCCTTCCGCATGTCCTTTTGTTAGTCCTTCGGAATGTCCTTGGCGATAGAGTCGGTCGACCAAGGAGCCTGGTTCATATTCAACGGAAAGCAGTTCAGCGACGATTTCTTGAACTTGCGTTTCGGATAGATCCTGATTGGTGCTCATTACATAACTCCAGGCTGCTTGAAGCCATTCCTTGAATGATTGACTTACTAGGGAGTCTCGCCATCTTTCAAAAATATCTTTTAGCAAACCGATCAACTCTGGTCTGCGACTATATTTTAACAGTTGCAAGGTTGATGTCAAAATTGGCGAAGTTTCCCGTGAATTCTCGGCCCAACTTGTCAAATCGAGGATCTTCAACTTGAAATCCAATTGTAGGTCGAACGGAGCGAATTCGGTTCCCAGCAATTCGCGAATATTCGTCGGAGCGTTCCAAGGTGTCATGCCATGATAGATCACCAGCGCGAAGATCGGAGTTAGTAGAACGTTCTCGCGTTGCTGTTCTTCCCAGATCCGCAGCAGGTACGAGAGTACTTGCAGGACGGTGTGGTGGTCTGCAGCGCTCTTGTGTTCCAAGAGGATGTACAAGAGAGCATTTTTGGCTGGTGACTTTCGGCTATCACCGCGTTTGATTATGGGGCAAGAGAAGAGCAAGTCGGCTCGTTTGTCTCTCAATTTATTATCGGTCCAGGAACCAACTTCCCAGCGGATTGCCGTGAGGTCCAGATGATTCACCAGTGATGCTGGAAAAGTCCATTGAATCAGGTCGCGAACCAGTTCCACATGCTTAAAAGCGAAGCGGAAGAATTTATCATGAGGCGATTCGATCCGTAGGTGTGGCACCGATTGTCTCCTTCTGGATAAAGGGAGGCACAACGGCTTAGGTCCAGATTTGTCGATCGAGCATGCGGTAGTTTATGGCTTCGTGCAGATGATCGACGAGGATGTTGTCTGAGCCATCCATGTCAGCGATGGTGCGGGCGACGCGAATGATTTTGTCATGAGCTCGTGCAGAGAGTCCCATGTCGGCCACGCTGTTGCGCAGCAGTTCGCGCCCCTCGCGACAGAGAGGGCAGTATTGACGCAGTTGACGGCTCGACATTTGCGCGTTGTAGCGCGTTGAAGTATCGAGGAAGCGGGCTTCTTGGCGTTGCCGTGCCACAATGACCATCGCTCGCATTTCTTCGCTCGATGTACCGGGAGTTTCAGCGGAGAGATCGCTGAAGGGGACAGCGGGAACTTCGATATGGATATCGATACGATCCAGAAGCGGGCCTGAGATCTTACCCATGTAATGTTCGACTTGATTGGGAGTGCATTGACAGTTGCGACGCGGATCCGTGCGATACCCGCAAGGGCACGGGTTTAACGCGGCAACTAACATGAAGTCGGCTGGGAATGTAGTGCTTCTCAATGCGCGGGAGATGGTGACGACGCGATCTTCGAGCGGTTGCCGCATCACTTCGAGGGTGCGGCGATTGAATTCGGGAAGTTCATCCAGGAAGAGCACGCCATGATGCGCCATCGAAATCTCGCCGGGTGATGGAGGGCTGCCACCGCCGACAAGACCTGCGTCACTGATGGTGTGATGCGGTGAACGGAACGGGCGTTTGGCCATCAGGGGCTGGCCTTCTTGCAAGCGTCCCAGCACGCTATAGATGCGCGTCGTTTCGATCGATTCGGGCGCCGTAAGTTGCGGCAGGATGGTGGGGAGTCGCTTGGCCAACATCGTTTTGCCAGAGCCAGGTGGTCCGAGCATGAGTAGGTTATGGCCACCTGCTGCGGCCAGGCAGAGGGCGCGTTTGACCATATCTTGGCCGCGTACATCGGCGTAATCGACATCGTATTGGCTGTAGGTGCTGAAGAGTTGATCGAGCCGCGAGGGGAACGCGTCGATCGACAGTTGGCCCGAGAAGAAGCCAACCGCTTCGCATAAACTGCTCACTGGAATGACTTCGATATCTTCCACGATGGCGGCTTCGGGAGCATTTTGAGCTGGGACCAAGATGCCGCGAAGCCCTTCCCTTTTGGCAGCGGCGATGGCCATGGAGAGCGCTCCTTTGACCGGTCGTGTTTGCCCTTCGAGCGATAGCTCGCCGACCACTGCATATTCATCGAGTACTTCGGAGCTGAATTGTCCGCTGCAGGCGAGCATGCAAAGCGAGATGGGAAGATCGAAGGAGGCAGCTTGTTTGGGAAGTTCAGCGGGTGCGAGGTTGATTACGATTCGGCTTTGCGGGCGAATAAATCCGCTGTTGACCATTGCGCGTTCGACGCGATGGAGGCTTTCGCGTACAGCCGCTTCGGGGAGTCCGACGAGGAGTGTTTTAGGCAAGGCGGCTGGTGAGATATCGACTTCGACCACGACGGGCATCGCTTCGATGCCCAGCAGGGAAAACGTTTGCACTTTAGCTAACATGCGCTACTCCATTCTGGCTGAATTAGATCCTTTGCGTAAAAGTGAATAAATGAATAGTGTATGTGGGTGTAGATGTCAAGCATTGGCTTGAAAAAAAACCAGGCGTTTTGCGGGGGAATTCGTTTAACCCGTAGCCGTAGCGCTAGCGGAGGCTAGGTGCCTGGGAGAGTCGCGCCATCGCGCTCTGATCGAACTGCTGTGCGCATTTTCGCCCATTACGTACAAATGTACGTGTGGGTTTGGCGATGGAGAGGCTTCGCTCTCCGCATGGGCTTGTCCCAGAGAAATCGCGACCTACAGGCTACCGTTGCACGCCGTTCCTAGAGGCACTGGAGGCAGGAGCCTCCCGTGCAGTGCGTTCCCAGGCAGAGCCATGGGAACGAGCTGCGTTCGAATCAGGTGGAACCTATTGCAATCGGAAATCGGCGATGAGTTGGCCGGAGTTGGTGCGGAGGCTTAAGGAGCTACCGGCTCGCCAACGGCGAAGGGTTTCTTGGTTATCTGCAACCGTTGATAAATCGGAGATCAATAGGCGGCCGCGACCCAGTGCGTCCGTGGTTGCGACTCCCAAGACTTGACCATCCACTTCGATGCTGAGCAATTGTTGAGCAGGAGCTTTGTCGATCAAAACTTCCCATGAATCGCTCGTAGCACCAGCCACTTCCGAGATGCCAACACGGGCACCCGTCAAAGGACTCGACCATTGAAGACTCTTGTCCGAGGAGTTCTGTGCCAGCGGATTATTCTGTTGACGGTTCATCGCATTTACCACAATCAAAGCGTCGAGCGGAGTTACAAAAGAATCGTCGTTCACATCGGCAAAGATGCTGTCGAGCGAAGCAGTCATGTCATCATGTGACAGAACACTCAGGAGATCCTGCACATCCAATGCATTCACTTGGCCGTCATGATTGACATCCAGCGGGGCTATGTAATTGTGCTGAGTCGCCTTACTGCGAGCGTGCATTTCAAACAATGGATCCGCAATACCTTGTGGATTGACGTTGGTCGGTGCCAAGGCAAACGCGCGGCTTGGTTCTAATGTGCCAGTGGTTAATGCAGTTGCCCCATCGTACTGGTAGACTTTGCGGGTGCTGGAGTCGACCGTCCACAAGTGATTCACGTTGTTTGGATCTAAAGTGATTCTCGTTGGGCTGGGGTTCGTCACCGACAAGCCCCAATTGCCTTGCAGCGTTCCCGTCGTCGAATAGCGGAAAACGCGATCGTTACCGACCGTATCGTTCAAGACCCAGATTCTGGTCCCATCGGTTACTAAATCCATGGGACTGGTGTTGGCCGAGTTGAGTGCGAAGCTCGATGTCGCTGCCACTCGACCGGAACGCACATTGGCTCCATTGGTAAATTTGTAAACGCGATCGGTACCGTTGTCGACAATCCACAAATCGTTACCCGAGACGGTAATCCCTTCAGGCTTCGATAGATTCTGAGCTAACCATGTGCCCAACATTGAGCCAGTGTTATCGTAAACAGTCACATTTCCCTTAGTGTCCACCGTCCATTGCAACGTGCCGGTGGCATTGGAGGCAATGCCACGGGGCTTGTTGGTCGATCGATCCAAGTTGTAACTCGATATCGCTTCGCCATTCTCGGCGTAGGTAAATGTTTGAGAGGCGTTGAAGTCAGCCACATAGAACTTGGTGGGTGGGACTACAGGGACCACTGTAATCGACACCGTACCCACAGCCGACAAGGTGCCATCGGTAACGGTATAGCTGAATGAATCAAGCCCATCGTAGCCGGGAGTTGGGACGTAGGTAAAAGAGCCATTAGCGTTGAGCGAAACGGTTCCATGAGCTGCCGCAGTAGTCAGTGTTACGCTCAGTGTGTCACCATCCACATCGAAGTCGTTGGACAAGACACCCGCATCAGCTCGCAAGCTTCCATTTTCATCGACGGCATAATAATCAGGAACTGCTGTCGGTGCATCATTCACGCTATTCACGGTGAGTTGAACCGATACCACATTTGAGAAGGCTAGGCCATCCGAGACGCGATAGGTAAACGAATCAAGTCCGTTGAAGTTTGCGGCAGGTCGATAGCTTAGCGATCCATCGGCTCGCAATGTGAGTGTTCCCGAGCTTGGTCCCGACACCAAACTGGCTTGTAATACATCACCATCGATATCGCTGTCATTGATTAAGACACCGTTGGGGTCGATGTTCAACACGCTATCTTCAGTCAGTTCGTAGGCATCAGCCTTGGCGACAGGGGCATCGTTCACGGGTGTAACTTCGATCGTCACTGTTGCTACATTGGAATCAAGGCTACCATCGAAAACTTTGTATTGGAAGGAATCGACTCCGGCAAAGTCCTTATTCGGAACATATGTTAAAGCTCCATCGGTGTTCCACTCAATGGTCCCATGTTGCGGATAAGTTAAAAGGACGGCAGTGAGTGCATCTCCTTCGATATCGGTATCGTTCGCCAGAACTCCAGGTACGCCAACCGTCAACACCTGGTCTTCTTTTACGATGAAATGGTCATCGTTAGCGTGAGCTGGCGTATTGAGTCCTGTCACATGAATGACAACTTCTGCCACGCGAGATTGACTTACGGAATCTGTGGCGGTGTAGGTAAAGCGGTCGAAACCACCAAAGCCGACGTTAGGGATGTAGGTAAAAGAACCATCGGAGTTTAAGGTAACAACACCGTTGGCAGGTGCGGTCGTTAGCTGTGCCGATAAGGTGTCGCCATCGATATCGGAATCATTGCTCAAGATGCCCGCTGCTGGAACGGAGAGTGACGAACCTGCGTTGACGTCATAAGCGTCATCTACAGAGACTGGTGCGTCGTTGATAGACGCAATGGCGATGGTAAAGGTTTGGGTTTCACTGGTATCTTGGCCACCTAGACCAACACCACCATTGTCTTTGAGTTGAACGGTGACCACTGCGGTACCAAACGCATTGGGAGCTGGTGTAAACTCAAGTGTACCTGTGGGAGAAATCGTGGGTTGCACGCTAAACAACGCTTCATTGTCATTGCTCACAAGGAACTGCACCGATTGTTTGGTTTCGGTTGCAGCGCCTACCGAGATATTGGTTGCCCAGGCGGCATAAGAATTTGTACCACTATCTTCACTGCTGGTGACATCTCCACTTGAGGTGAAGCTAGGAGCAACGTTGGCAACATAATTGCCAAAGTGTGAAGAGCGATGAATTTCACCATCTTCCAAATCGTCGTAACTGTAGCCTTCGCCGCTGACTGGTGTACCCATCACAACAGGTATTGAACCGAGCACCACGTCGGTTCCTTCGCGAACAAATTGAATGTCAAAGCGATGCGGACGACCGTCGCCAATGAATTCAATGTCGAAGCTAGCCGTCGCTCCTGCTCCGATTCCAGTCCGGGTTCCTGTATGATTGATAAGTTTCACGCGAGGATCGGAGGCGCGAACCGTGATATTCATGGCAACATTGGTCACGGCGTTCTGAATCGCATTCACGATACCATCGGCAACTGTGGCGCCGAAGCCTGTCCCGATTTGAAAGTAAAGAGGTTCGCCTGGGGCAATCGGCGTAGGTGTGCCGTTGGGAATCGAGGCTTCTGATTTGTTGACGGCCCCTGTCAATGTGGATAGAGCTTCGAGGGCTTGGCGAGGGTCGGTGGTCGTGACTGCATTGGTTCCCAATCCAATCACTAGAGCGCCGAGGGCATTAAGGCCTGTAACCGTTTCTTGAATTCCAGCTCCTGCACCAAACGGAGTTGTACCTCGCGATTGTTGTGTCAAAGCGGTTAGTGGGAGCGAAGTGCCACCTGTGCCTGTGATCGAGGTTTCGCCTTTCGGTTGGAACGCAAAGCCGGTATCTGTAGCAAGCAAAATCACGGGCAACGCACCAGCGCGAAAGCCACCACCGCCGACGTTGCCTGCAGATGGCAAGCCGCCGTGCGCGATATCCGCAACATACGAGTCAAAACTTGGTACGTCGCCGCTGATACCAGGGCTGACTTGTGTGCTGGCCAAACCTGCCGCACCGCTATCCGAAACCGAGCCGTTGCTGTTACCATCGAAACCGAGGCCCGTTACCAATTGATACAGCGCTTCAATATCGGTTTCTGGAGTGTCTCCACCATAACCTGGTGCGACGCGATCCAATGCCGATTGAATCGCAGTTTGAAATCCTACCGTCGATGAAGCTACGATGGGTTGATTCAATATGAACGGCCGCCCTGTGCTATTTTCGGCAGCGAAATTGCCATACTCTTCAAAGCGACCAACGCCGAAGCCGAGGTCAATTCCGGGTAGCGACGCTTGCAGTGAACCGATAATGGTCGGGAACGCAGAGCGTACAATGGGGCTGTTAGACGTAAAGCTGCCCGTATCGTCAAAGAGCAAGAAAACGTCAACGAGATTAGTGATCGTTCCGCTTCCAGGTAACGTGAGACTAACAGTTTGAGTATAACTTTCGCCGTTAGCCAAAGACAATGTGATGTTGTCGTGCGAAACCGAACCTTGGGCGGGCTTGCTGGTCCCTTCTGGCCATAATGTGCCGCCGCCAGTGATGGGGTAAGTATGAGAGCCGTGCAACCCGCTTTCCACTTCGCGGACGATGTAGGCGCCTGTCGCCAGATTCACGAATGAATATTGACCGTGGGTATCTGTTAAGGTTTCTGGTTCACTATCATCTTTGGCACCGTTGCGATTGATGTCGATGTAAACGGCAACGTTGGGGCGTGCATATTCTTGTGCATCCCATTGATGGTTGTTGTTGGTGTCATCAAAGACAACGCCATGGATTTCGCTGGGACGATAATTGTTGGCGAAGTTGGCGTCCGTCACAGATGCATTGGTAATTGTGACTGTCTGGCTTCGATTGATGATGGCTGTGCCGCTCAATTCATCGGAAACCACTTCTACAATTCGGTAAGTGCCATTAGCTAAGTGCGTAAAGCTGTATTGGCCCGCTTCGTTTACCGCTGGCGTGTAGAACTTATCGACAGAGGTAGTTGTGGAGACTTCACCCGCATCCAATTGATCATTGAAGTTGGAATCGATGAAAACAGTGAGTCCGCTGAGCCCAGCCTCGCCCATATCTTGCAAGCCGTTGCGATTGGCATCGTGGAATGCGAGACCAGAAAGAGAGAAGTCGGAGGTGTCGTGTTTCGCAAAATTGAAATCTTGTCGGTTTTCACCGCTGAGAACCATTGTTTGCTGAGCGGCTGGACTGGTTGCGGAAAAGCCACTGCGCGTTTCGGTCCGGATCATCGCTAGGCCATACGGGACGTTATTTAACGTGTAATTGCCCAACACATCGGTCACTGCCGCTGGCTCGGAAGTTTCTTGAGTGCCGTTGTTATTTAGGTCGGCAAAAATGTTCCAGCCTGCGATTCCTGGTTCGGGCATCGTCAATTTGCCATCGGAATTGACATCGCTAAAGATTTTGCCGCTGAGTTGCGAAGCCCGTGGTTGCAAGTTGAAGAAATCGACTGTTCGGCCTGATGATGTCAGAGAAACAAATAGGCTGTTCGATTTACCATAAGCATTGATAAAGTCGGTCGGAAGCACTTCAACAAGGTTGTGAGTGCCAACTCGAAGATCTTCGAAAGAGTACGCACCCGTTGCCGAAGTGAGTCGGGCTGGTTCGTCCGTATCTTGTAAACCATTGGCGTTGAGATCGATGAAGATGGGGCGATTCGCGATACCCACTTCTTCTGCTTGATGAACTCCATCGCCATTAAGATCATTCCATACATTGCCCCCCAATGTGCCGACGGGATTAAGTGCATTGCCGATTTGAACTCGCACATTACCGCCGGACGTGACGACAACATCTCGATAGGGAGCTGCACCTTGTAGCGGAAAGATGCCGCCTGTGACCGGACGATAACCAGTTTGCGAAATTTCATAAATACGATGAGCTCCACTCGGTACATCGGCAATGCTGAAATCACCATCATTGTCGGTTACGCTGGCAGGCTCATCTGCATCGAAAGCACCATTGTTGTTGAGGTCGACGAAGACCGACCAAGCTGGGAGTCCCTTGTCGCTGGCATCATAGACACCATTCACATTGAGATCATCGAACAATGTTCCCGAAACGGAACCGGTGGTGATGGGCGCTGTGATGTTGGGGAAGTCTGCTTTAGCCGTTTTGCCATCGCGAATCTGAACGAGTTGTCGATCGCTGCGACCGGTTGATGGTGTGAAGCCCGGTTCAAGGCGTTCGATAACATTGAAGTTACCAGCTGGAATTCCGGCGATGAGGTACTTTCCTTTGACATCGGTTACAGCGCTCGGTTCGCCGACGTTTTGTTGACCGTTGCTATTGGTGTCAACCCACACCGTCCAACCAGCCAGGCCATCTTCGGTCACTTCTTGGATGCTATTGTCGTTTGTGTCGTGAAAGATTTGGCCTCTAAGGTCCCCGGCCATCAATTGACGAGATTCCATTCTCTCCAGCGAAAGTCTCGATTTTCGTTTTCGGCGATGATGGTCTTGGATACGGTGAGAGTGAGTGCGGACCAGTTTTTGATAGATGGCGTGCAAGGATGAGGTGATGGAGCGGCTCATTGGATCAGTCTCGGAGACAAGAATAAAGTATGAAAAAAGTTCGTCTGCAGGACGGAGTCAGAACCACGTCGTCGATCCGCCACCGATTTGGAGCAAAATCAGAGGAATTGCTCGAATTTCGCCGAAAATCGACAAATTAGTGGACTTGCGCTCATTGGTTCGGCGTTTTATTGGCCGAAATCGGTCACGGTGTCCAGCGATTTTGCTTTACGTCGCTTGATGATGGGGCTCAAGTTGTTCAGAACTTTGGTTCCTGGCTGCACTCAATTCGCAACGTTTGTTGCCGCTGAACCGAATCGCTTGGCTTACTCCCTAAAGCTGCTGAGGCTGGCATGAAAGATCTCGATCGAATTCTCGATGTTGTCGAGAAATGGGATGAAACTCCAGAAACGTTGCGTGGAACCCCCGAAACTTTTTGTGGCAAAGATACACAGCTCGCTGGTCAGTTACGGGCTTTTTTGCATCAGCGCAACCAACTGGGACGAACGTTGAGCGGTGAAGATGCCACGCCGCAACCAGAGGAATTAATCTCTCGCGATTCATCTTCTCGCTATCGCTTAGTTCGATTTCATGATGCGGGTGGATTGGGGTGGGTCTATGAAGGAGTGGATGAAGAACTGCATCGACCGGTAGCGGTGAAATGTTTGCAACCGTTACCCGCCTTAGATCCTCAATCACGCCGCCGGTTTGTGCGAGAAGCGGAGGTGACTGCTAAGCTTGAGCATCCAGGTATTGTGCCGATTTACGGATTTGTGCCCGAAAATGATTTGGGACAACCGTATTATGCGATGCGCTTTGTGCAAGGCGAGACACTGCGCGATGCCATTCGGAAGTTGCATAGTCAACATCACACGATCGATTGGCGCTCGTTGGAGGCGCTTCGCATACTGAGGTCGTTTTGCGATCTGTGTAACACGATCGCTTACGCGCACAGTCGCGAAATCGTTCATCGCGACTTGAAGACTGTGAATATCATGCTCGGGCCCTTTGGTGAAACCTTGGTACTTGATTGGGGCTTAGCTAAATCCATTCACGAACATGATGAAACGCCAGCAGTTGTCGATTCATTGAAACCTCAGCATGGTCCACAATCGCAAGTGGGAGAGGTGTTGGGAACGATTGGTTTTATGAGTCCTGAGCAAGCTCGCGGTGAAACCAAACAAATAGGACCGCACTCCGACATTTTTTCATTGGGGGCGATCCTGTTTCAGATCTTGACAGATCGGCCTCTGTATTGGGGTGATGGTGCGCACGCCGCTGCAAAAGCCGGAAGCTGGGAACCGCCTCATCACTCGCACCCCAAGACTCCCAAAGGACTCGAAGCGATTTGTGTTAAAGCACTGAATGCGGATATCACACAGCGTTACCGTTCCGCTCGCGATATGAAGGACGACGTAGAACGATTCATTTCGGACAGTGGGGTATCGTGTTACCGAGAAAATATTTGGGAACTTACGCTGCGGGGTGTAAGGAAATACCGCCAAGCGGTTGCGATCACCGGAATTAGTTTGCTGTTGATGGTCTTGATGTTGAGTTTCTTCTTGTCGCAATCTTTCCAACAGAATCACGAGTTGCTTGCTTCCAATGAAAGATGGAAAAAAGCTGTTGAGAAAGCTGAGCTGGCGGAGGCAGAAGCCGCCAATCAAACAATAGTCGCCGAGCAAGCACGAGTGATCGCCGAGCAGAAGGCAAGCGAGAATGAAGAACTTGTGGAGCGTTTGGCAAGTGTGTTCATGTTGGCGGATCCGCGTTTTTATCCGCAAGTGAATTCTGTTGCCGATTTAGTTAATGTTGTTTCCTCGAATCCAAAATTCTTCGACGGCATGAGCGATAAACGCCAGTTCGAGCTGAAGTTAATGTTCGCACGAAGTGCGTTGGGAAATGGGCTCAAGAAAGAAGCGATTACGCGTCTCGAAGAGTTAAAGCTGCTAGCAGCAAAAGTTCTTGACCCAGCCGATATCAGGCGTTTACATATCGAGCGCGATTTGGCCGTGTTGTTGCAGTATTCACAACCGGATCGATCGCTTCAGTTGTTGGATGCACTGTATCGAAACAAGTTGTTTCCCGTGGGCCAACGACTGTATGTGGGTTTGAAAGAAGCTGAGGTTTTGCACAATCAAAAGCAAACAGAAAAAGCAAAAGCACTGGTTGAAGAGGCGTTAGCGGCAACGGTGAACTTGCCCAAGGAAGATGAAATTACGCCATTTCGGCTGAAGATGTTACAAACGCGGATTCTATATGAGGGTGGTGAAGCGGAAAAGGCGTTACCGTTGTGTGAAGTGCTCTGTGCGTCGGTCCCCCGGGGAGTGGCACCGATGGTAGCGATGGAGCCGACCATTCAATTAGCGGAATGCTTGGCGAAAATGTCGCGTTGGGAGGAGGCTCTGCAGCAGATGCGAATTGCCGAAGAGGCTTACATAAAAGCGGCAGGGGCCAATCACCCTGCTACGCGGGAAGTCATGCAGAAACGCCAAGCCATTGAAGCGGAGCTGAAGAAAGAAAAATCGAGCCAACCGTCGAATGATCAGTGAGCTCTTGGTAGACTCAGGGAGCAAAGCGAGTGCGGAGCGACTTGAACTCCCTACTCGTTGAACTCATTCCTTAAGTCGGCGGCCATGAGTACTGGCGAATCTCCATCGATGGACAATACCACGCAGCAGTTACAGAGCTTGCTTGCTCAATTAGATCAAACTGAAAATCCGCAACAACTCAAAGAGCAAATCATCACGCTTGCCTATTCGAGGCTGCGCTTATTGGCTCGCAAGATGTTAGCAGGTTACGATCGTCATAAGTTGGATGAAGAGACCGATGGCGTTATAGCAGAAGCGTATGTGCGAATCGATCGCGCTCTGGATGATCTGAAACCCGAGACGGTTCGGCAGTTCTTAGCTTTAGCGGCTCTTCAAATTCGTCGGCAATTGCTCGATAAGTTGCGTCAAATCCATGGACGTGGTGTTGAACGCAAGCCAAAGCAAGTTGCCTTTGGTCAACTGCAACAAGATAGTCAGAGCGGTGTGATAGAGCCTAGCGAATCGAGTGGGCCAGCTCCTGCCTGGACGTCCTTAGATGTCTTGGCCGCCATGGATCAGCTCGATGAACGTGAACGCGAGTGTCTGGTGTTACAGAATTGGTATAACTTCACACATGCTGAAATCGCGCAACTGCAGGGTGTCAGTACTAAAACAGTACAACGCGCTTGTAACTCGGCGTATCTTAAGCTGCAGGAGTTGCTTCAAGGGTATCGCGACACTTGACGTGAGTGGGAGTTTATCAGTTCAATGGCATGCGAGGTGGATTGCGAATGAACTACTCTTGGCGGTAGCAACTAAGGAACATGGCAGCCGCTTCAGCGGCAACTTGGTTTCGCAGACGTGTATTCGGCGGATCGGCGTCGCGCAATAGTTGTGGCCAGATGCAAAAGGTTTCAAGCATGCTTAAAACTTGTCTCGCTACAATGGCGGTATTAAAGGTTCGAAGACGCCCATCTTGTTGAGCTTGTTCCATCCATTTCAACAGCGTCGATTCAAAGATCTTGGCGTTACCAAAAAGCTCTTGCGCTAAGGCGGGGTCAGTTAATAATTTGGAAACGACGACTCGCGCCAAGCGTCTCGACTCAGGCCGCGAATGAAAGTCGATCACACTTCGCAGGAAGGTGATTAATTGTTGGTCGAGCGGGAGATGGCTGTCGTAGTTGATCGGGGCAGCTTCGTTGGCATTCGATTTGAGTTGATCGACGATCGCAACAAAGAGTTTTTCTTTGCTCTCAAAATGGTTGTAAACCGTTCTTTTGGAGACCTTGGCCACTTCGGCAATGTGATCCATGCTGGCGTTTTCAAAGCCATGGTCGTGAAAAACCTGGACCGCTGCCGTGACGATGGCGGCATGTTTGCGGTCGGTTAGACGCGAAGGTGTTGGCATCGAATTGGTTTCCCAAGCGGAGACGAGAAGAGAGGTGGTAAGTATATCGACTTTGTTACTCGATCAAAAGCAAGCGGAGCATCCACAAAACGCTGACACTGGAAAAATTACACTCGTCAGTGTACATTGTAATGGAGACGAGGAATTAAAACGAGGCGAAGGCTTCCAATCTTCGCAGTTTTGGGGGTGAATCATGTTGTTTCGTGGCTTAGCGCTTTTCGGCTTGTGCTCGCTCGGAGTCGTGATCGGTTGTAAAAAGCCCGAAGGGGGTGGGGCTGGGCCTCCAGTCGCGCCACCTCCCCCTCTCGTTGAAGTTGCTACAGTGGCCAACGTTCCTCTCAGGGAGTTACGTGAGTTTACAGGGCGCACCGCGGCGGCAGAACAAGTTGAGGTTCGGGCGCGGGTTAGTGGCACGCTACTAAAGAGTCCTGGATACAACAAAGTAAATTCGCCCCAAATCGCCGGTGGGGAAGATCAAAGCTACCAAGTGAGTGTTCGCGAAGGGGATGTGGTCGAAGTAGACACTCCGCTTTTCGAAATTGATCCTGCCCCCTATCAGACTGTTTTAGAGCAAGCACGTGGTAACCTCGAGGCGAAGAAGGCGCAGCTAGCGCGACTCGCCGCAGACTTCGAACGAGCTGATCGCTTGCATCGAACGAAAGCGATTAGCGATGCCGAGTATGACGTGGCTGTGTCCAATCGCGCTGAGAATCTCGCTCAAATTGCAACCTTAGAAGCGCAAGTTAAACAAGCTGAATTGGATCTGAAGTTTACGAAAGTGGTCGCTCCGATTCGCGGTGTGTTGGGGCGAACCTTATTAACTCCTGGGAACTTGGTTAGCGCTGACAGCACTTTGTTGTCGACCATTGTCTCGAACGATCCAGTTCATGTTTATTTCGAGGTCGACGAAAATTCATTTTTGGCGTATCTCGACAAAGTGCGAGCGGGCGAACTCGACGATCCGCGCCAGGTGGAGACTATCATCCAAATGGGATTAGGTAATGAAGATGGCTTTCCACACGCAGGTAAGATCGACTTTATCGAACCATCGAACAATTCGCGAACCGGGACAACCGTGCTGCGCGGAAGCTTTCGAAATCCAGCGGGTATTTTGAAGCCAGGATTGTTCGCGCGAGTGCAAGTTGCCTTTAGCAAAGAGCGGCCGACCTTGGTTGTGCCGACCGTAGCCTTAGCGATGGATCAGCAGGGGCGGTATGTATTTGTTGTGACGCCCGATATGAAGGTCGAGCGAAGGAGCGTCAAGATTGGAACCATTCAAGGCGCGATCACAACTATAGCCGAAGGACTGAGTGAATCTGAAAAGGTCATTGTGTCTGGGCTCCAGCGAGTACGACCAGGAGTTTCGGTGACGATCGACAGTTCCGCCAAACAGGCTGGCGCCAACGCACCGCCGTCAAGTGCTAAGGCTGGGACGGAGGCTCGCTCGTGATTTCAAATTATTTTATTGAACGACCAGTCGCAGCGAATGTCATTGCCATTCTTACGATTATTTTTGGAGCAGTGGCCGCCTTTACGCTACCGGTCGAGCGTTATCCCAACATTACGCCACCCACGATTCAAGTCACCGCTGTTTATCCAGGTGCCAATGCGCGTGTGGTTTCGGAAACGGTGGCGGCTGTCTTGGAGCAACAGATCAACGGCGTCGAGCAAATGCTCTATATGTCGTCGACTTCCTCTTCCAATGGTGCTTACTCTTTGACGATTACGTTTAAAGTAGGGACCGACTTGGATCAAGCTCAAGTTTTGGTGCAGAATCGGGTGGCACTGGCCGAGCCATTGCTGCCATCCGAAGTTCGACAGCAAGGATTGTCTGTAAAAAAACAATCGACCAATATCTTGTTGGTCGCTTCGTTGACTTCGCCCGACAAAACGTTCGATAGTTTGTTTCTTTCGAATTATGGCAACTTGAGATTACGGGATGAGCTGAGCCGTGTTGAGGGTGTCGGTGAAGTAATGGTCTCTGGCAGTGGCCCCTACAGCATGCGTGTATGGGTGAATCCGACCAAGCTGGAAGCGCGTGGACTTACCTTCCAAGATCTTTTGTTTCAACTAAGACAGCAGAACATTCAAGTAGCGGCTGGCCAAATTGGTCAACCACCTATCAGTGACGAGCAAGATGTGCAGATGAGTGTTACTGCGATGGGCCGCTTGACCGAGCCCGAGCAATTTGAATCAGTCATTATCAAAAACTCTGGAAATGGGGAGCTTACATATCTGCGGGATGTGGCGCGAGTCGAACTTGGCGCACAAGCCTATGATAGTTTTGCTCAACGCGGTGGGATCGATTCGGCGAGCGTGCTCATATATCAGTTGCCGGGCGCGAATGCGATAACGGTCGCCGCCAACGTGAAAGAAGCACTTAAAAAACTTGCCGAGAGTTTTCCGAAGGGGATGCAATATGACATCCCGTTTGACACAACCACTTATGTCGAGTCGGCAATCAAGGAAGTTTATAAAACCTTGCTGGAAGCGGGTGTTTTGGTATTGATTGTGATTTTGGTCTTCATTCAAGATTGGCGAGCCGTGTTGATACCGGCGACAACGGTTCCGGTGACGATCATCGGAGCTTTCGCCATTATGCCTTTCTTAGGCTTTTCCATAAACTTGCTCACCTTGTTTGGGATGGTGTTGGCGATTGGGATTGTGGTCGATGATGCCATTGTGATTGTAGAGAATGCTGCCCATCACATTGAAAAAGGAGAATCGCCAAAACAAGCCACGAAATTAGCGATGAGAGAAGTGACCGGGCCGGTGATTGGAATCACGGCGGTGTTAATGGCCGTGTTTGTGCCGACGGTTTTCTTGGGTGGCATCACCGGCGAATTGTATCGTCAGTTCGCATTAACGATTGCTGCGACAGCCTTTATCAGCGCAATCAATGCGTTGACATTAAAGCCAGCTCAATGTGCGAGTTGGTTGAAGCCGCCCAAAGCAAAGCGGTTCTTTTTGTCGCGTTGGTTCAATACCGCTTTTCGCTGGGTTGAGGGAGTCTATGCGGGAATCGTGCGATGGTTGATTCGATTATGGTATGTGATGGTGGTGGCTTTTGTGGTCACGATTGCGGGAACCGTGTATTGGTATACCCAATTGCCAACGGGCTTCTTGCCATCTGAAGATCAAGGATATCTGATCACTGCCGTTCAGTTGCCTGACGGAGCGTCGCAGAGCAGGACCCAGGAAGTCATCGAAGAGATGAACGCGATCTTGGCTGATGCTCCCGGCGTGGAAACATGGTTCACCTTGGGTGGGATGTCGCTGTTGGAAGGGAGTCAGTCCTCGAATGCGGCTACGGTTTTTGTACGCATGACTTCGTTTGAGGAGCGCCATGATGAATCGTTACAACAGCACAGAATTGTAGAAGATTTGTCTAAGCGTTTCGCGTCGATCAAGGATGCGTTCATCTTGGTGATTACGCCGCCGGCCATTCAGGGGTTGGGAATGAGTGGTGGATTCGAAATGCAGGTGGAAGATCGCGGGGGTGTGGGGTTAAGTGAGCTGCAAGCAGCCATCGAAAAAGTTCTAGCGCGGGCGGCCACAGAGAAAGATCTGTTGCGAGTCAGTTCCACGTTTCGAGCGGGTGTGCCTCAATTGTTCGCTGATATCGATCGCGATCGAGCGATGAAAATGCAGGTGCCTGTGAGTGATGTGTTTACGACGATGCAGGCCGCTCTTGGTTCCGCTTATGTTAACGATTTCAACAAGTTCGGACGAACCTATCGCGTGACTGTGCAAGCAGAACCAGAGTTTCGAGATGAGGTGGACGATATCCGCAAACTCAAAGTTCGCAATGCAGGTGGCGAGATGGTTTCGTTGGGAAGCGTGATGACGATTCGAGATTCGTTTGGGCCGCAGATCATCCGCCGTTTCAATCTTTATCCATCGGCTACGATCACCGGTTCTGCCGCGATGGGAAAGAGTTCGGGTGAAGCCTTGCAGATTATGGAGAAATTGGCTCGCGAAGAATTCCCAGATACGATCGGCTATGATTGGAGTGGTGTTTCTTTACAAGAGAAAAACTCTAAGGGAGAAGAAGTTTATATCTTCGCTTTAGCCGTGCTGTTGGTTTATTTGATTCTGGCGTTCTTGTATGAAAGCTGGATTCTTCCGATCGCCGTGATATTGGTGGTACCGTTGGGATTGTTGGGAACGGTGGCGGCGGTAGCGCTGGTGAAAATGGATAACAACATTTATGTGCAAATCGGAGTGGTGTTGATTATCGCACTAGCGAGCAAGAATGCGATTTTGATTGTCGAATTTGCACGGGAGCTTCATCATCAAGGTCAATCCATTATCGACGCCAGTGTGAATGCGGCGCGGGCTCGGTTCCGGCCGATCTTAATGACTTCGATCGCCTTTATTTTGGGTGTGTTTCCTCTGGTGTTTGCGGAAGGGGCTGCATCGGCAAGTCGGCGGGCGTTGGGGACTGCGGTTTGCGGGGGGATGATAACGGCTACTGTTTTGGCGGTGTTGTTTACTCCGGTTTTCTATGCCATTTGCCAATGGATAGCAGATGGAGGCTTCTGGGCCAAGAAAATCAAGCCAAAGACGCCTGAAGTGTAGGCCTAATTGGGATGCAGGGGAGCTATGCCGCATCCCCTCCCCTGCTCCGTTGTCATGCACCGGTCTGGTTCCATGGCTGGTTGTTTATGGCATTGTGTTCATGCTAAAACATGGCATAGCTGTTTGACGTGAGCAAGCAGCTTGTTGTCTATCTCACCATCGGCATGGAGATCCCGCGAGGAGCCCACCAAGGAGACAAGGATGGCCAAGACGAAACTGTTCGTATTGGATACGAACGTGATTCTGCATGATTCTCAATGTCTTTATTCTTTCCAAGAGCATGACATTGCTATCCCCATCACCGTGATCGAAGAGCTCGATCAATTCAAGAAAGGGACAAGCGATATCAACTTCCATGCTCGCCAATTCTTGCGAAGCATGGACGAAATCGCCGGGGATTTATTGGAAGGTGATGGAGCTCCGCTTGGAGAGGGGCGTGGACGGATACGCGTCGCGCTGGCTCAGCAATTTGATCCAAAGGTCGAACAGGCTTTTATCCAGGATATACCCGATCATCGTATTTTGAATACGGCGTTAGTTTTGAGCAAAGAGGAGCCAGATCGGGCAGTAATCTTGGTTTCAAAAGATACGAATGTTCGCATCAAGGCCAAGGCTCTGGGAATTGTCGCTCAAGATTTTACCACAGACAAAGTAAAGAATTTCGATACGCTCTATACCGGCAAGCGTCATCTTAAGATTGACGATCCACTGCTCGATTCTTTCTTCAATGGAGAAGGGAGTCCAACGGCAGAAGAGGTACCGTTTATCGAGTCGCCGGTCGCCAACGAGAACTTCATTCTGCGTTCGACGTCTCGGTCGATACTCGCCAACTACAAAGTGGGAACCAATCGCTTTCAAAAAGTTGAAAAGCTCAAATGTTATGGAATCTCGCCTCGCAATGCTGAGCAATCGTTCGCGTTGAATGCGTTGATGGATGACTCTGTGCGATTGGTGACATTGGCTGGGCGTGCAGGGACCGGCAAAACACTCTTGGCTTTGGCATCGGCACTTCAGCAACGTCGCAACTTTCGCCAAATCTTGTTGGCCCGACCTATTGTGCCGCTAAGCAATAAAGATATCGGCTTCTTGCCAGGCGACGTGAACGCCAAATTAGATCCCTATATGCAGCCGTTGTATGACAACCTCACCGTGATCAAAGGGCAGTTCGACGAAAACGATGCTGAACGGAAGAAAATTCAGCAAATGCAAGAGACGGATAAGTTATTGATTACCCCGTTGGCTTACATTCGCGGCCGCAGTTTGCAGAAAATCTTCTTCATTGTGGATGAGGCCCAGAATCTAACGCCGCATGAAGTGAAGACAATTATTACGCGGGCAGGTGAAGGGACAAAGATTGTTTTTACGGGTGATATTCGGCAAATTGATCATCCCTATCTCGATAGTCTTTCCAACGGTTTGACTTACTTGATCAACCGTATGAAAGGGCAAGCGATCTATTCGCATGTCACGTTGGAGAAAGGCGAGCGTTCGCTATTGGCCGATCTGGCTGCCGAGTTGTTGTAAAAAAAAGGGCCGACTCGATTTCGAGTCGACCCTTAAAATTTTTGCGACCATGGTAACCTCGAATCGCCATCCATGTTGGCGACCCAAGCTTTACTTTTTAGCGACGTAAACCTGCTTGGCAGTGATGGAGAACAAATCGACCGCTTCGTCGAATGTGGCGGAGCCTGCGACGACAACCACGTCCCCTTCTTTGACATTCAGCAAGTCTGCTGCGCTGTAAGGGTGTGGAGTTCCTTTATCGTCAACAAGTCGAACCTGGGCCATGGCGGCGTTTTCGGCGCGATGTTTGCAAAAAGGGCAATCATCGGGTTTGTGATTTGGATCGCCACCATGTTCATCTTCGATAATGTCCGTAACGATAAAGATGGACTTGTTTTTCTCAAAAGGATCAAGGTCGCGAGCCTTAATGACACCACGGATCACGACATCTGTCGTTTCGGCGATCTTTTCTTTCGCTTCCGCAATGGTTTTAGGACTCGCAGGCTCTTGAGCGGAAACCAGCGAAACCTTCAGTGAATTGAGTTTTTGGGCTTCGCTTGATTCACAGCCGGACCAAAATCCAAATTGTGAAAAAAGGAGTAAGGCAAGAATCCAGCTTGGCTTTACTTCGTGCTGCATGATTCAATTCTCCGTGTACAAATTCGTTTCATTGCGGTACTGATGTCCGTAGAGATGTGGCGACTTACTCGACTTTAGCCAGCTTCTTCAGGGTTACGATCAGTTTGTCGACTTGCTCGGCTACATCGGCATATTTGGTTTCGCCTGTACCGTGCATCGCACCGTCAACCTTCGAGAAGGCGTCCATCAAACCATCTTGGGTGGCTTTGAGTTCGGTGGCATCCGCTTCCGAGAGTGAGGCTTTCTTGCCGGCACCTTCGAGCACTTGGATGATATGTCCTATTTCATGCAATGGATCGTGAGCCTTCTCGGGATCATTCGCTGCAAAGGCTTCGGAGATGGCTTTTTGCAAGGAGATAATTTCTTTAGTAGCGTCAGCTAGGCTCAGGTTGCTGTGGTCATGAGCCCCTTCCTCGGCATGATCCGCATGGGTTTCGCCTTCTTTGTGTTCATGATCATGATCGTGGTCGTGAGCATGATCATGTTCTTCGGCTGCACCTGACTTTTTGGGTGGCTCTTGGGTAACAGGTTTGTTGTCGCAGCCAGAGGTCCAAGCGAGAGTCGCAACGAGACAACAGGCCAATGAAAGAAAACGAAAGGAGGTCAACATTCCATAGCTCCGAAAATGACAGTTAGATAATGGCGGTCCAGTGAAGGACGAGATGAATATCAGTATACGATTGTTGCCGATAAGGGCAAAGCGGCATAGCTCGCTGTCGCCCATCCGCTGCTTTGATTCAACCATTGTAAATAGGTTCTATTCATACATGCAATGTAGTTGCATGTGCATTTTGTGGATGTTTGGGCAATCTAAGCCCACCGTGCTACGCTATTTGACGCTCATTAGTTCACGTAATTCAGTCGCGGCGAGTGGAATTTGGCCGATTTGCAGGGCGGCGAGCGACTTATGGAGCGACTGTAAGTGATGGGGCAGGAAAGGGATTGCTTGGCCAGGGGTGGGAACCGAAGAAATCAGGCGACGCTCAATAGCGGAAAGCAATTCGGGGAGACCTTCGCCGGTATGGGCGCTGACGCCTAGAGCCTTGAATTGGGTTATGGAGTGGGAACGAGCGGCGGGAGAGAGGCGATCGATTTGGTTAAGTACCAAAAGCGTTTTGTCCGCAAATCGCTCGAGAAACAATTGATGCACAGAGGTGAGGCCATGTGTTGGTTCGAGGATGAGCAAGACGACATCCATCGTGTTGGCGGCGGCCAGGGCTCGTTCAATACCAATCGATTCTGCTTCTCCGAGATTGGTTGCGTCGCGGACACCTGCGGAGTCGGTGAAGCGAAATGGCCAACCGTTGAGCGACGTTGTGGCTTGTACCAAATCGCGGGTAGTACCAGCTGAATCATGAACGATAGCGCGTCGATAACCCAAGATCGAATTGAGCAGACTGCTTTTTCCAACATTGGGTGGTCCGGCAAGTTGAACTTGCCAGGGTGAAATCAAATGAGAGCCCACAGCTGAAAAGCTGAGCAGATCTTGCAGTTTGTGTTGAGCGAGTTGTTTTGCACCATGATCCAATAGCGCCAAAATTTCTTGGAGCTCTCGGCGCAAAGCACCACGCTGCTGATCGAGCAGGATAGCCGCCGTCGTTTCAGTGGTTGCTTGTAGTAAGAGTTGTTGGGCTTGTTGTTCCAGCGGCAGTGTGTGCAGCGTGTCTTGGCTTACATTGGGCTCGCGAAGTGTAATGCCCAACGCCTGCAACTGATTGAGAATGGATTGAACAACGAGACCTGCATGGCAATGAAGTTCAAACTTCTCCTCGCTGAGTCTGGCTACAACGAGTTCTTCTGTGTGTTGCGCATCTAAATTCCAATGGCCGAAGCGAATGGATGGAACTGGCCATTGCGACATGGGGTTGCCGTGGATGGAGCGGAAATATTGTTGAATCGAGGTGAGAGCGTTAGGGCCAGCCAGCGCGATGACTCCGATGGCACCTGGTGTGGCGGACGTTAATCGCTGAGCGGTGTCAGAACCGATGCCGCTGGTCATAGGGAAGGAGTCGTATGCGATAAGAGTGGTTCGAAACTTAGTGATAAAATGAAAAGAACCATCGGCAATGTGATCACAATTGCTGATGGTTCAAGATGTATTGTGAATGAAAGTTTAAGTGAGAGAGATCACTCTGGGCTGTGACGCGTTACGCGGTCACTGGTTCTTTCATCTTTTGTACGAAGTGGTTATTGCCGCTGGATTGGGACAATTCTTCTGCCTTCTTGCGGGCCATGGCTTCTTGGTTGAAGTCGAAAGTGGCAACTCGCTTGAGGTTTTGGCTAAAAACAGCCCATTGAACCTTAACTCGAACTTCGGCAGGCTCTTTCTTGGCTCGCGTTCGCTTGGCAGGCTCTTTCTTCTTCTTGGTTTCTGCTACTACTTCTTCACCTTCAACGCCACGCGCTTCGGCTGCATCATAAGCTTCGCGCAACGCTTTTCGATTGGTTACCCGGCCGGCCATTTTTTACTCCTCGGGACGTTTTCCCGACACTAATTTGCTCTCTGGCACGCCAAAGTCGCATGCCAATAACCTCTATCTTAATCAAAAATCGATTGTGATCCCAGTCCAAACCGCGCGCGTCACCGTGTTCGTGGCTACCTTAGTTAGGGGGGGCTGTCCGGTTTGGGCGGGTTTTCGTCGGAATTTGCGCCTGATTTGGTGTTGTTTTTGTGGGACTCGCGTCCCGATTGATAGCGATCTTTTCGGGGACTGCGAGATTCGAGCCAGGCCTGGATCTCATTGGGGCTCGGTGGATCTTCGCCGACTTGTTGGACCAAACGATTCAAAAAAGGGCGGCACCAACCGCAACCTGTTCCTGCTCCGAAACATTGGCTCACTTGGCTTGGTCGAGTGACTTTCTCAACGCGCACATAGTTGATGACTTTGCGCCACGAGACGTGAAAGCAGAGGCAGAGTTCGTCGTCAGGTTGCATTGCGGATTACTCACGCCAAGTCTGCATTTTGAATCAACCAAGTCGCAATGCGACAGGCGTTGAGGAAGTCGGGGACATCGAGGTATTCGTTGGTGGTGTGAACGTTGCGTTGTCCGCAACCGAGCGACACAGCTGGGATGTCATGTTGGAACAACCAGTTGGCATCGAGGCCGCCGTCGCTGATCGCCATTACCGATTCTAGGCCCAACGATTTAGCAGCTTTGGTAGCAGCGACAACCGAAGGATCATCTTTGTCCAACTTGTAAGCTTCGTAATCGATGCGGCTTTCGATTTCAACTTTGACGCTTTCCCCTTTCAAATTTTTCACTTGGCTGGCGCCCCAGGTGAAGGCATCGACCATCGATTGAACGATGCGATCGCGGAAGTCCTTGTTATGGCTGCGAGCTTCGGCGCGAACTAGAGCAGAGTCTGCAACCACGTTGGTGGCATTGCCCCCTTGCAACACGCCGATGTTGCTGGTGCCGACAAATTTCCCTTTCTTTACAGCTCCCAACCAACCATCGTTTTGCAAACGAGCGATGGCTAGTGAAGCAGCGGTGATGGCGTTGGCGCCATCTGCTGGGGCGATACCAGCGTGGCTGGCGATCCCTTTGAACATGGCATTCATGCGGACACCGCTGGTGGCGCCAATGGTCATTTTGGTTGCCATGCCACCATCAAAGTTGAATGCGAGTTTGGGTTTGCCCAATAAGTTCGCTTGCAGCAAACGGCTACCTTGCAAGCCAACTTCCTCTTGAATGAAAAAGCAGAGAGTTGTGGGGAGGTAGGGGAGATTTTTTTCAAGGGCTTCGAGGGCGGCGGTCAAGACGACCGCGACACCCGCGCGATCGTCCGCGCCCAAGGCCGTAGTGCTGAGTGCGGACACGATCTTGTCCTGGCGGCGCTGTGGTCGGCAACCGACGCAGAGTGGGACCGTGTCCATGTGGGCCGAGAGCAAAACTCGAGGGCCGCGGCGATTGCCTGGGAGCTTTACAATGAGGTTGCCCGTTTCACCACCGAAATGTGACCGTTGGTGGGATTTGTCCCGTCTGATGCAGCTGGCGGGAACACCGGCAGCGAGTAGCGTTTGTTCAACAGTTTGCGAGACGCCCAACTCTTGGCCGCTAGGGCCAGGGATTTCCATCAGTCGGGTCACTAGTTCCACAGCGCGTTTTTCGGAGATCTCGATCATATTTGACGATCAACTATGCATAAAGCAGTTGGGATTACTGGGAGAAACAGCCTATTTTTCAGGCGAGGAGCTATAATACCATGTCTATCGGTGCGCGTCGTTGATCCCTCTAAGATATTTTTCCCTCGCTTTCCTATGCTTCCTATTGTCGAATCGAAACGCCCTTCGTTGCCTGCCAATCACATTTTGAATTGGGACAAAGCGGCGATTCAAACATGGCTGCAAGAACGCGGGTATCCCGCGTTTCGGGCGAAGCAAATATGGAAATGGATTTTCGAAGGACGCGCGGACTCGTTTGAAGATATGACCGACTTGCCCAAGAAATTGCGGCAAGAGTTGAGCGAGTCTTTATTGCTGTGGACATCGACGGTTGTTGATCATCTTGAGTCGGAAGATGGTACCGAAAAGTTGTTGTTGCAAATGGCCGATGGTGGTCGCATCGAATGCGTTTTGTTGCGTGAAGAACATCGCCGTTCGATTTGCGTTAGCAGCCAAGTCGGTTGTGGCATGGGGTGTGTGTTTTGCGCGAGCGGTATGGATGGCGTCGATCGCAACTTAACACGCGGCGAAATCCTGGAGCAAATGTTGCGTTTGCAACGTCTGCTGCCCGCCGAAGAACGCTTGAGTCATATCGTCATGATGGGAATGGGAGAGCCGTTAGCCAATCTGCAAAATGTTTTGGCCGCATTAGATGTGGCTCGACATCCAGAAGGATTAGGAATCTCACCTCGTCGTATCACCATTAGCACTGTTGGGCTACCTGCCGCCATCGATCGCCTCGCCGAATATGAAGTCCCCTTTCATTTAGCGGTTAGCCTCCATGCTCCCACGGACGAATTGCGAAACCGGATTGTGCCCACGAATAGCAAGGTGGGGATTGGCGCGATTTTGCAGGCTGCCGATCGTTACTTTGAGAGGACTGGAAGGCGTTTGACGTTTGAATACGTTTTGCTGGCGAAGATCAATGATTCACCTGAATGTGCAGATGATCTGGTAAAACTTTTGGCACACCGAGGGGCGATGCTCAATGTGATCCCCTATAATCCAGTACCCGGTTTGCCGTATGAAACCCCTTCACCTGAACGGATTCATCATTTTCGGCGTGCTCTATTGGAAGGTGGCATCAATGTCATGTTCCGGCAACGCAAAGGTGATGAGATACAAGCGGCATGTGGTCAATTGCGTCGCATTCGCCAAACCGCTCCAGAAGCCTGATGGCCATCGCGATGCTTCTGGTTTGATAAACTTGCGCTGCCAACTCAACTAGACGAATCGCTCTCATGCTTACTAGAAACTTACAGATCATCTGTGTCGCCATGATTGTGTGCTTGGGCTGTTTTTACCAGGCGCAGCGTTTGCGATTGTCGGGAGAAATTGGCACAGCGATGCAATTGATTTCTCGGGCGTATGTGGAACCCGTCGATCAACGCAAGCTGTTTGATTCGGCTATGTCGGGAATGTTGAAGGACCTCGATCCTTATTCGTCTTACATTCCGCCTGTGGAATACAAACCTTTTCAAGATGTGCTCAAGCAACAGTTTGAAGGTTTAGGCGTGAATCTGGTTGGACCGCCGGCAGTCGAACGGCTGACCGTGATTACACCTCTAGCTGGATCGCCCGCTCTGCGAGCTGGTGTCGAGCCTGGCGATGTGATTTTAGAAATTGAAGGGAAGTCGACCGAGGGTATGAGTGTCGACGATGCTTCCAAGTTATTGCGTGGTCCAGAAGGAACTTCGGTGCATTTGAAAATGAGCCGCAAGAGTTTGGAAGAAGGGAAAGAGGATCTTGTTATTGAGGTCGATATCAAACGCGCCGCTGTCGAAGTTGAATCGGTCGTTGGAGCACAACGCAAGAAAGATGGAGCCTGGGATTATTTCTTGCCAGGCACTGAAAAAGTGGCTTATGTGCGCATCGATATTTTCGGCGAGAAGACAACCGATGAGTTCCGGAAAGCGTTGGAGCTAGTGAAAGGTGATGCTCGCGGTTTAGTGATTGACTTGCGAGATAATGCAGGTGGACTGCTGCCGGCCGCAGTGGATATTTGCGACATGTTTTTAGAGAGTGGTCCGATTGTCACCATCCAAGGCCGTCTCCCTGAGGACCGAGTTGTTTACGATGCCACTGCGGGCACAACCATTGCCAAAGATGTTCCGATTGTTGTTTTGGTGAACGGTGGCTCGGCGAGCGCGAGTGAAATTGTGGCCGCCGCACTACATGATCAAGGCCGCGCTAAAGTTGCGGGCGAACGCAGCTTTGGCAAAGGGACGATTCAGCAAGTCTTTGTGATGGATGGTGGCCGGAGCGGGTTAAAGTTAACCACAGCGAAGTATTATCCACCTTCTGGTAAGAACATTCATCGTGGTCCACGCATGACCGAAAAAGATGAGTGGGGTGTGGTGCCGGATGAAAAATTAAACGTCACGTTGACGGAAGAAGAGACTCGCAAGTTGTATCAACGCTGGCGAAACTCCGAAGTGCCAGCCAGTGGCACTTCGAGTTCAGGAAATGGAGATCCGTCCGCTGCGGATACTCTTTCAGATGACCCTGCTCTTAAGAAAGCGTATGAGCAACTGAAGGAAATGCTACAGCCGATTTAGTTTGGTTTTTCTGTGAAGACTTTGCTGCCCGCAGCTTTCAACGCTGGGAGCTGTGTTTGGTTGGCAGCATCTGAAAATGGATTGCCATACAAATAGAGTCGCCAAAATGGAGCGAATCGTTTGGCTCCTGCGGCATCCGCTTGAGCCATTTCAACCAGCACGCTCAAGTCGCTGATTTTGTTGTCTGCCAACATCACATAGCTCAATTCGGTAAGCGGCTTGAGAAAGCTCAGGTCGCTGATGTTGCAACCTTTGGCATCGAAAGAGCTGAGCCATTTCAATTGGCCGACGGGGGCAAAGTCGGTGATCGGATTTCCGGCCACGTACAATGTCCACACCTTCTTTAGTCCGGCAACTGGAGCGAGTGATTCGATTTGGTTTTGGCTCAGATACAACGAACGCATGTTTTCCATTTTGGCAACAGGAGCAATGTCCTTGATCGTGTTGCGCGAGACATCGAGATATTGCAGTTTGGTGAAATTCTCTAGCGGTGCAATCGATTCGATTTTGTTGCCCGCTAAGGTAAGTGATTGAACCAGTTTGAGGTCTTTGATTGGCGCAAGATCGGCGATCTGATTGTTCTCGAGATCGATCAGCATCAACGCGGCGCAATGCTGAAGTCCTTCCAGGTTGGTAATCCCCTTCCCTTTGCCGACAACCTGAGAAATGGTTTTGACGTCATCAATCGTGAGCGGTTCTTGGTTGTATCGTTTGGCGAATACTTCTGCCCGAACGGCCGCTTCCAATGCTTTGTCGGGGAACAGATCTTGAGCCCATAGCGCTGAGCTGATGGTGACAAAGAAAAGGGTTAAGAGAGCGTGACGAATGGAGAGTGGGAGCAGTTTCATGGCACAAAACTCGATTTTGTGGGCTTGGAAGTAACCAAAATGAATCCCAGTGTCAGCCACAACGCGTTGAGGCTTGGGACCCAAGCTTTCCGAAAAGATCGGTAACTTGGGAGGAATAACGGTGGGTAATAAGGTAGGATATTGGGTATGGTACTTCGAGCACGAGTCAAATACTAGAACGGGCCGCCTGCCAAACTGTGGAGAATCCCCGAGTGGTCAAGATCTTGGTAACAGCCTTTGAGCCCTATGAGGTATGGAGCGAGAACGCTAGTTGGCTGGTACTCATGGAGTATTTACGTACACATCCCAATGATTCACGGATAACAACCCGCCGATATCCGGTGGATTTCGATTTGCTTAAGTCTAGGCTTCGTCAGGATTTAGAGAAAGAGTTCGATGTTGTACTCCATTTGGGGCAAGCGCCTGGCTCCGCGCATATTCGACTCGAAGCTTTGGCAGTAAACGTGGCTGGACGGACCGAAACAGGTGGTGCTGATTTGCCATCGCTGATCGCGGGTGGGCCGGTTGCTTTCCGCTCCCATTTGCCGTTGGCGTATTGGTCCCAGCATTTGCAGCAACTCGGTATCCCGACGCAAATCTCTTATCACGCGGGGACATTTCTGTGTAACGCAGCCATGTATTTGTCGCATGTATGGCAACATGAATTGGGCCGGCCTGACGCGGTTGGCTTCATTCATTTGCCCCTTTTGCCAAAACAGGCGGTGAGCGATGGACGTGGCATGCCGAGCATGTCACTCGCACTCCAAGTTCAAGCCTTGGAATGGATACTTCAAGATCTACTTAGCGACAAAACAAGCAGCGGTCGTTTTGCTTAACGGGCATACATCTTCGAACTGCAACACCATCGTCTCAGTCGTGGGGGTGGTGTTCTAACGACTGCAGGTCGCAGCCCGTTTTTCGCCAGAGATTCATGGATGCTTCGCAACTTTTGCGTTTCCGCAAGGTTAATATGGGCGCGGATGCATCTGGCTAGATACATTCGTTTTGGCATAACGGCTCACGTCCTGCGAGCCGAAACACAGGGCAGACCTAAAATGTGGATAGTCGCGGATCAAAAGTCCGCGATTGGGGAGAGTGCTTAATATGTTGAACCGACATCGGTCATGGTTGCGATGGAGCGTGAGTGGTGTGTTGGCGGGCCTCATGGCTTGGGCCAGTGCGGGCAGTAGTCAAGCCGAAGAAGGTAAGTCTGATTCACCCGTATTAGGACGAACCATCACCGAGTTGAAGGCGAGCGATTGGCAAGGCCGAGAGCACACGCTGAGCGAATATCAAGCGAAAAAGATTTTGGTTGTGGCCTTTTTGGGTACGGAGTGCCCGTTAGTAAAGCAGTATGCAAGTCGCTTGAATGAAATACGCGAGAAATTTAAGAGTGATGGCGTCGAAGTGATTGGTGTGAATTCCAACGTGCAAGATTCGTTGGAAGAAATCGGCGCATTCGTTCGCCGACAGAAGATTGAGTTTCCCATGCTGAAGGATCCGGATGGCAAGATCGCGGAGCTGTTCGGAGCGACCAGGACTCCCGAAGTTTTCGTGTTGGATTCTTCGCGCATGATCTCTTATTACGGACGCATCGACGATCAATTTGGTGTTGGCTTCGTGAAGCCTAAAGCTGAAGCGAATGATTTGGTTTTGGCACTCAGCGAACTCGCAGCTTCTGGTAAAGTGAGTCAGCCGCACTCCCCCGCGCCAGGATGCCGTATCGGTCGTTATCGCAAAGTAGAGAAGAGTGCTGAAGTGGCTCAGGTAACTTTCAGCAAGCAGATAAGCCGCATCTTGCAAGAGCGATGTGTTGAATGTCATCGCACAGGCGAAATTGGTCCGATGGATCTCACCAACTATTCTGAAGTTGCCGGCTGGGCCGAGATGATTCAGGAAGTGATTCACGATGGGCGTATGCCACCCTGGCACGCTTCGCCGAGCCATGGAAGTTTTGCCAATGATCGTTCCATGAGCGAAGAAGAAATCAAGTTGATTGATCAATGGGTTGCTGCAGGTGTTCCCGAAGGTGATCCCAGCGAACTCCCGGAACCCAAGAAATACATTGCAGGTTGGCAGTTACCCAAAGAGCCAGACCTAGTGGTGCAGATGGCTGACAAGCCCTATCAGATTCCCGCCCGTGGCGATGTGCGATATCAGTATTTCCGCGTCGATCCAGGCTTTAAAGAAGACAAGTGGTTGAAGGCCGCTGAGATTTTACCAAGCAATCGAGCTGTTGTTCATCATGTGTTGGTTTTCGTGCGTGAAAAGGGAAGCTTTGAAGGCCTAGAAGGTGAACGAGGTTTCTTAGTGGGCTACGTGCCTGGTACGCGAGTTGGTCCTTATCCTGAGGGATTAGCGAAACGCATTCCAGCCGGCAGCGAGTTGGTGTTTCAAGTTCATTACACACCGATCGGAACGCCTCAAGAAGATTTGACCAAACTTGGAATGATCTTCGCAGAACCAGAGTCGATCAAATATGAAGTCGTCACCACAAGTGCTGTGCAAGTTCGCTTGAACATTCCGCCAGGTGAGGCCAACTACCAGACAGCTGCCACGACTCCAGAAGAACTGCCCGAAAGTGAATTGCTGTTGATGAGTCCACACATGCATCTGCGTGGAAAAGCTTTTCGGTATACGTTGGTGAAGCCGGACGGGACTCGCGAAATTTTATTGGACGTTCCCAAATATGATTTCAACTGGCAAACCGCTTATTGGTTGAAAGAGCCGCTCAAGGTTCCTGCGGGTGCGAAGATGTATTGCGAAGCCGCGTTTGATAACTCGGAGGAAAATCTGAACAATCCCGATCCGTCGGCTCGAGTGCGATGGGGCGATCAGACCTATGAGGAAATGATGATCGGCTATTTTGATTTAGCGATTGCACGGTCTGCGGATCGCGAGAAGAAAGCGAAGAAATCGAATGTGCCGATCGAGATGATTCAGGCCGCCGCGAAACGATGGGACAAAAATGGGGACAAGCTTTTAGAGAAAAGTGAAGTTCCCGAACGTTGGCACGCTCTGTTTGGCCGACTTGACAAAAATGGTGACGAAAAGATTGATTCCGAGGAAATCGCGAACGCCAATAACGATTCGGGCGAATAGCCAGAATCTGGCGCACAGCCAGTTTGTAAGGTTCCGTTGAATTCCATTTTTGGAGAATGCGTGCAATTTTCGATTAGACAGTATGGCATCGATGGGGTAAATTTCGGTGGTTAGGAAGTTTGGGCATGCTGCGTCACGGAGGTGATAGGGAGCACGTGCCTCTATCGATGTTATCATCGTCGTAATCGGGAAGTCACATAGGATTGGCAGTGTTGGGGGATGAAGCAATGACGCGGAAGGGTAATTGCGTCTTGTCGTTGGTGTTTGTAGCCATTTTGGGCTTGGTTAGCACTGTTTCGGCTGGTGAGCCAGGCTGGCAGGGGAACGTGATTGCTCGAGGTGCTGAACGAGAGAAGATTCAGAACACACCGATCCTTGAGCGTCCATATCGCCCCTTGCATTTCTACGGCAATACCGTGCGACGCCGACACTACCGTGGATCTGCCGTTCCCGCTCCTCGCGATGTAGCTGGTGCGGCTGGTGCTGCGGTTCGCTCGCGCTAAGAAGTAACGAATATCCTCGTTCCCAGGCTCTGCTTGGGAACGACTTGCATTAGGGGCTCCCGCTGACCTAGCCTCGGCTGCGCTCCAGCTGCGCGTTAAACGCAGCCCGGAGAAAATCTGTCGGCTACTAGAGCGTCTGGCGTAGGTAATTAGTTTTTGCGATGGGCCGCTTTTTGCAGGGCGCGGGCTAGATCCTGGTTCGTTTTCCACTGCGTGGGGCCATAATTTCTGACATCGTGGTAGGGATTCTCTAATTTTGCCGTCAACTTTGGGATCAGGTGGGTTCCATTATCTGATCGGACAATATAAAAGTTGCTAGCAACGTGCAAGCCAACCCCGCCGATCACTAATCCAATCAAGAAACTGCCGAGTCGATCCATCGAAATCCCTTTCCCTGGTACTCTCGCTTTCCGTCGTTTGGTCTCCCAGGTTCGATTGAGCCAAGATCCATCTTGGGCCCATTGAACGCTTACCAAACCCTCTTTCTTGTAGATTGAGTACGGCTCAGAAGACAATACCAATCTTCTCGACCATTGCTCGTTGAGTTATCTTTTCCTTACTGAACTTGTGTTTCCTTTTCTGTTCTGCATCCCATTTGTTTGTTTGGAAGGCACGGGAGAAAGAGTCCATGTCAAAAGCGAACTCCGAAAGTTCGATGTTTGTTACACAGCGAGTCATTCGCGAATGGAAACGCCGTGGCTCGCGATTGAAGATGGCCGACTCGATGGGGACTGAAGTCTCCGGTACCAATGCTTTAATTCGCACTCTTATCTTGCGTCGGTTGTTGTTGCGCAAAGTACTTGCTCCCGATGAGCAATATCTCGGCTTGTTGTTGCCACCCAGCGCTGCATCGACGATGGCCAACGTAGCTGTGGCTCTTTGCGGTCGAGTCTCTGTGAATCTCAATTACACCGTTACATCGGATGTGCTCAACGAGTGCATCAAGTTGGCTGGTATTAAGCATGTGCTAACCAGTCGACGTTTTATGGAAAAGATGAACTTTAGTCTCAATGCCGAATTGGTCTATCTCGAAGATTTCAAAGATTCGGTAACGTTGGTAGACAAAATTGCGTGTGCGACAGCGGCGAAATTTGTACCGGCTTCCATGCTTGATCAATGGTTGGGACTCACCCAACGCAAAGTGGATGATCCTCTTACGGTTATCTTTACTTCGGGATCCACCGGCGTGCCCAAAGGCGTTGTGTTGACATACGGCAACATCAATCACAATGTGACAGCCATTGGTGAATGTGTAGGTTTGAACGACAATGACGTGGTCATGGGAATTCTCCCCTTCTTTCATTCGTTCGGATACACCGTCACGTTGTGGTCTGTGCAAGCCTTGCCACCTTGCGGCATCTATCATTTCAATCCGCTCGAAGCTCGGCAAGTTGGAAAGATGTGCGAACAGTATGGAGCCACTGTATTGTTGGCTACGCCGACGTTTCTTACCAACTATGTACGCCGCGTCGAGCCCAAGCAATTTGAAAAACTGGATGTGGTTATCGCAGGCGCCGAGAAGTTGCCGGTGAGCGTGAGCGATGCATTTGAAGAGCGATTTAAGATTCGTCCCGTCGAAGGTTACGGCACTACCGAATTGAGTCCATTGGTATCCGTGAACATCCCTCCCACTCGAGATAAAACCGGCAAGAATGAAGGCTGGCTCGAAGGAAGTGTTGGGCGTCCCGTAAAAGATGTTCAAGCGAGAATCATCTCCTTAGATGATCCAAGCAAAGTCCTACCAATCGGCGAATCGGGCATGTTGCAAATCAAAGGCCCGAACGTGATGAAGGGTTACCTGCACCGCGAAGACCTGACTTCTAAAGTGCTCAAGGATGGTTGGTATGAAACCGGTGACGTGGCGTTCTTGGATCCAAAAGGTTTCATCCACATCACGGGCCGCCAAAGCCGCTTTTCAAAAATTGGTGGTGAAATGGTCCCGCACATTCAAATTGAAGAGACGATCTCCAAGATCTTGGGTGTGCAGGGGGATAGCGAATCAAACGGTCCACAAGCCGTTATCACCGCTGTTCCCGACCCAAAACGAGGCGAACGACTGATTGTATTGCACACCAAATTGCCGATGACACCCGGTGAAATCACCAAGCGTTTGCAGAGCGAAGGCTTGCCCAATCTCTACATTCCTTCTGAAGACAGCTTCTTCGAAGTAGAGCAGATTCCAGTGCTGGGCACAGGCAAGTTAGATTTGCGGGGGATGCAGCAGTTAGCCAAAGAGCGAGCTAGCGCTTCATAATCAATTCAGGTTTTTCGGGGGTGCGAGGTTTGGCCTCAAGCCCCCGGAATGGATCTTGATTCGCTTGAAAGATCTCCGCTTCTGTCGCGGGTTTAGCAGGTTTGGCAACTTGTCCTGCTCCAGCGGCTCGCAAAGCAACTTGCATCGCGCACTCCGAAAACTTCTGACGAATTTCGGGTTGCACTTTGGATAACTTCGACGCCATGTCTTGAACAGCACCCGGATTCGTTTCGCACACTTGCGATAACTGCGAAATGAAATGTGCTGTTTCACGGAAATTACTGTCAGCCGTTTTGCCAACAACTGGGGCTAAGGTGCGAGTGACTAAATCCGCGCCTAAGCTGTCGAGCTTCATGTAAATATCCATCTGGCTGCCGATGGTTGGATTACCGGCAGCATCTTTGCCTGTGACACTTCGCAAGACACATAGGCATTTTCCACTGAGGTTGCGGGCTGCTAAAGAGCCTGAATAGACACCCGTCCCGTAATAGATGTGTAAGTTAGGAGTGCCGTAGACCAATTCGGATTGGCAGGTCGTGCCCGCCCCATCATTGCCGCGAAATTCAAAGTCGGCCACTCTCAACAATTCGACGCGCGTGATCTGCATGACATCCCAAATGTTGACCAGCACTTCGGGGTGCCGGACTAGGAACAGAAACAGATCGTGGTCGCAGGGAATCGATTCAGCTGGGAGGCGACGAGAAAAACTCGGTTTGTCCAAGACGCTATTGATCTTCGCGCGGGCTTCGGGATTCAACTCGTTAAACGGAATTTTGGCGACGGTCTCGGCTAGGTTTTCGTGGCCTGGTACGGGATCAACGGCTAGCAGCACGCTTCCAGTAGAAAATAATGCTAGCAAGCTCAAGCAGAGAGAGATTGAACGGATCGAGAGAAGGTCCCAAGCTCTTGATGCTAGCAAGGTCATAGGTAGTCTCGAACGAAGGGGCCCATCAACTGGTTGGATCAAGCTCATGATCGCGTCCAAATAAATGGGTAAGGTTGCTTCATTCGAAGCAATTGGAGTAACCGCTAGAGATGTTATTTCGGAATTCGTTGGCGGGCGTTTGGAGAGAATTTTGAGGCGGCGGAAAAGTTGCCCAATATAGGGAGTGGGTTTGGGTAATTTCTGCCGAATTGGGAAAACGTGCCGGCAAATGCGGAACTGATCTTGAGTCAAAAGCAAGAAAAATGGATGAATAGGTTTTGGGGTAACCTGAAAAGGGACTAGTCAACCTTGGGTGGTTTGCAGCACGACGCTTGCATGCTGCCGAAGTGAATAACGCGATGGTGCGAATGTTGACCCGCGAGCTCCAGTTGGTCAGGGATAGACAAAATCGATGCAACGAACTAAGCCTAAACTCAAAGTTGATCGCATATTCGGGCCGGAACTTGTTCCTCAACGGAAGGGTTTTTCAGCCAGTGCTTGGTTGTTGGTATTGTTCATGGCCGGTGGCATGGCCGCGCTCTATCAGTATGTGACACCTATGTGGCTTTGCTACCGACTTGAGCAAGATTTGAATGACGCGAAGACGGCGGATGAAGCGGGGGTAGCTGCAGAGAACTTATTAGCTTTGGGTGATGATGGTTTAGAAGTTGTCGTAGGAGCTCTCGCGGATTCGCGGGTTGAGATATCGGGCGTTGCTTTTCAAGTATTGAAGGGACGTTTAGATGCGATGACCACAGAGGAATTATTGGAGAGCGAGTGGGTTCGATCGTTGGCGGGCGAGTTGCGTAAAGCGGCTGGTACTTGGAGTGGCGAATCGAAACAATTCGGCTGTCAGTTGGCGAATGCTATTTACAGTTCCTATGAAACTCAAGGCAATCCGCAACAAGAGGATAAGCTGCGATGGGCGTCAGCACGTTTAGATACATGGGCGGTGTTGGAGAATCATCAATGGACGGTAACGTACGAACCGTTGCGAACGAATGGCCCTCAAGGTGATGTACAACCTTCTACGCCGAATTCAATGTTGGGTGATTCGGGAAGCAACTCGAGTATTAGAGCGTCAACCGGTTCTGCGTCGAACGGCGATGTTGTTGGACCAGAAGGTGTGGCTGCAGCTCCACCATCCGCAAGTTTCGCGGACAGTGGCTCCAGTAATGTTCTGTCCATCGGCGGTGGCTCATTGCTGCCCATCGACTATCAGAATCCCGATGCCAAGAGTGGCGTTGATGCGTCTGTCGGGGATTCGAGTTCAGGGGCTCCTGGTGTTCGGTTTGGCGATTTGCGACAAGCAGAAGCGGGAGAAGAGCCGATGGCTCACATTCAAGTGATCCCCAAGAATCGACGCGCGACCACAATGTTCTCCAACACACCGCGGGGTATTAACTCTCAGCCTATCGGTTATGACTCTGCCGTGGCGACTCCTGGCAATGAAGTTGCTGCTACTCCATCGGCGTCAAATGTCGGCGAAGGGGAGTCGAGTCGCTGGGAGGGAAAGATTCAGAGGATCGATACGCGATCGCCTGGATTGGATGTGGCGTTGAAGCAAAAAGATGTGCTGGAACTTTTTATGCTGTTGAAGTCCGAGAATATCTCGGAGCAAGCTGCGGCGGTGCGCGAGTTGGATGAGCGTGGCTTGAGTAACGAAGAGATTGCTTTGGCGACCAATTTGGTGCGTGGTGATTCGGCGGCACGAATCAAGTTGTTATCCGAGTTGCCTCGAATGGAGATTGCGGATCCATCGCGCTGGTACATTTGGATGGCGCAGAATGAGGACCGAGAGGTACGACGAGCCGCCATTCTTGGTTTGGGAAGTGTGGCAGATCCGGGGATCGCTACCATGATTCGCGAGCTCCGTGTTCATGAAGTGGATCGTGAGTTGAAGGATCTGTTGCAGAGAATTCTGCAGGCCATTGAACGTTAGTTCATGTTTTTGGGCCATTCATAGCTCATCCCAGCCGAATTCGCAATCTGGTCAGGGGGGGTTTTGCTCTTTCGCGATAAGGAAAACTCGCTAAGATATCACGAGATTTCATTTGTCGGAGAAGATATAGGCGGTGGCATTCTGGCAAGCGGTGGTGTTCTGGCGAACGGAACCCCGAATGATGGGTCTTCATAGTACGAGGCTTTAAGCGGTCTCGTTCCACATCGGAGAACGCCAAATTTCGGATTGCCAACTATCGGAATTCCATCTTTCGGAATGCCTCTTCGAGAGCCTTGGCGACTGATTCCCCTCTGAGGAATCGAGTCGGTGTGGAAATAACAAACTGTAGGTTTTTGTATCGTTTTTAGGTGGTTTTTATGGATCTGGCGAAAATTCGTAACATCGGTATCAGCGCTCACATTGACTCGGGTAAAACGACTCTCAGCGAGCGCATCTTATTCTACTCAGGCCGTATCCATAAGATCGAAGAAGTGAAGGGTGGCGGCGACGGCGCTACCATGGACTACATGGATTTGGAAAAAGAGCGTGGTATTACCATTACCTCGGCTGCTACCCAAGTGCATTGGCACGACACCACCATCAACTTGATTGACACTCCCGGTCACGTGGACTTTACCATCGAAGTGGAACGTTCGCTTCGCGTTCTTGACGGTGCGGTTTTGGTTTTGTGCGCTGTGGGTGGCGTTCAAAGCCAGTCGTTGACCGTGGATCGCCAGATGCGTCGTTACAACGTTCCCCGTTTGGCGTTCATCAACAAGATGGACCGAACCGGTGCAGATGCTCGTCGCGTTGTGGCACAGATGAAAGAAAAGTTGAACACCGATGCGATCATGATCCAGTTGCCTATCGGGGCTGGTGAAACTTTCGCTGGTGTGATCGATTTGATCAAGATGAAGGCATACAACTTCGACGGCCGTGACGGCGAATTCGTTAAGGAAGTTGACATTCCGGCTGACATGTTGGAAGAAGCTCAAGAGAGCCGCGGTGCCATGTTGGAAGGCTTGTCGATGTATAGCGACGAGATGATGGAAAAGCTTCTCAGCGAAGAAGAAGTCAGCGAAGAGTTGATTCACAAAGTGATTCGTCAAGCGACTCAGCAGCAAGGTATGACTCCTGTGCTTGTTGGCTCGGCTTACAAGAACAAGGGTGTTCAGTTGCTGTTGGATTCGGTGGAGCGTTATTTGCCAAGCCCGCTGGATCGCGAGATCAGCGCTAAGAAGGTTGGTGACGAAACCCAAAAGATCGTTCTTAAGCCAGACCCAAATGCTCCGCTGGTAGGTATGGCATTTAAGATCGTAGAAGATCCGTTTGGACAGTTGACCTTTATGCGAGTTTACCAAGGTAAAATCGAGAAGGGTGAAATGTATGTCAACCAACGCACTGGCCGAAAAGAACGCTTCAGCCGTATCGTTCGTATGCATGCTGACAAACGTGAAGAAGTGGATGTCGCAGAAGCTGGTGACATCGTTGCCATCATGGGTATCGATTGTGCCACCGGGGAAACCTACTCCAACGAGCGCGATTATTGCACTTTGGAATCGATGTTCGTTCCAGAGCCAGTTATCAAGGTTGCGGTGACACCTGCTAGCCGTGCAGACGCCGATAAAATGGGCAAGGCATTGGCCCGTTTCCGCAAAGAAGATCCTACGTTCCGTGTCTTCAACGATGAAGAAACGAGCGAAACGATCATCTGCGGGATGGGCGAATTGCATTTGGACATTTATGTCGAACGTATGCGTCGCGAGTACAAAGTGGAAGTTAATGTGGGTGCACCTAAGGTGAGCTACCGTGAAGCTCCATCGGAAAAGGTCGATTTCGATTACAAACACAAGAAGCAATCTGGTGGTTCGGGTCAGTTCGCTCATATCAAGGGCACACTGTCACCTATCCCATCCGAAGGCGAGGCAGCTTTCGAATTTGAAGAGCACATTGTCGGTGGTCGTATTCCAAAGCAGTTTGTTCCTCCTGTGGAAAAAGGCTTCCGCGATTCGCTCAGCAAAGGTCCATTGGCTGAATTCCCTGTTGTGGGTGTACGAATCGATTTGAATGACGGTAGCTACCACGATGTGGACTCTTCGGAACGTGCGTTCTATATCTGTGCTTGCGATTGTTTCCGCCAAACCATGCGAGAAGCTAAGCCAGTATTGTTGGAACCGATCATGAAGGTCGAAATCGAGTGCCCAGAAAACTTCAACGGTCCAGTGGTGGGTGACGTCATCAGCCGCCGCGGTTTGGTTACCCAGACCGATGCACGCGATGGCATCTCCTACATCTCTTGCGAATTGCCTTTGGCTGAAACCTTCGGCTATTCGACCGACTTGCGAAGTATGACCCAAGGCCGTGGTACCTTTACCATGGAATTGGCAACCTATCGCAAGACGCCAATGAGCGTTCAAGAAGAAGTTATCGCTGAGAAGAAGCGCCAGTTGGCTGCTAGCCGCTAACCTTTTTCGAAGTACTCAATAGCTAAGTAGCAATGAGCTGCGCTTCAGAACACTGTTTTGAAGCGCAGTTTTTTTATGTCTCAACGGCATTGGTTTCTACGGCAATTTCGAAATGGACGATGTGCAATTACTGAATCGAAATTCGCGAATCGCTTTCCCTCCCCCTCCCGATTCGATGGCCATTTCGAACTCCCCTGCCCCACTGGAGACGGCAGCCGACCGCGCTGACTGGTTTCGCTTGTGGGGACGAATGAGTCGGCGGTTTGAGATGCGCCGTACCACGGTTCCCTTGGGAGACCAAGCCGACTATCCGTGGACAGAGGTCTTGCGTCCCGAAACCGTGTTGGAAAAATCCGTCGAACGCAAGGACCTTTCGATTGCAGAAGCGGATCCGTTTTGGGCTTCGTTGTGGCGCGCTTATCGAGGGTTAGTGTTGCATCTTCAATCGCTTGGTATTGAGGGTAAGCGGTTGCTGGAAGTGGGATGTGGTCAAGGTGCAATGGGGATCGCCGCCGCGATGATGGGGGCGGAAGTCACACTATCGGATTCCGTTGGCAATGCACTTTTGGTGGCTCAGATTCATGCCTGGCCCGTTCGACATCGGACCCGTATTCGACGACTCCGTTGGGGCGTTGATAAATTTGCGGGCGAGCAGTTCGACATCATCGCAGGTTCCGATGTCCTGTATGAGCCACTGGCTTGGGACGCATTGATGGATACCGCCAAAGAACACCTAGCTCCCGGCGGCGTGGTTTTCTTCAGTGAACCCCCGCGTTATACCGGTGAAAAATTTGCACCTTGGATGGCGCAAAAAGGTTGGGATGTGAAGGTTGTATGGATTGATCTGCACGATCACAAGCCGCTCATCCGAATCTTTATCTGTCAGCCACTGGCCTAATGGAAAAACGTTGTTTTCCACAATTTTAGTGACAGTGCGCGCCAAGTTTTTTCAGGAAAAAACTTTACAAATTCTTTCATTCCCCGGAAGAATATTAAGGTAGTATTGCTGGGGAGGAATCTACCTGTGACGCTCAAACCTGCGATAACCCAAAATGAAGATGCACAAGCTGCTGTTGCCGTGACGCACCGAGTGGTTCTTGTCGACGATTCGGCATGGTTTCGCAAATTGGCGATCCGCGAGCTCCATGCAATCGAAGGGATCGCGGCTGTTGAGGTCAGCGATCTGGATGATCTTTTCGCCAATGAGCATTGGTTGACGGAGTCAACGATGTGCCTGCTCATTGAGGAATCTCAATTAGCCTTGCTGACCTGCGAACGAAAAAAACGCTTGGTACAATCGGGGATTCCTATCCTTGGTCTGGGGCATAGCGTTGTAGTGCGCGGCCAGGGCTTGATTCAAACATCAGTCGATATTCCTAACCGTGTCGATGTCATCGATCGAGATAGTCCCGCTGGTTTGTTTCGATTGGTCGAATTCGTAAATCGTATTCGCGATAACCAACGGCAGCGAGTGTTGGTCTTGTATCCAGAAACGGAAGAGCGAGAGCGTCTGCTGCAGTTGCTACGTGTCTATCGCTTCGGAGTTCAGGTTGTTTCATGTATTGCGGAAGCCTTGCGATTATTGGATGACCGTCGAGACTTTAGGATTGCAGTGGTTGGGTCGCACCTAGGGGCAATGTCTGGTGAAGAAGTAATTCGATGTTTACGTTCAAGTCACGATCACGAAAGTCTTGCCATTCTCGGTCTTTCTGAAATGGGCGATTGGTCGACCGCGCAGGGCTTTTTGAAAAGTGGTGCCAATGATTTTTTGATGGTGCCGTTCCCTGTCGAAGAGTTTTATTGCCGTGTGATCAATATTGCCCGCTCGGTGGATATGATCGATCGTTTGACGAATGCGGCAACGCGAGATCATCTCACCGGAATGCATAATCGTCGCTTTTTGTTCGATGTGGGTAACAAGCTGTATGCATCGATGCAGCGCGGTCAAATTGCGCTTTCCGTGGCTATGGTCGACATCGATCATTTCAAAGCGATCAACGATACCTTTGGGCATGAAGCAGGGAACGTTGTATTGCGAAGAGTTGCTGACATCTTAGGCAAGCGTTTCCGCAAAACGGATGTAGTGGCTCGAATCGGTGGAGAAGAGTTCGCCATCTTGATGGTGAATATGTCAGAAGAGGGCATGCGTGAGTGCTTCGAGGCTTTGCGACAACGCATTGCTTCAGAGCCGTTCTTATTCAACGGTGTGCCGTTGCAAGTAACGGCTAGTTTTGGAGTGACCAATCAACCAGCCGATTCATTGCAAGAAGCACTCGACAACGCCGACAAGCTGCTCTACTTAGCGAAGAACAGCGGACGGAATCGAGTGGAATACAAAACGATTCCGTCGCACTATCTATCTCATCATTAAAAGAGTCGGTTGTAACCATTCAAAGCGGCAACGCGATAGGCTTCAGCCATCGTAGGATAGTTGAATGTTGTATTGAAGAAGTACTCGAGTGTGTTATTTTTGCCGGGCTGATTCATGATCGCTTGTCCGATGTGAATAATCTCAGCAGCGTTGGGGCCAAAGCAATGTACGCCGAGGATTTCTAGGGTTTCGCGATGGAAGAGAATTTTGAGCATGCCAATTGCCCGACCAGTAATTTGTGCGCGGGCTAAACTCTTGAATTGGGAATGCCCCACTTCATATGGAATTTTGGCTTCGGTAAGTTCACGCTCGGTTTTGCCGATGGAGCTGATTTCAGGGCTGGTATAAATACCGGTGGGGACATTTTGCAGAGCGAGCAAAGAGGTAACTTCGCCGAGGAAATGTGTGGCGGCAGCTCGACCTTGCATGTAGGCTGCACTGGCGAGCGATGGAAAGCCAATGACGTCGCCGACGGCATAGACGTTGGGACATGCAGTTTGGAAATTTTCATTGACCACAATTTGGCCACGTCGATTCGGGGCGACGCCGATTTTTTCAAGCCCCAAATCTTCGGTGTTGCCGCTGCGGCCGTTTGCCCAGAGCAAGATATCGGTCTTGAGTTGTTTACCGCTTTCCAGCGAGAGCACTACACCATCAGAGTGCCCTTCGATTTTGGACATGGTTTCGTTATGTCGCAACAAAATTCCTTGGTCGCGCATGTGATAACTGAGCGCGTCGATGATTTCGTCGTCGAGGAACTCCAACAGTTTTTCGCGGGTGTTGACGAGGTTGACTTTGATGCCAAGGTTGCGAAACATTGAGGCATATTCACAACCGATAACCCCTGCACCATAAACGGTGATCGACTGTGGGTTGGTTTGAAGATCGAGAATGGTATCGCTGTCAAAAATGCGGGGATGATTAAAATCAACGCCATCGGGACGATAGGGGCGTGAACCACTCGCTATGACGATGAACTTGCCACGAATTTGCACATCGCCGTCTACTTCAATAGTATTGGCGTCGATAAAGCGGGCGTGACCTTGGATCACTGGCACACCGTTGCGATCGTAAAAAGTTTGACGCATCGATTCTTGCTTGGAGATGATCGAGCGACTGCTGGCGCGAAGTTGGCCGAACGAAACCGACCGCCCTCGTCCACCTGATTCTTTGAGAATCGGATTGTTCATCGATTCCATAACACTGTAGATGGCAAAACGCAAAGCCTTGCTGGGGATGGTGCCCCAGTGCGTGCATCCACCGCCGATGCGATGATATTTTTCGATCACCGCCACACGTTTACCGTTTTTGGCCGCCTGCATGGCTGCCCCTTCGCCGCCGGGGCCTGTGCCAATCACGATGACGTCATACTCGTTCGAATACATGAAAAAAGCTCCAGCAAGTTCGAGGTCAACGCAAAAGCGGCGCGGATTGCGTAACGCTTCATGAATCGACCGTTGGGTGTGAAATATTTCGGTTTGGTAAAAATCGTTGGGTTGGGTGTTTTGTGCCGAATTTGAGGGCAAACGGCGGCTGCGTGTGGCGGTTGTTCGAGGAACGGGCAATCGGGCGGTTAATTTGCCTAATTTCCAGGCATTCTGGCCGCTCGGTAAGTTGACATCTTAGGGCGCATCTGCCTAGGATCATGCCCCATAGGCATTGGGTCAATCTAGGAAATAAGAGACGGGTTTTACGAATTTGGCGACACCATCCCGGAGTGGCGTTTTTCAGGCTGCAACCGACAAACGCTTGGAAAAGTTTTCCGAAAGCATCAGCTTCGATCATCGACTGTATTCCCAAGATATTCGCGGATCTTTGGCGCACGCCGCCATGCTCAAACGCCAGGGAATTCTCACCGAAGAGGAACTGCAGGCGATTGAACGCGGCCTCGGTGAGATCTTGGCTAAATTGGATGAGGGTAGTTTTCCGTTCCGAACGGAGCTGGAAGATATCCATATGCACATCGAGCAGGAGTTGATTCAAAAACTGGGGGATGTGGGACGCAAATTGCATACCGCCCGAAGTCGAAACGATCAGATCTCGACCGATTTGCGGATGTGGGTGCGTGAAGCGTTAGATCGAGTCGATGTCGCCTTACAACGCCTGCAACAAGCGTTTGTTAACCGGTGCGATCGAGACTTCGATATCGTCTTGCCGGCGTACACACATTTGCAGCGAGCTCAGCCTGTTTTGGCTCCCCATTATTGGCTGGCGTATGTGGAAAAATTGGAGCGTGATCGCCAGCGGTTAGCCGATTGTCGCAAACGCGTCAATCAATGTCCCTTAGGGGCGGCAGCTGTTGCGGGCACCACCTTGCCCATCGACCGTCATTGGACCGCGCAAGCTCTTGATTTTCAGGGTGTTGCGGCCAACAGCATTGATATTTCGAGCGATCGAGATTTTGCGGTCGAAAGCGTATTTGTGTTGTCGTTGATCGCCCTGCATTTGTCGACCTGGGCCGAAGAGTGGATTTTGTGGTCCACGGTCGAATATGGCTTCATTCGTTTGCCGCATCAGTTTTGTACTGGTTCGTCGATTATGCCTCAAAAGGTAAATCCCGATACCTTGGAATTAACTCGCGGCAAGTCGGCACGTGTGATCGGTGATTTGCAGACCTTGATTGTGTTGATAAAAGGTTTGCCGCTCGCTTACAACCGTGACTTGCAAGAAGATAAACCACCCTTATTTGATGCGTTCGATACCGTGGAGGCCTGCCTCGAGTTGGCTGTTCCCATCGTCGAAGGTGCCGAATTGAATCGGGCTTCGATCGAATCTCGTCTCGAATATGGTTATTTGGACGCAACCACGTTGATGGAAGTCCTGATCAAGCAGGGAATGCCTCAGCGCCGTGCCCATCATTTGGTCGGTGAATACGTTGCCATTGCCTCAAAAAGGGGCGTTCCGCTTTCCGCTTTAACGGATGAGGAATTCCTTGGACCCTGCCCTGATTTGGCTCAGGGGGGTGGTTTAGGAGCCCTCCGAGCCGTTTTGGGGGTGCGCCAGGCCGTACAAGCCTACCAAAGTTATGGATCAAGTGCTCCAAACGAAGTACGAAAACAGATCCAATCTTGGAAAGAGCGATTACACTAAGACTGGACTGGATCAATTCGGATAAGGAAATCGGCGGACGGAACCTCTTGTCACCTAGTTTTCCAACCTGAAAGTTCGGCTGCTAATGTTATTGTCAATTCAGGTGAAATTCCGTACTGGCAGCAGTACCCGTATCCCTTCGGCGATCGGCACCTATTCCAAGTTTGGCATGGTGTGTGTGTTGGCGTTGTCGTGCCTGCTCACCATCGGGCGAGCATCGGCCCAAGATGACCCCTTTGGTAACGCGCCTGCCTCCCCTGCCCCAGCACCCAAAAATGCAACTTCAGGTAACACTGCTGTAAAGGACAACGAGTCCAACGTGGTGGTACTCTCGATTCGTGACAGTCAGCTGGTGACGCCGCAGCAATATGGTCAAGCATTTGTTTGGCTCGCGCGAATTCAACGCTTCGATGAAATAGGCCGTTATCTAGATCAGATTCGGGCAGCGAATTGGGATCAAGGACAAAAGGCCAATCTACTCGACAACACCGACTCCGCCTTGTGGTTGAACATCGCCAATCGGCCTGAGCTAACCGATCAACAAAAGATTGTGGCTCGCGAAGTGTTGGACGCCGCCTATCATCAAGCTCGGTCACCCCAGCAATTGGACAAGTGGATCGTTGCCCTGTCGAGTGAATCGGCTGGCGAACGAGCACAAGCGCGAAGTGAACTATTGAAAGTGGACTTCGAAGGTTTACAGAGACTGGCCAAAGCGATTGCCACCGACGAAGTTAGCAACATTGATGGTTTGTCGGCCGCTGTGTTTGAGTTCGGTGATCGCGGTATTGCCATGTTGGAAGACATGATTATTGGTTCCGATTTGCCTACCGCAGAACGTGCTACGGCAGTCCTGGCTAAGATTGGGCCATTCGATTCAGCTTCCGCATTGATCAACGCGACCAATCGGAGCGATTCGACCGAAGCGATGAAGAAGACTTCGCTCGAAGGACTCAATCGCTTGTTGGGGTATGTCCCCAACCAAACCGAAGCAAATCAATACATGCGCAACAAGATTGCTCGCTTGATTCAGGAAGCTCAATCGTATGCAGGTAATACGTACGATCGACGCTGGGTAATGCGATGGGATCAAGCCAATGGATTGTTGGCTGGTAAACAGGTCACGATTGATAAAGCGTTTTGGTGGCAAGCAGATCGCGAAGCTCGTGGTATGTTGCGTTGGAGCGAAGTGCCTGGCGACACCCTCGAGTCCTTGGTTGCAATTCGATTGCAAAATGCGTTCGAAGACAATGGCTCGTATCATGATGATGTGGCGATGCAGCAGTTTACCAGCGAGTTTCCTTCAACCGTTCTAACCAGCGAATTTTTGGGCCGCGTATTGCGGATGAGTCGAGATCGAGGTTGGAATGGCTCGCAGGTTCGCGCCTTGCAATTGCTAGGCAGCATCCAACTCGATAGCATGCCGGAATGGGTATTGCAAGATATTGCGGCTGCAACAGGCAACGGTAATCCGGGCCTCCGTTACGCTGCGTTCGAGACGATTTCGACATTAGACCCTCAAGCACCCTATGCGGGCAGTCATCGCGTATTGCTAACCGCAGTCGAGCTTCTGCGAGTTGGCCCGTATCCTCGTGCTCTCGTTGTGAGCGGTTTTTCCTACGAGTCCGGAGACGTGTCCTCCAAACTGCTTCAATACGGTTTTCAATCGACTGCATCGGGAAGCGCTCGGGGCACGCTGCGAGGTTTGGATCAACCAAATCCGTATGAGCTCATTGTGATCGCCGGCAAAGTGAACGATATGCCGGTCAGTCAATTGGTGCAGCGCATTACAGAATCTCGGTATGGGAATGGAATTCCAGTCCTTGTCGTACTGGGCGAAAATGAACCTGCTCGTCGCGCGTTGGTTGGCATCAAGAACGTCATTGTTGTGGAAGGCATTCCCACTGACAGCATGGCGATGCAGGCTTTGTGGGAGCAGATCGCTCCTGTGGCCGTCCCAAAATTATCTCCCAATGATCGAGTATCGGCGGCAGTGAAAGCGGGCGAGCTTTTGAAGAAAATATCCGAGGAATCAGAGGTATATAGTTTCTATAACCTCGGTTCGATGGAAGCAGAAATAGGTGGCGATTTTGCATTGCCAGCCGGTTGGGTTGCAGCGGACTCGATGCTCGCTTCTTTTGGTTCCGCCGAAGGACAAGCTAAGTTATCGAATCGCGTCGTCGATTTGGGGTTGGATTTGGAGTCACGTAAAC
>JAFLCP010000119.1 GCA_017303505.1 Planctomycetota bacterium | reverse complement strand
AAGCGTATTCAGAGCCTCGGTCGCCACTGCGTGCGAGTGTGTTAACCAAGCCCGCTTCGGTTCGGCGCTCGTACCTGGATTCTGTATATAGTTCAACTCAGCTTCGAGTGCCTCTGCGACATCACGGGCTGTTTGAAACCTGTTCTCTGCTTTTTTCTCTAAGAGCTTTGCCACAAAGCTACCTAGCCAACTCGGTGTATCCGAACGATATTCGCGAAGCGGCTTGGGTTCATCGTGAACGATTTTCTGCATCGCGGCATACGGTGAGTCTGCTTGAAACGGCGGAACGCCCGTAAGGAGCGTATAGACCATCGAACCCAGCGAAAACAAATCCGATCGTGGATCACAAACCTCGCCTTTAACTTGCTCAGGAGCCATGTATAGTGGCGTCCCGGCAATCATCCCACTGCGCGTCATGCTGGCATCGTCGGAAACACGAACTAGGCCAAAGTCTGCGACTCGTACGCGATCCACACCACGATCGAGCAAAATATTCGCCGGCTTGATGTCTCGATGGACGATGCCCGTTTCATGAGCTGCTTCAAGGGCCTGTGCGATCTGCTGTGTTATTCGCAAAACGGAAACTAACTCCAACGGCCCTTGTTGCTTTAATCGCGACTCCAATGTACCACCTGGTACATATTCCATTGCCAAATACGGAAGGCCTCGATGTTCATCCACTGCAAAGATAGGCACAACATGCTGATGCGCAACCGAGGCCATCGCGCGCGCCTCCAACGAAAAACGTTGGCGAGCGGTTTGAATCGATGCCAACTCAGGTCGCAATACCTTTACAGCAACCGTTCGGCCCAAAGCGGGATCAAGCGCTTTGTAAACCGTTCCCATCCCCCCGCGACCAATAATCGCTTTGGCTTCAAAGGTCCCAATTCTCCCCAAGGAATCAGGCAAATCCGAAGGACTCAATATCGCCACATCTGCAGCCAACAACGCATCGCTGGACGCGTCCGTCTCCTCAAATGATTCCTGCTCAGATCCCTTCGCAGTTACCATGTTTAGGAAGGGAGTCTCCCCCGACTTCACCAGCACCTGCTTCACTTGTTGTTCAATTTCATGGCCACCTGCGTGAACCAACAGTAATTGTTGACACTGCTCGCAGGCTTCCAAATGCAATTCGAACGCTTCTGTCTCTGAAGCGGATAGCTCATTTCTCAGAAACGCCAAACAACGATCATCATGACAACCCATTGTCGCGCCCTTTCTGAGAAAGTCCCGATTGAATTTGCCGTAGTTCTTCAACTCGATTCTTGATACTCAACAACACACGCGACTTCACTGAGTAAACCGTCCCTAAGCGGATGCCCAAAGTTTCTGCCACATCTTTGGGCTCGCGCTCTTCGATGGTCGTCATCCAAAAGATCCGCCAGTGCTGCGGATTCACTTCCTTTTCCACATCCGCGATCGCCTCATAAAACAACCATTCTTGTTGTTCATTTAGCGTCCCATTACCCAAGCCATACATAGGCTCAGTAACCGCTTCCAGAGGCGAACCAGTGCGATTGCGAAAGCGAATGGCAGCAAAGGCCTGCCGGCGAATCGTTTCCGATAACCAAGCCCGAAAACTCCCTTGATTGCCGGACGGTTGCCAATGTTCAGCTTGTCGATGCACCGCCAACATCACTTCCTGAACCACATCCAGAGCTTCGTCTGGCCGCAAACCACGTCCTCGAGCTAAGCGAAAAATAGCGGCCTGATAGCATTGTTCGAAGCGTTGCCACGCACTTGCGTCGTCCGCATTGGCAAGCCTTCCGATCAAGCTGAACTGCGTATCTGGCCACAAACTCACGATTTCCGCTCCATTTACCCTACCATTATGGTGGCATTATCGCTGCCACCCAATAGTAAATGTTACGGTGAGGTTCTTCCTTGCACAAAAACGCGCTCTTCAAGAAAGTTTTTTCGAATGGATTCCCCATACTGGGGCAACGGACCTATTCGATTCTAAAATAATGTTGGTCTGAGGATGGCCATGCAAGCGTTTTATCAAGTCACCCCAACCGACTGAGTTCAAATTAGAAGTCAGTGACAACTTCGCCCGAGTCTCGAGTCCCCAGTGCCCGCCAGATACTCTGGTCGATGGTCTGGGCGACAAATCGTACCGAGCCATCCATGAGAAGCGAGTTAACCCCACCAGAATGATAGCTACGACTTGTAACGACCGCGTAAGTAGGTAACATTGCGTTTCGTCCTTCCCGCATCGAATTAAAATCGATGCTATAGGTTATTCCATTAACCTGGTAGGGCACCATCTGGTTAGGAGAAAATGTCGTGGTAAAACCTGTTTGATGTACGCGAGCATCAACCCATTCGGTGTGACCAGAGTCGATTTTGAATTCGCCTCCAAACGCAGCGACTTCCGAGGGTAACGGGACAACAGCGGTAGCTGCAGGATTGCCGCCGTCTCTTAAATAGGGTGTAAATGCCTTTACCTCACTCATCCCGAGCGTATTGCTGGTACCATCAGTAATTGACGATAACCGCAGACCTTGATTCACCACAAACACACCTGAGCCTTTCCCTTGTGGTGGTTGCATGATCAGCCACTCTCCTGCATTACCCGCATAATTCAATGGATAATGAACGAAGGTTGGGCCATCTGGTCGCTCACGATCGTTGATCTCACTGGGACACATAAGAAACGGTACTCGAACTTTAGCAACTTGCGGCTGCTGACTGATCGGCCGCGCATAGTCGATCAAATTCTGCAAATTCGTTTGTTCGGCATATGGTAGCAAGCGGGTTTGCATACTCCAATAAACGGCGTTCCCGTGGCTCTGGTAGTCGCCGAGTGGGGGAAGTTGCTTTCGCACGGACTCATGATTATGCAAAGCTAAACCCAACTGCTTTAGATTGTTCTGGCAGCTCATCCGTCGAGCAGCTTCTCTTGCAGCTTGTACCGCTGGCAATAACAATCCGACCAAAATGCCAATAATGGCAATCACAACTAACAATTCAACCAGCGTGAATCCAGCACTGCGCCGTATCATAAAAGGTTGTCCCTTCAAGCCACGTAGGGTGAGACCATGCGACGTCAAGATCGGTTGTGAATGCGAATTTCGCTCGTAATTTGGGTGAACATTGAGTTAAGATGGTTTAAATCCTGCGAACCTTTTGCGGTCTTAGTAACATCACGGCGAACCGACTTCTTACCTGAAGATCATCAAGTAGAAGTCGACCAATATCACATGAAAAGCCCACTCATTCAAATCGCAGGTACCGTTTCTTTCTGGCTTATTTTGTTACAACCTTGTAACGCTCAGTAAATTCAAACAACTTCTTTGTGGCAATATCATTCTCTTGTCCTAAGTCATCGTTCAATTTGCTATGGTTCGTATTACTAGCTCCGAACGAACTCACGCCTATGTCAGCTTGTGCAAGACTCATCTCCAATCGTTTTGCCTGCGCGGTGACATCAGGATGACCTGACACATACAAGATCAGAAAAGGAGGAATGTTCTTTCCTTTGGCGATATGTGTGACCGCAGAAAAATCAACATGCAATTTGGGATCATTCCCAAACTTAACGCGATGACCATTTTCTGAAAGCGGCAACCCATGGAGCGTTTGACGCATCTCGGCGGTCATGATCATCGCAGGTATATCGTAGGTATCGCCATCGACCGGTACACAGCCTCGCAGAGCCGTCGGTGGAACTCCGACTTTCTCCAAATAGCGGTGGTCCGTGCACAGTATGGCCGCCAACTGCGCGCCGGCAGAGTGGCCCATTACAAATATTTGATTCGGATCACCACCAAATTTTTCGATGTTCTTATGGGTCCAACCGAGCCCGCTGGCTACATCACTTATCAACTCGCGCATTGAGACATCGGGCAGCAACCGGTAGTTGGTCGACACGAATACAAATCCGCGCTCAGTAAACCACTTCGGTTTCAGCTCTACATCCTTCTTGTCGCCGACTTGCCAGCCACCGCCATGGATCCAAAAAACAACAGGCAACTTCTCACTACCTGGCTGCGAATAAACATCGAGCACTTGTCGCACATGGTTCGGTTCAACATAAGGGATATTTTCACGCACAACTTGGGCATGAATTTCCGTTGCAAGCAGGAGCAGGGCCAATGTCGTTAACGCGCGAATAGACATCATTTTCAATCACTCCGTCGGCTCTTCCATAACCATTAACTGGTTTAAATCGACTGCCTCAATATTTTGTATTTTGCCGCTCGGCCACCGAACCTCAACTTTTGCTTTACCGGTTAGTTTTCCAAAACCAAAAGCCAATATGGGTTGTCGGTAGGAAGCATAACTCCCGCCTCCATACAATTGCTGTTCCCATTTCTCACCGTTGAGCTCGACCTTGACCCAGCATCCAATTCCGCGGCGGTTGGTCTTTTTTCCGCGAAACACAAAGTTCAACCAGTTCCCGCGTTGCGAATCATTTCGCAATATAGCCGTACGAGAGTCCTGATGCACCACGATGATATCGAGGTCACCATCGAGATCGATATCTGCGGTACATACTCCACGTCCTACAGCTTTTGCCTTAAAGAACTCCCCCGCAAAGGCACTCTCATCAACAAACCGACGACCATTGTAGGTGAAGAGCTGCGGCTCCATTTTGTGATATTGGTTTTCTGGGTTGTTTTCGATGTGTCCGTTGGCTACGAAAATGTCAGCGATTCCGTTTTCGTCAAAATCTTCAATGCATGTGCCAAAGCCCAAGCGAGGAAGCGTTACATCGTGAAGCCCCGCGATTCCTGTTACATCTTGAAAACCAGCTTTTCCAATATTTTGGTAGAGCGTATTGGATTCGTCGTAAAAGTGGGTCGAGTAGATATCGAGCAGGCCGTCGCGATTGTAGTCACCGATACCTAATCCCATACTCGCTTGAAAGGCGCCATTTCTATCCATCGCGCAGCCCAAAATCTTAGCACGTTCTTGAAATTCGCCTTTGCCCGAATTGACGAAATAGAAATTGGCGGTGGTATCGTTTGCAACATAGATATCCATCGAACCGTTTTTATCAAAATCGGCAATCGCAACTCCGAGTCCTTTTCCATCTTCGCCTACTAGCCCTCGTTGTTTCGATTCAGCTGCGAAAGTTCCATCTCCGCTATTGAAGAAACATTCATCATCGACGCCTGGCAATTCACGTGGATGACACATGCGATGTTTACCCTCTGGATTACGGCAATCCTTCGGTTCATGCACGTCATATTCCACATAGTTGCTAACATAGAGGTCAAGCAGCGAATCTCCATTGAGATCAGCAAACGCGCCGGCACAGGACCAGCGTTTGTCGGAAACTCCAGCGAATTCAGTTACATCTTCAAACGTGCCGTCACCCAAGTTGCGCAACAACTGATTTTCATCGTAGTTGGTAATGTAGATATCATCGAAGCCATCGTCATCATAATCACCTACCGCCACGCCCATGCTATAGCGATAGTTCACAGCTAGGTGCAAATGCGAGTGGATGTTGACAAAACGATTGAGCTCGACCTGACGGAATAGGGCATCGGCAGGCTGTTTATCATCAGAGAATGGAGCCGTTGGATCTCCACCTTGGCAAAGAAAAATGTCCACACGCCCATCGTTGTCGTAATCAATTATCCCAGCTGCACCTCCCATCGTTTCCACCATAAGCGACTTGCCAACCGCTCCGCTTACATAGGTGAAATCCACACCTAAGTCCGACGCGACATCCGTGAAAAGGAGGCTATGAGTCAAGGGAGCAAGTGAAGGTGAGTTTTGTTTATTGTCATCTCTTGAAGTTTTTTTGGTGGCCCCAAAAAGCGAGTCTTCCTTTTTTGTTGTAGCTGTATTTGCCGAGTTTGGTTTTGATACTGCGTCCGTCACTTCCGTTTCCGATGGCTTGTTGTTGCAGCCCACCAATAGCCCGCACAAACAAAATCCCAGCAATCTTTTATTCCACATAATTCACTCGTCGCACAAACCAATTAAGCATGCGCAAAAAAAACTTCCACCGGAAAACAAGTTGTTCTCCGATGGAAGTGTATTCAAACGGCACTGAGAATAAAACTCAGACAGTCAAAATTAGTTTTCGGTATCGTTGAATGGGATACCGTCGTTTCGTACACCCAAAGCGTATCGAGTGACGTGATCGACGTTTTCCGATACGAACTGAACGCTACCATCAACACGAACAGCCTGAGCACCACCGGTGTGGTAGCTGCTCCAACCAGCACAACGGCGGTCACCGGCACCCCATTGCCATGCTCGGTTGCGGTTGTTGATTGGGTTACGAACGGTATTGATTGCACCAACTGGGCTCATCCAGCCAGCGGTATCGTTGTAGCCGTAATCGAATTGTGGTTGGTCACCACCGCGCCAGTGCATTTCTTCGAACGCCAAAACGGTGTTTGAAGTACCGTCTTTAACGGCAGCCATCTTCACGCTACCGAAGTACTTGAAGCAACCGTTGATGTTAACTTGTTCGTTCAAGTAGTCACCGTTTACCCATGGAGTACCAGCGCTACCCTTAACGAAGAGATTCGGGTTGTTTGCTGGTCCTGGGAAGTCAGGAACTGCACCGCAATCTTTCCAACCACCCCAAATGTGCCCCATGTTACCAACATAGTCAGTTCCCGCCATTGTGCCGACGCGAGCCTGTCCGTAGTTGCTCCATTGACCATCGCGCAAAGCAGGTTGGTCGTTAGATGGACAAATATAAGCACCGATCACGGTACGAGCCAACGGTTCGTTGGTTGGATCGAGAGGCGAACCCCAAGTGTTCCAGTTAATGCGGTCGTAAATATTCTTCTGCTCGATGTATGGCAGAATACCGGTCAACCATGAGAAGGTCATCCAGTGATCGCGTGGGTGATTCTTGGGACGGTTGTTACCGTTGGTCCAATCCCAAGCGGAATCGCTGTTCCAAGGCAATGTCTTGTAAGCGTCGTGATAGTTTTGTGCAGCCAAACCAATTTGCTTGAGGTTGTTGCTGCACTGCATTCGGCGAGCCGCTTCGCGTGCTGCCTGAACTGCTGGGAGAAGTAGACCAACCAAAATACCGATGATGGCGATAACCACCAACAGTTCGACGAGCGTAAAGCCCGCCCTTCGTCGTAATGATACCTGCATGCCGATAACTCCGAATAAATAAAATAGAACGTGACGTTCTCGCGAATCGCTTGACAGAAAAGAAAAGGCGGGGCAAATAGTTGAACGTTCGCTCTCTTAGAAACACGAACGCACAAAAAAGTTCCTATGGAATATCGATATCGTAGTTAGCACCGCTTGCCACCTCTTTTTCCAGAGGACTGGTTTCAGCGGTTGCATACTCTTTTGGGAAATCTCCAGTTGATGAACCTGGAGCTTCATCCTTCTTAGGTTTCTTCATATTCTCGTAAGCACCCATGTCAGGGGACGTGCCAGCAGCGATAACAACTTTGTACTTACCAGGCTTGGCACCCACATCGCCACGTACACCTGAGAAAAGTTCGTATTCGCCAGCTTTAACCTTGCCAGTCGCAGTTTCACCACCACCTACCGGAACAAATGAAACCAACGTCCCTTCAGGAGCTGGAGCACCTTTCAGCGTTAGTTTGCCTTTAACGGGAATAGTCCCAGCAGACGGCTGACAGCCAGCAATGAATGTCAAACACAACGCAGCTAACGCCAATAGTCTCACGGGCAGAGTCCTTCTGTAGCCTGGTTAAGAGAAAAGTAAGATTGCATAAGCACCGCAAAACTTCAGAAGTGAACATATTTACTCGAAGTTTTATCGGAATTTAATCATTCAGAAGTGTACCCACAAATTTTGTTGAAGGCAAGCAATTTTCCCTTAATCGACAATTACTGTCCAGAATTCACACCTCCACCATACTGTCTGATCCGCTCTAACATCCTCCCCGCCACAGGGGTATCCCCACTTTCATCCGCATACTTTTGCATTCGTTTGAACACCTCCATCGGAACCGACTGGACGTCCGGCAATTGAAGGATCGTTTTCTGCAAATCCTTTCCTTCCAGCGACAATTGAGTCCACTTTTCTACCTGATCCATTTGGCCCGATTTTCTCAACACATCTGCCAAGTCAAATTGGCTTCGCCATGCATAGGGATGCAATTCCAAGGCTTTGCGATAGCATTTTTCCGCCTCCTCCCATTCCGACAAGTTGGAGTGGTACCAACCTTTGTAGTGCCAAAATCGATTATCATTCGCAGCGCTCGCTGGGACTTGTTCGAGCAATTTCTCGACCTCTTCGATATCGCCTCGAACCGTGCTTTCTTCCAAAAAGAAAGCCAACAACTCGGAGTTTTTGGGGAATCGCTCCAAGTACTTTTTCAACATTTCAACCTGTTCCGCTTTGCGAATTCGTTCGCGATCCGCCTCTGGCAATGCGGCCACACTCGGATCATTTTTTGTGGCACCGCGCCAATGCAAAGCCTCAGCGATTCCAAAAACTTCATCGTTGCTATCCGATTGAAGCCATTTACCGTTTAGTTCATAGGCGTTAGAAAAACTCAGCCAGTTTGCCCCTATCAAATATACGTAGGTCTCCTGTGAATCAGCCCCAACCCGAATCGCCTCACGTGCAGCTTCGATAACCTTCTCCCGCTGCATGGTGATGCCGTAGTAAAAAATTAACCGCCGCCGTGCCTCACGGTGTTCGGGAGCTAATTCAATCGCCCTTTCTACTGCTTTGACTCCTTGTAGCGGCTTGTTGAGAGGACCGAAGTAAATCGTCGCCAACTCCAATAGCAGGTCCGGCGCTCGCGGATCGTCGCCTGGAATTTTCTCCAAATACTGGGCCATACGATCGGGTGAACCCAATTTTTCCGCACACTCGGCCGCATACAACCAGGGAATTGCCGTACTGGGATCGGCTTGTCCCCATTTCACGGCCAACGGCTCGAGCGTCCGCCATTTGCCGCTGTTTCTCAATTCGCTCGCCTCGAAGGCCATGCTCCGCAAGTTGTACAAACGGACGGAACGGTAGGAGAGATACCCCAGCGGGATTAACAGAATTGTCAATATCAGCAAGGTACGATTGGAAAACGTCCGTTTGGATAATGGGGCGTTGGCCCCTTTCTCAACTTGGCTTCCCACTGTTTCAACCGTCGTATCCGCGCCTGGGGAAGCGTTTTGTGATTGATTCTTTTTCTGCTTATTCGGTTTGCGTGCCACCCCATCACCTCGATCCAACGATAATCTTCTGTAGTCCATTTCGCCGCACTTTGGACAATCGCATTTACTCAAGCGTTATCACTTTGGCATGATAATGCAGGTAAACAGGATTGTTCGAGCTCCAAACGAATCATTCGAATGGCACTTTTCATGATCTCATCCCCAAAGCATCAAGCATACCCTAATTCGGCAAACTGGCGACATTCGCTTGTAGGGATCGGCTTTCTCCTAACGATTGTCGGTTGCAACTCGGAAAAATCGGCAGACGCCAAGCCCACAGAATCCGCGACTACCACTCCTGCAGTAAGCCGCGTTCGCGCCGAATTGCCCGCCCAGCGTGACCAGAGTTTTGTTGGGAGCGAAGCCTGCCGTGAGTGCCACGCAAAAATTTCAGAAGTCTATGACCAACACCCAATGGGCATGTCCATTTCCCAAGTGTCCAACATGAAGCGAATCGAACAACCGGCAGCCGATTGGCTCAACGTTGCGGGGCCGGACAAATACCGCGTCAACTTGGAAGAAGCCGCCGCGAACAAGCCGACTCACTTAACGCACCAACAACTCCACCTGGCAGAAGATGGAAGTCCCCTTGGAGAAGTGACCGAACCAATCGCTTTCGCCATTGGCTCCGGTCAGAAAGGGAGAGCTTATTTCGTTTTCAAAGATCAAATGCTCTTTCAATCTCCGATTGGTTGGTACACCGCCAAAAACTGCTGGGACCTTTCGCCCGGCTATAACCCAGTGCGCCACCCTGGCTTTCAACGACGAATTGATGAGAGTTGCCTTTATTGCCATGCGGGTCGAGTCGATAGCCAAAACTCTCAACAATTTGCCTCAAAAGTAGACCATGAAGCCGTTATTGGTTGCGAACGCTGCCATGGTCCGGGCGAAAAACATATCGCATATCAACGCAACTTGAAAAATACCCCAACCTCCCAATCGGCTACAACAAAATCCGTTGACCCAATTTGCAATCCGAGCGATCTAACTGCCGCTCAGCGCGAAGATGTCTGCAACCAATGCCATTTGCAAGCAGAGCAAGTGATTCCACGCTTCGGGCGCAGTTTCTTTGATTTTCGCCCCGGGGATCGGCTAGAGGATGTGTTCGTGGTGTTTTCAAGTAGCACTAGGCAAGAGTCGCGAGGTAGCTTCCGGGCTGTCAGCCATGTTGAACAAATGCGCGAGAGTCGCTGCTATCAGGCCTCCCAAGAAAAAATGGGCTGTATCTCATGCCACGATCCGCACCAAGTTCCCGAACCCCAATTGCGGGTCGAACAATTTCGCCTCAGTTGCCTTAAATGCCACACCGAAAAAGGTTGTTCGCTCCCCGACGACGAACGCAAAGCTCAGTCGCCCGAGGATTCTTGCATCGATTGCCACATGCCAAAATCGGATATATCCAATGTGCCTCACACCGCCCAAACGGACCATCGTATTTTGAGATCTCCTAAGACGGCCCCTGAATCCAAAAACATCAAGGCTTGGACGGTCGTCGACGGAGCCGGTGACCGGCTCCCTGCTTGGGAAATTCAACGAGCCCGCGGGCTGACCATGATGATCACTGCCGTCAAAAAACGTGACACGGCGATGGCGATTAAAGCTCGCGAATATCTGACGCCAGAAGGTATCGACCCGCTTGATTCCCGCCAGGTGATCGCCACTCTTGCCAACGATTGCGACTCCCTTTCAGCCATCGCCTCCTCTTACTGGCTAGAAGGACTCTTTGCAAACGCCCGTCCCCTATGGGAAAAAACGCTCGAACTTCAGCCCAATCATGAAACGGCGCTGAGCGGCCTCACCCAGATCGATCTCGATGCCAACGATTTAACATCGGCGGAACGAAACGCCAAAAAGCTCACGGACTTTGCGCCCGCCGAAGCAACCCACTGGGCACAACTCTCAAGCATTCAGTGGAAAATGTCCAAGTTCGATGATGCCATTAAGGCCGCAGAAACAGCCCTCCGGCTTGATCCCAACATGGACGATACCCGGGATTGGCTCAAGCAAGCTAAACAAAAACTAGCGGAAGGCTCACTGACCCCAGAGCTAGACACCCAAAACTAAGACACCGGTTGCTACCCCCTAAAAACGACGAACGAAACAGCACATGCTGTCGCAGACAAGAGGTTTCCATTAATTACCCACAAGTTTTGTAGACTTGGGATTTTTTTCCGTTTACACTTTATGGGAACCCAACCACGGACTTGGTTGGCTCCTTATCCTCGTCTCTGCACTATTTCTTGCTCATCGGAGGCAACCCATGAAGAGAAACTGGAATCGCTCTGGTTTCACGCTTGTTGAACTCTTGGTCGTGATCGCCATCATTGGCATCTTGGTTGGCCTACTTCTCCCAGCCGTCCAAGCGGCACGCGAAGCGGCTCGTCGCATGCAATGCAGCAATAATCTCAAACAATTGGGACTTGCCCTGCACAACCACGAATCAACTTTTAAGTATGTACCAGCTTGGGGTAAGGAGTTTGCCTTAACGGACACTTACGCCGCCTCCAATAATCCATTCTTTCCGTTGACTGGTGACGCTCGCCGCAATGGTTGCTTCATGCAATTATTGCCTTATCTCGAACAATCCAACATCGCGAACCTCTTGGACCCCAAAAAGCCATTGGTCGATCCCCGCAACTTGCCACCTCCATTCCCAATGGGAACCAATAGCCCATCGTTGTTTGCCACGATTCCTGTTTTCATCTGTCCCTCGACACCCCAGGGTATTCCGTCGGACTACGGTGTGTACTTCCAGCCCATCGGCTTCCCCTCGGGTCAACAGTACGTTCTACCACGCACCGACTATTCACCACTCCGCGGTTTGCATAGCTCACTTGCTGTCTGCAACGGTATGCCAAACGCCACCACGCATAACGCGATGCTCGGCTCTAACGACATGATCAACGATAACAAGATCAAGTTCGCACGAGTTACCGACGGATTGTCCAACACCTATTGCTTCCTTGAACTCGCCGGTAAACAAAACGTTTACTTCCGTGGTAAATTGATCGCGGTTGGTCTGCAACTAAACTCCTTCTATGGGGACTGGAATATCGCTCGCCACGCTCGCGGCTATTCCGGCGCAGATCAAAATATTCCAACGCAACCTGGCTGCTCGTTCATCAACATCGTTAATGAAAACTCTCCCTATTCTTTCCATCCAGGTGGTATCCAAACTCTGCGTGGTGACGGATCGGTTGGCTTCACAGCACAAACCGTTTCTCTCCCTGTGTTCGCAGCAATGGTCAGCCGTGACTTAGGTGAACCACTTGCCGATAACGCTGAATAATTCTTGACCGCTGGGCCTGTTGATGGCTCAGTGATCGTTGACCTCATTTGAACTTAAGCCGATCACTCGAATTGTTTTTCAATTCGAGTGATCTTTTCATTTTCAGTTTGCACTGTGGATCTTTAGCACAAGAGAATTATGGACATCAAACCTCACCAAAAAGCCTTACGTTCTTACTCATCGCTGGCACTTATCGCATGCACTTTTTTGACCACCATGGGATGCGGAGCATCCTCGAATCTGTTGCAAGTCCAAGGAAAGATTGTGGTTGATGGTACTCCTGCCAAAGGGGCTGTTCTACTTTTCCATCCCGATGGTGGTACGTCGACGTCGGTCTCCTCGGGCCAAGCCAAAGATGATGGAACCTTTACCGTTGTTACAGACACCAAGCCTGGCATTCCACCAGGCAACTACTTGGTAACCGTAACATGGCCAGACCCTTCGCATGTCGCATCCGATAGAGACAAACTCTTGGGTATGGCTGAACCTGGCAAAGATCTGCTCAATGGACGTTATGTAACCAAAGATCGTGGCATCAAACTGTCGATCGCGGAAGGCACCACAACCATCGCCCCTATCGAGCTAAAAACGAAGTAACTTCGATAGAGTTCAACACAGTCTAAAGCGGGGAAGTTTAACGGAACTGCCCCGCTTTTTTGTTGCATAACATCAGGCGCCGCAAATTACGGCTGCTGTTTGGCATCACCTACTTTGTTGCCAAAGAACTCGTTTCCATCGCCTGCATTCTCAGGCGATATCGATTGAGTCTGCTCACCTTTCTTTCCGCGGAACAGGCAACCAGTGACCAAACAGTCTCGACAATCGCGCAAAGCCAAACCAACAGCTCCATGATTCAAGATGGAACAACCTTGCAAGTTCATGCCTTCACAACCTTCGAGTTGTATAGCGCCGCTTTTGTGGCTGATTCCGTTGAGCAACAAACCTTGCAACACGCAGTTCTTGCAATTGCGAAATAGCAAAATGTCTTGGCTATCTTTGGTTTTCGTTGTGTAATATGGAGGATTCCGATCGAAAACATTTGCCCCAACGACAACACTCTCTGAGTTCTCGATCAACAAATGCTCTTGATGTCCTTCGCCGAATGTGTTCCCCGTGATCGTTACACCTCGGCTGTTCTTCAACCAAATGTTATGGTGAGAATCCGTCAGAATATTGTCCGCAATGGTGAGATGCCCCCACTTAGGCATCGTTTCATTACTGCTATCTTCGGCTCCTACGTACACAATATTCGCTGAATCAGGAACGCTCGCGGTATGCTGAATCGTGCAACCCGTGATCGCGATTTCCGCACCTGAGCCACGCGCACATTCGACCCACACATTGGCGCGAAAACCCAGTGTTTCAGACATGTTTGCCTCGATGTCGCAACCCGTAACATGAACGTTGCGTACATCGCCCCCAGCTATGACCACACCACCAAGTTGGTTATAGCTAATGTGGCATCCGGTAATGTTCGATTGATGCAAATTCACTTGATCGTAAAACACACCGACTCCTCGGTTGTGATAAACGTGACATTGTTCGATGATGATATTTCGATTTCGTTTGCATAAGTGAATTCCGTGCCGCACTTCGCGAATCGTTAACTGAGAAAGAGTCAATTGCATCGTTCCTTCCGCTGCAATCCCATCACCGTCAGGGTGAGAAGCGGTGAACTCAATCCCTCGCACCACAGGCATTCGCTCTTTTTCCCATACTTGCGGTAAAACGGTCGCAGGATCGGCCGTCCCTGCGTGCGTACCGACAAAAAGAAAGGCTGGCCCAGCAGCTTGCATGTCAATTCGAGCGGTCCCCTCTCCTGTTATGCTGATGGGCCCCACTTTGCTCAAATCGACCATCACAGTCCGCGAGAGTTTATAGGTTCCGCTCTTGAGATGAATATTGCCACCTTCCGCAATGGCCTTCTCAAACGCCGCAGTGTCTGCTCCATCTTTCGATGGTTCAAGCACTGTGTCCGCCAAAACCGTCGCTGAACCCATGCATAAACATAGCCACAAGATCCCTAAACGAATACGCATTTCAACCTCCGCCTATTTCTCGACAGATCGAAAGAGAAGCGAGATTGTAATCTATTGCCCCCGGCCCAGTGAATAGCCCGATTTTCCTTCGAAGGTCTTTGTTTGCGGATCACACGCCATGGTCATCAGAACCATTTGGTAACGAGTCGCTGATAGACTTCTTCTGCAATGGCCTCAGGACTCTGCAAACTGGTATCAAAGTAAAGATCCGCATCGTCTGGCGCTTCGTAGCTATACGTAACACCGGGAAAGTTCTGAATTTCGCCACGGTCAGCAGCCTGATACTGACCGGTGCTGTCGCGTTGGCGGCACACTTCAACGTGCGTCGATAAGTGAATATGCAAGAATCGATCGCGACCAATGAGCTCGCGTGTCTTCTGTCGCACCCAGGCGCTCGGTGCCACAAATGCAGCGATGCAAATCTGGCCCGAATCATTCAGCATTTTGGCAATCTCTGCCCCACGTCGCAGGTTCTCGGATCGTTCTTCGGCAGAAAAAGCCAAGTCGCGGCTGATGCCCATTCGCAACCATTGCCCATCCAATACAACCACAATCTTCCCCGCCTCAAATAACTTCTTTTCCAACTGTAACGCAACTGTCGTTTTCCCCGAACAGCTCAAGCCCGTGATCAAGATTGTCCCTGGCTTTTGCCCGTACTGCGCCTCGCGATCCTCCATGCGCACCAAACTTTGTTGGCGTTTCGCATGCGTCAACGCGGACGCAGAAGACCAATAGCCTGGCTGGCTTTCTTCCGCGCTGCTCGCGATTAGGCCGGCCGCTACCGTTTCGTGCGTGATTCGATCCACCAAGATAAATGAACCCGTAGTACGATTCGTTTGATAGTCATCGCACACCACAGGCTCAGTCGTTTGCAAGGTACAGAATCCGATTTCATTCAATCGTAAGACGGGTGCTGACAGCCGCGCTAGACTGTTGACATCCGTGCGATGATGCAGCGTCTTGATTTCGCAAGGCGTTTTTCGAGTCGTATGCTTTAGCCAATAGCGTTTCTCGATCACCAAGGGTTGCTCAGACATCCACACGACGGTCGCTTGAAATTCTGTGGTGATGCGAGGTTCCGCATCGCCGGGAACCAGCATATCTCCACGAGCCAAATTCAACTCTCGATCCAAAGTGACCGTAATGGCGTCATGCGTTTCTGCTCGATTCAATTCTCCATCCATCGTTACAATGGATTTAATTCTTGCTTTGCTGCGGGCTGGTAGTACAACGACTTCATCCCCACATTGCAATTGTCCCGAGCAGATTGTCCCGCTAAAGCCACGAAAATTGGCATCAGGGCGACTCACTCGCTGGATAGGAAATCTTAGTGATGCGTGCCTGAGACGATCCTCTATTCTCACGTTATCAAGGTAACCCAGCAAGGTTTCTCCTTGGTACCAGGGCATGTTGCCCGACAGCACGGTCACGTTATCACCTTCCAAAGCAGACAACGGAATCGCGTATGCATCGACTCGACCAAGTGCAGTCGCAAATTGCCGAAACTCGTCAACGATTCGCTGAAAGACATCGGACTGATACTGAACTAAGTCCATTTTGTTAACAGCCAGGACAATCTGCTTAACACCGAGCAGCGTTGCGATGTAAGCATGTCGCCGAGTTTGCACCGATACACCTTTGGTGACATCAATCAACACTATCGCCACATCGGCATTGGAAGCAGCCGTTGCCATATTGCGAGTAAATTGCTCATGTCCGGGTGAGTCAGCCAAAATGAACTTTCGGCGTTGCGTGGTGAAATAGCGATAGGCAACGTCGATCGTGATACCCTGCTGTCGTTCATCCTCTAAGCCATCCAGCAATAATGCCGTGTCGATCCGCCCCCCAGTAGTGCCATACTTATTCGAATCGTTCTGTAATGCGGCTATTTGATCATCGTAAATTGCCCCTGCTTCCAATAGCAGCCGGCCGATAAGCGTGCTCTTCCCGTCATCTACATTCCCACAAGTGATGAATCGCAGCAGATCCTTGGAATTGTGAACGGCAAGTTGAGAATAAACTTCTTGTGCCACACTCATTCGATTACCCGATACTCTCTAACGATTCACTTGATGCCTAGCCAAAACGTCTAACCCTTTTCTTCAATCCAAAATCCATCGGCTAGAAATAGCCATCCTTTTTCTTACGCTCCATGGCAGCCGCTTCTTCACGATCCACAGCCCGCCCTTGTCGTTCGGAACTTCGGGTCGTCAACATTTCGTGCACGATATCTTCGATCGTTTCTGCCTCGGACTCGGTTGCGCCTGTTACCGGATAACATCCCAACGTCCGAAAGCGAACTTTCATATTGACTGGTTTTTCATGCTGCTCCAAACGCATGCGTTCATCATCGACAACAATCAAATCATTCCCTCTGCGCACAACCGGTCTTTCTTTCGCGAAATAGAGGGGCACAATCGGTATTCGCTCTTGCAAGATGTATTGCCAGACATCCAGTTCGGTCCAATTGGAAATCGGAAAAACGCGAATACTCTCACCGGTAGCTTTCCAAGTGTTATAAAGACTCCACAACTCTGGGCGTTGATTTCGTGGATCCCATCGATGATTGCGATCGCGAAAAGAAAAAATGCGTTCTTTCGCTCGCGACTTTTCTTCATCGCGTCTGCCACCACCAATGGCGGCATCAAATCCAAAGTGTGTCAACGCTCTCTTCAAGGGTTGAGTTCGCATGATGTCGGTGTAACTTGCACCATGGTCAAATGGATTAATCCCGTCGCGAACCCCATCTTCGTTGTGGTACGCAATGACATTCAGCCCCAACTCTTGCCGCGCATAGCGTTCGCGAAATTCGATCATGTCCCTGAACTCCCATGTTGAGTCGATGTGCAACAGCGGGAACGGAGGCTTAGCCGGAAAGAAGGCCTTCCGCGCCAAGTGCAAGATGACCGAAGAGTCTTTGCCGATCGAGTAAAGCAACACAGGGTTCTCAAACTCAGAAGCTACCTCGCGAAGAATAAAAATGCTCTCCGCTTCCAATCGCTTTAGATGGGGTGAAGCTTGCATGGGGGACAAATTTCTGGGGCGAGAGGGAGTATTTCCAATTAGGAATTAGGAATTAGGAATTAGGAATTTATTTGGACTTGCTGATTATCGAACCTTTGGAGCAGTAATCTTGTATAACACACGACATTTTTTTCGCAAATCCCATTTCGTGAATTTCTTGTCGCATGATTAAAAGAAGTGGCAATTTTCCTGGAAAAACGCACCCTATTATCCAGAATGCCCGTCATTTCGCACGAAAAAACACCCAGCTGAGGGCCCCAAAACGAAGGCAATCACGGAGCGAACTTAAGCGTCCCGACAAGACTTACGCCATAACTCCCGAGCCCGAAAAGTCCACAATAACGGGAGCGCAAAGGGAGATTGCTAAGACGGATTCAGGCTCTCATAGCCTCACTAACACTTGGGAAAATCAAACGAAAAAAGGGAGAGGCACTTACAGCCTCTCCCTTTTCCATTCCTACAATCGAACCTTGGCACGCAGATATATACCAAAGGTATCAAATCGATTCTTACAACGACTCATCGTCGTCCGCGCCCTTTTCATCATCTTCTTGCAAGCGATCCAACATCGATTGAATTTGAGCCTTGAGGATCGGATCGTCCGAGTCGGCCATCATTTGGTGCAACTGCTGTATCATCATCGCTTTCCCCGGATTTCCAGCCGCATTTCCAGGTAACCCGCCACCAAAACCATTTGCAATGCCGCCACCATTTCCACCCGCAGCTCCTCCTGCACCACCACCTGCGTTGCCGCCTGCAGCTCCACCCGCCATAGCTTGAGCACCACCGTTTTGGATCGATACCGATCCCGTAGGCCCAGAAGCATACTTCTTGTACCATCGGTAAGCTTCAGCAGAATCCTTCTTCAACTGGTCAACGTCATCAGCTTTGAATGTCTTGACCTTATCTTCTTTACCCTTCACTGGCGTTCGGATGGTGACGGTGATCCCATCAACTTCATTTTCCACGATAGTCACATTGTTTTTCTTGTCTTTGATGTGGGTTGTTTTGACGGGCAAACCATCCACTTCTTCAACGTTCTGTGTGACAGTGACACCATTGCTGCTGGATGAGCCACTGGCCATCATAGAGCCGCCACTTCGCGAGCCACTTGAGCGACTGCCTGTCGAACCAGATCGATAACCGGGCGATTCATTTTGCGGCGGCTCGTCAGGTGTCCCTGTCGACGCACTGGCCGAACCACCCACAATCACGCCACCTCCACCGAATCCACTGCTCCGCCCCATGCCACTGCCAGTCCCACCGGAACCTCCGCCGCCACGGAAGAACGTACCACCTTGCCCACCGCTGGAACCAAAACTAAACCCACCCGCAGAAGAAAACGCTGACGCCGATCCGTTTCCGCTTTTCTTCTCTTCCTTTTCTTTCTTTAAGCTCCGTGGACTGTTATCCAACTGAGCCGATCCAGTCGACTTGGGCTTGTCTTCTTCCTGCCCAAAGGTAACTGGAACTGCGATCAACCCCATCGCTACCAAAGCCATCCCCATCGACAAGTTCTGTCGAAGGCGAAAATTTTGCACATCCACTTTCATAAACCGAATCCTCTCCGATAACGCCTTAAATGATCCCGCCCATGCCATCGATAATGAAACCGCGCCTATCCCCCGATCGCGCCGATCATCCAACAATCGCACCAACAACTCCGCATATTCGACTAAACTCAGGCGGGCTCTCCGAATCGCTTCGTTATCACACGCCATTTCCATTGCTAAGTAATAGCGCCGCGCCGCAATCCACGCGGGCGGCCAAAAAAACAAAGCAATAGACACCACTGCAGTCACCACATTCCACCACAAATCGCCTCTTCGATGATGAGCCAATTCGTGGGCAATCGCCATGCGACATCCTTCCGCACCATAACGTTGTTCAAAGTCCTGCGGCAGAACCAAAGTCGTCTTGCCAGCGAACATCAACATCGGCCCCGACACACCCGGCGACAAAATAACTCCACCTGGCTTTCGAACCCCCAGTTGCCTCGATGTCTCATTCACCATCTGCATCAATTCCAGCGAAGCCTCTTTACTTCCCTGAAACAACAAGACAATCAATTGAACGTAGCGATAAACAAATAACAGACTCAGAATCCACACACCGGAAAGCCAGGCTCCAAACAAGTACCAACCACCCATTGCCCAACCCCAATCGCGCCAACGTCGCCCTACCGACGCATTAGCGAAATCAGCTGCTGCCTCTCTCCCCTTTGTCACGTCGCCACTAGCTATAACAGGATTCGATTCACTCGTTCCTAAACTCGCCGAAGCAGCTCCCGTGCCTGTCGCATCCAAACGCGATTCACCTACGGCTATATCATCTCTGCTAAATCCTTTGGTTACCCAACTCGGAACGTTTACGGTAACCATCGCAGCTGCTGGTATAAACAACGCCACAATCGTTTTCAAATACACCGCCCGCCAAAGCCAAGAACGATGCACGGCAGCCAAACGAACGGGCAACAACTCAACTAAACAGACCAGCGAGGTTGCCACTGTAAAGGGCAACATCACCCGCCACACTAAGATCTCGAACCAATCAATCATGATCGCTTCTCCTTCTTTGTGCCGTCATCTTCCAATTGCTCAACCAACTTTTTGAGTTCGCTGATTTGATCTGCACTCAGGCGTTTTTCTTCCGTCAGATACGCGGCTAGCGGCAGGATCGAACCACCCAACACGCCATGCACAAAATCACCCACCATCCCACGCAGCACACTGGCTGCCGACTGTTTGGGCGAATAATGAAATACGTTATCAATCTTCTTCCGAGTCAAAAAACCCTTCTTGGTCAATCGCTCCATCATCGTCAACACCGTCGTGCGAGCTTGCCCAGTCTTGCTGTGCCAATATTCAGCCACATCGCGGACCGTAATCGGGTGGTGTTCGTCGATATATTGGAGCAACTCCAACTCGACGCGTCCCAACGATTGACTTTTCTTGACCATCATCGCCTCAAACTACAAAACCACATCTGCCTACACCTGTAGTCATCTTATCGGTGTCTACAGCTGTAGTCAACAGTTTTTCGCGTTTTTTGTCGTTATCGCCTGGACCGATTTGACCGCGAGTTGGCAAATCCCTAAGACGGCGACTTCCCCCCTATTCCCGCCACAACCCGCAGCGTTTCCCAGCAAAACCGGTCGTTTTCGGGCGCGAAATCCGGCGAAACTTGCTCCGATTTTCGCCTAAAATCGAAGCGTTTTCTGACCGTTTTTTCCGTTTACAGCCGATCACAAGAATTCAAAAACGCTCCAACAAATGAAGCCCTGGACACAATTCGAAGCGGCTATTTTGAATCCCCAGATTCGCCAGAGTCCATTCGCCGATACTCGATGACTCGCGCTACGTTTTGCGTTTCGTCAGCGGTGCAAACCCAGCCTGTTCTCATCCACTCCCCACCCATTTTCGTCTCGTTTTTTTCTTGGTCCCAATCTGATACCTGATAGAGCGCCGCCTCCTGTAATCCGCGCGGAAAGAGCCGAATCTCTTTACCACCTTGGTCCGTGACGCCACGGAAGACTTGGATCAATCCCCTTCCCTTCTCTGCATCATCAAACTGCCAAGCAATCCACTCATTGTTTTTTAGAGTCCAGGGAGTCAAAGGATAAAAGTCTTTTGAAAACAACGCACGTATTCGCAGAAAACGCGCAAGATGATCGCGCAAGCGCTGAACGTCGTGCTCACTACCAAAAGGAATAGCGTACGATGCACAATATCCCATTCCGCTTCGCAAAGAGATAGGATCTGTTCCCACGGCGCCTAAACCATGCAATGGCAACCAATATGACAATCCATAAGTCATCGCTTGCATGTTGCGCGGCGAACTAACGTCACCCCAAGTGCAATCGCTCCGCCACAACAAGACACTCCGGCGCAACATTTCAAAATCAACTCGTCTCCCACCACTCGCACAGTTATCGATTAGAAGTTGCGGATGACGAGCTTGTAATTCATCTAGGAACTCGTACAACCCCGTGACATACTCAACTTCTGACGAAACATCCTTGCTGAGCATCTGTGCGTTTGGTTCCTGTGAGTTGGGTTCCTGTGCTGTCGTTACAAGTGCATTTCCCCAATAGTAGGCGGGATAGAGGTTGCAATCTTGGCGGTAGATATCAACACCGTAATCGGTGATTTGTTTTGACACTCGTTCGAGCATCCACCGTCTTGCAACTTCATTCCCCATGTCAAACAAATGAAAGCCATCCACCTCTTGGTATCGCAACTCATCTGGAGTCCCCTTAGGAACCATCAACCAATTCGGATGGTCTCTCATCAGCTCCGTATCACGCATTACGCGCTCAGGCTCAAACCACAATAAGAAACGCTGTTGATTTTGATGCGCAAGGTCGGCCACGGGACGCAGGCCGCGTGGGAACCTCTGAGTATCCGGCATTGTATTTCCTTGCTTGGCTGGGAAACCTCCTTCGCTCCAACCGGCATCGAGCCAGTATGTATCCAACGGCAATTTTATTTCACTGAGTCGCGTCGCGATCGAAATCAATTTCTCTTCCGTCGTATCATTGAATCCCAACATTCCATGAACACTCCCCGCCACAGGCATAAGCTCATCGTGTTCCAAGTGCTGCGGTGAAAAATGCTCCAGCATCAAGCTTCGAAATTGATTGATTCCTTTCTCGGAAGGCCCCGCATAACGCATCAGTAACATCGATGGGAGCCTCACTTCCTGGTCTTTTCGCAATCGAAAATTCGCGCGTTGCAACCCAGCATGAAACGCAATCCGTCCTTGTGGGTTCAATTCGAAACTTGCTTCCCAATCACCCGACCAACCGATAGCTATGATGAAGCCCCCTTGGTCGTTGCCAAGCTGAAAAAACGGCATCACACCATCTGACGAACGCCCCCCAAACGACTTCAATTGAACGGGCTTGCCAAGCATCAATCGTTCTAGGTTCGGTCGAAAATCGCTAGGCTGAGCGTGACTCCCTTCACTCCATCGCAATTCCACATGCTCGCTCGTAGCGAGCTCGATTTCCCATTGAGCCGACTCAAGAAGTGCCTTGTCCGCGTAGACGGTTTCTGCCGAAGGTTTGAGTCGCACTTGCCATTCCAACGCTTCAAAAGCAGGATAAGCTTGGCGAGTAAAACGCTTTCCCTCCACCTGCTCGCTGACTGGCGACTCTAGCATCTTCGTGATCGACTCATACCCATCCTGCCAGCGAACGCTCAGTAATGTCTCGTTACCATTGGCATAACTATTCGAGACCATCCACGACAGGATGGCCCAAACAACGAGGAACGAAATACTCTTGGGCATGGATAACTTCCTACTTGAATCGGGCGATGGATCGAATCCATCTCGGCCTCGCTACATTCGTCGCAATTAGACGTAACCCAGAAGATATTGAAAAGATGGATGGTCGTTTCGTAGGGTTGGAACTCGTAGTCCTTCCAATGGGTCAAACCAATCAGAATATCCCTACCAAAATTCTCGTGTGGGGAAACGACAAACCAGGAAATATGGTTGGCCCAGCCATTGCGTTTCGGTTATGATATGGGTCCCTCCCCGTAATGGAATGTCCCCTCATGCCCTTGTTTTCCAATTCTAACCATCCCGTGAAGACGTTCGCTCTAGCCAAATGGCTGTTGAGCTTACTGTTAGTTGCTACGGTGACCAATGAGGGTTTGGCTCAAGTTCAGCAAGACGAAAAAGGAGTTGCCTTTTTCGAAACCCACATTCGTCCCATATTCTTTCAGCATTGTTATACGTGCCACGCGGATTCTCAAAATAAGCGCGAGGGAGGTCTGGTTCTAGACTCCAAAGCGGGCCTGGAAATGGGAGGCCATCGTGGGGAATTCGTCGTACCACACGATGCTGGTGCGAGCCTGCTGTGGCGTGCCGTCCAATATCACGATGCCGAATTGCAAATGCCTCCAGCGGCTCCGCTTCCTCCCGAGAGCCTTCATAAAATCCAACAGTGGATTGAAATGGGAGCACCGCTCCCCAATGAGACAACACCTTCGAGTCTAACGGCACCTTCCGATCCGGAAGCGGGCAAATCTCACTGGGCATTTCAGCCCCTTTCAACCGTCGTCCCCTTGGTCACGGAGAACCATCCCTCCGCATCGGCGATCGACGTGTTGGTCGACACGGCTCGTCAACAAAACCAACTCGCTGCGGCGCCACTCGCCGATCGTGCAACACTTCTGCGGCGTCTCACACTCCTCCTCCACGGACTTACGCCAACGCCAAGCGAATTGGAACAATTTGTAAATGATGCTACTCCTGACGCATATTCACGCGTGGTTGATCGTTTACTCGCGTCACCTCGGTTTGGAGAACGCTGGGGGCGTCATTGGTTGGACCTAGCGCGATACGCAGATAGTAATGGTGCGGATGAAAACTTCCTGTTTCGTGAAGCATGGCGATATCGCAATTGGGTATTGTCTGCCTGGAATGAAGATGTTCCTTTCGATCGCTTTACCGAGCTCCAAATTGCGGGTGACTT
>JAFLCP010000118.1 GCA_017303505.1 Planctomycetota bacterium | reverse complement strand
CTTGTATTAAGTAATGGTCTACCAAAGAATATGGGATCGCGCTAGACTATTTATTTACCCCAACATCGCGCGCGGGCCGTGGGTTCTGCCGTTCGTGAAGAAATTCATTCCAGATGGTGATTTTTAACATCCGAGGGTCCACTCCTGGTTACAACACTCTGTAATTCGTTTAGCCCGTAGCCGCATCGCTAGCGGAGGCTAGGTCCGTGGCAGGACGTTCCATTATGCGCACGTGCAACGAGCGAAACCATGGCAGTTGTATTTCGTTTAACCCGTAGCCGTAGCGCTAGCGGAGGCTAGGTCCGTGCCAGGACGTTCTATTATGCCCACGTGCAACGAGCGAAACCATGATAGCTGTATTTCGTTTAGCCCGTAGCCGTAGCGCTAGCGGAGGCTAGGCTGGATATGCCCCGTCATTGCTCCCAATCGAAACAGAGCGTTAGACATTCCAATCCCCGCGCTGCACCACATCGCGCAAGAGATCGAACCGTCACAGGACCTAGCCTCCGCTAGCGCTGCGGCTACGATATCGCCGAAGGCTCCTGATCAAAACAGAACGTTATCCATTCCAATGCCCGCGCTGCACTACATCGTGCAAGAGGTCGGGTCGCTACAGGACCTAGCCTCCGCTAGCGCTTCGGCTACGGGTTAAACGAAATCGCCAAAGGCTCCTGATCGAAACTGAACGCTAGACACCCCAATACCCGCGCTGCACTACATCGTGCAAGAGGTCGGGTCGCTACAGGACCTAGCCTCCGCTAGCGCTACGGCTACGGGTTAAACGAAATCGCCAAAGACTCTTGATCGAAACTGAGCGTTAGACATTCCTATGCCCGCGCTGCACTACATCGCGCAAGAAGTCGAGCCGCTATAGGACCTAGCCTCCACTAGCGCTACGGCTACGGGTTAAACGAAATCGCCAAAGGCTCTTGATCGAATCAGAGCGTTAGACATTCCAATGCCCGCGCTGCAGAATATCGTGCAAGAGGTCGAGCCGTGATAGGACCTAGCCTCCGCTAGCGCTACGGCTACGGGGTAAACGATATCGCCAAAAGGCTCCCAATCGAAACAGAGCGTTAGACATACCAATGCCCAGCTGCACTACATCGTGCAAGAGATCGAGCCGCTACAGGACCTAGCCTCCGCTAACGCTACGGCTACGGGGTAAACGAAATCGCCAAAGGCCCTTGATCGAAACAGAACGCCAGACACCCCAATGCCCAGCTGCACTACATCGCGCAAGAGATCGAGCCGCTACAGGACCTAGCCTCCGCTAGCGCTGCGGCTACGGGGTAAACGATATCGCCCAAGGCGATGGAGCAAATAAATATTCCGTGAAGACCTTTCAGCGGCCGCTGCATACGTTAGATTTTGCATCTGGCCACAAAAATCAGTGCTTCAACGAAGAGTGACAGCGATGTTTCGAATCAATTGTAATTGTAACCTTTCGGCACTCGCAATTCTGCCATGGCTTGTCCTAATCCAATCAACGAGTTGGGCTCAAAGCAATCTTACGCCAGCCAAAAATGCCAACGCCATTCGAGTCGCAACTTTCAATACGGCCTTCAGTCGCGATGAAGCTGGCGCACTGTTGACGGAATTGGAAAGCGACAGTCAACAAGCCAAGAGAATCGCAGGTGTCATTCGCACCGTTCGCCCCGACATTGTGCTACTCAATGAATTTGATTACGCCTCCGATAACAAAACCATCAAGTTGTTTTTGTCAAAGTACCTCGAAGCAGAAAGTGGACTTGGCGAACCGATTCAATATGCGAACTTCTACTCAGCACCAGTCAATACGGGCGAACCGAGCGGACTGGACCTAGATCGAAATGGAAAGACGAACGATCCCAATGATGCCTTTGGCTTCGGACGCTACCCCGGCCATTATGGAATGGTTTTGCTCAGCAAGTATCCGATTCAGTTCGCCAACGTTCGCACCTTTCAGAAATTGCTGTGGCATACACTCCCCAATGCAGAACGTCCCGTCGATCCTAAAACGCAAGAGCCCTATTACAGCGACGAAATCTGGAAGCAACTTCGGCTTTCATCCAAAAGTCATTGGGACGTTCCAATCGAGACACCGCAAGGGACCATTCATTTGTTGTGCAGTCATCCAACGCCGCCAGCCTTCGACGGGCCAGAAGATCGCAATGGCAAACGCAATCATGACGAAATACGCTTATGGAAAGAGTACATCGAAAATCCTAACGCGTCATTTCTTGTAGACGACCAAGGCCAGACTGGTGGCTTCGCGAACACTGAGTCGTTTGTGATTGTTGGAGATCTCAATGCAGATCCACAGGATGGCGATGATCAAGGGAAAGCGATCCGACAATTGCTGCAGTCGAGACGCGTTCAATCGACTCCGACACCCACCGCTCCAGGCGGCAAAGAAACGGCGCTTGCACAAGGTGGCAAAAATCTTTCGCATCAAGGTAAACCAGAAGAAGATACCAGCGATTTCAATGATCGAAACCCGGGGAATTTGCGTGTTGATTATGTGCTAGCGTCCCAGCCGTTGAACCTCGTTCGATCAGGAATCTTCTGGCCCACCACAACTCAAATAGAGACCATCGACGCGAAGTGGCTAGAGGCGTCCGATCATCGTCTGGTCTGGATCGATATCCAAGGCCGAAAACCGCAATAGCCGATTTGCCTTTTGGCTATGGCCTGCGTACTATTTTCGTGGAAGCATTCCAGACGCGAAAACTCCCAATCACAGGGGTGCCGATTCTAACGCGTTTGCCGTGCACGATGCACACAAAAGTTTAGCGTTTCCGACGCAGAACTTCGCTCAACAACGCTCTCGATGCCCCGTTGTAAGCCCTTGTGTTGCGGTTCAAATCGTGCACTTTCGGAGCGACGGGCCAGCCGATTCAACCTTCGAAACCGACCCGGCATTCCAGCTCGACTTCGGTGAAGAACTTTGAAAATGGCGAACCATTTTCGGGGAGTTTGTTCGGATATCGTCGCACGATTGAACCAAACCGTTCAACGCGGTTCAACGTTACAGACGATTCCAACGCTTCGCGAAACACAACTCGCACATTCGAAAATGTCGAGTTCACGTTGTGCGGTCTGTATCAAATGATTCGCAAAAATCATTTTACGCTTTCTTTGACCATGCACTTATCGTGACCTATATTCCCCTGGGATCAAAGTGCGGGAGCACTTGCCTTACTCTTTCCAGGGTGCTCCGCACAGTATGGCCCTTCGTGATGGACCTAACGGTGTGAGCCCATTTTCCTTCCTGCCGATAGCGGAAAGATTGGTTGCATGACTCGGAGTCAACGACACTGGATGTATAGATTCGCCCTGCTCGCATTGCTGAGCTTGGTGTCCGGCCCATGGGCTCGGGCTCAAGAAGGACGATTTGCTCCTTCGGACCAGATTGCTGCGTCTGAAGTTCTCCGCCAGGGGATGGAATTGGAGCAAGATCGCCGCTGGAGCGAAGCGATTCATCTATACGAAAAAGCCAGCAAGAAGTTTCCTGAAGATAGCGATTTGCGACGTCGCCTTCTGATTGCACGCATCCACTTTGATGTGACCCGCCGTTACCGCGACGTTACCTATCGTAACTCCGTCGAGAAACTCACTCAAACTCAAGCTGCCGATCTCTATTTGGAGATCCTGGCCAAGCTGGAAGCTAACTATGTCGATCCACTGAACCTTAACGAAGTTCTACGCAATGGTACCGCTTTCCTAGAAGTGGCACTTACTGAACCCGTCTTCTTAGCTGAACATCTTCCCGAAGCTTCACCCGAGCAAGTCGAACAGTTCCGCTTGGCCATTCATCGCGACGTCTTGGGGCGTGAAGTCGCCAACCGATTTGAAGCTCGCCAACTTGTACTACATGTTGCCAATAAGGCCGAACAAACGATTGGTTTGAAATCGACAGCTACCATCTATGAATATGTATGTGGAGCTGTAGGTTTGTTGGATCCTTACTCTGGATTCTTAACCGAAGGCGAACTGATCGAAATGACCTCGCAGATCGAGGGTAATTTTGTTGGACTGGGAGTAGAATTGCGTCCTCAAGGACAACGCCTCAACGTGGTAAGCGTTATTCGTGGTGGACCAGCAGCCTCTGCGGGTATTCAACCTGACGATGAAATCCTCGAAGTGGATGGCATCACCACCGCTGCAACGAGCGCCGATCATGTTGCCGATTTGCTTCGTGGTCCTGAAGGGAGCACCGTCTCGCTTAAGTTGCTTCGCGGCCAAACGACGATGCCCATGAGTGTCGTTCGCAAACGCGTTGAAGTGCCAAGCGTTGAAGCGGTCCACATCATCGATGCACAACGCGGCGTTGGCTACCTTCGCATTACCAACTTTCAGAAAACGACCGATGATGAACTCGACCGAGCTTTGTGGGACCTGCAAAAGCAAGGCATGCGAAGCTTGATCATGGACTTACGCGGCAATCCCGGTGGTTTGCTCGAAACCTCGGTACGAATTGCAGATAAGTTTATCCCTGAAGGTCTTATTGTTTCCACCCGTGGCCGCAACGGTATCGAAAACAAAAACTTCACCGCTCATCGTGCGGGAACTTGGCAAATGCCCTTGTATGTGCTGATTGACGGCGACAGCGCCAGTGCCAGCGAGATTCTTGCTGGTGCCATTCGCGATCATCGACGCGGCATGCTGATCGGCACCACTACCTACGGCAAGGGAAGCGTCCAAGGTCTGTACAATACCGACGTCGTCCGCTCGGGCTTGCGGCTGACCGTTTCGAAATTTTATTCGCCTAAGGGGACCCCCATCGCCCAACTGGGCGTCGGACCAGATATCAAAGTGGAACTAGATCGCTATGTGATGGCTCGACCAATTATTGACGAAGGAGGACGCGAAATCCTCAATCCGGTCACAGCTCCCAGCGACAAAATCCTCCAAACAGCCTTGGAACAGGCTCGGGCTGGACAGCTTCCTGCGGGTCATCGCTAGAAGCCGCCAAAGCTGGTAAACTATAAGGCGAACATGTGGTTCACCGGTTCGCTTTATGTTTAGGTATGAACGAGTTTCTTTGATGTCCGCTCCCACCGATCCGACTCCAGCCCAATCGACTGCAGCCCAAGCGTCCCAAGTCGATGGTTCCACAAGTGAGCCAAATTCATCCACGCCATCTAAGCCGGTCGCGTCGGATAAGGTAATCAACGTCCCCAACGCACTTTCGGCAGCGCGATTTATTATTGCCATCTTGGTGTGTTGGTGGATTGAACAGCATTGGTACTTGGCCGCACTTATAGCATTCATTATCGCGGTATCAACCGATTGGATCGATGGTTGGTGGGCCAGAAAATTTAATCAGGTCACCAAAGTGGGTCGAATCTTAGACCCCTTTGTAGACAAGATCATCATATGCGGGACCATGATCGGTTTAGTAGGCCAACCCGAAAGTGGTTTGGCACCGTGGATTGCAACGGTGGTGGTCGGGCGAGAATTGCTGGTCACCAGTTTGCGTGGAATGATCGAGGGGAAAGGTGGAGACTTTAGTGCGAAGCAACTTGGCAAGTGGAAGATGGTACTACAATGTGCCGCCGTGGTCGCTTGCTTGCTGACGTTGATCTACCAAGCCGATTCGCCAACATGGATGTTATGGGGCCGCTTCATTTCAATTTGGGGCGCCGTATTACTGACCATTGTATCTGGCGTCGAATACATCATCCTCGCTGTACGCAACAGCAAATAACCCACCATCGAGTTTAAGCAACGTGAATGCGACCACCCCAGAGCCCTCGGTACTTCTGATCCTATTTAGGCTCTTCTTGTTGACCATGCTCGGTGGCTCGTGCCTGGCCTGGATCTCCGTTATTACCTGGTTCCGCATGGGAGGGAAATCGATCCCAGTTGAACCACGACGGCCAGCACCGTGGGGACTGATCCATTTTGTGGGAATCTTTGTCCTCTTTGTGACAGTAGGGACACTTACGATCAAGGCACTCGACAGTTTGTTCTTTGCATCGATGATTGCCACCTTCCCTCCCGAACAACAAGAGGGTTTGAAAACGATGTCGCGCATGTTTTCGGGCAGCTTGTCTCAGATCATTACCATGGTGCTCGCCAGTGTCATGATTGCGGTAACTACGCGGGCCACGGCAGAAGATTTAGGCTGGTCCCTCAAGAAGATTGCGTATGACATTGTGGTGGGATTAGGGGCCGCAATTCTCTTTTTGCCAATCATTCAAATCATCATGGCAAGCTTGGTTTTTCTCTTGGACCAAGAATACGATCATCCACTTCTGGAAGCCCTGAATGCGGGACCAGCCCTGTGGATGTTCGCCGGCGCATTTTTTGCTGCAGTGATTGCTGCCCCGATCACAGAAGAGTTTCTCTTTCGCGTGATTTTGCAAGGGATGTTAGAAGCCAATGCATCGCGTCCATTTACTTGGCAACGCTTGATTTTGGGGAATATGCTCGACGAGCCACCCCCCCCAACCACCGCTGAAGCTACAAGTGAACCCCAAGCAAATGTCGTCAGTACGGCTGTTCCTATTTGGCCCCTCTTTTTATCGGGGACGCTGTTTGGCTTGGCACATGCGGAATACGGACCTAGCTGGTTCCCCTTAATTTTGATGGGAATTTTACTGGGCTATCTTTATCGCTGCACACATCGCATTTGGCCATGTTGGATCGTGCACATCACGCTCAATGCGATCTCTATGATCGGCTTTGGCTTGCAGGTGATGAACGGTAATCCCATCTCTTCGCTCTGGTAGCACGGGTCTCCGACCCGCACTATGTACTCCGTTTTTTAAGTACGGGTCGGAGACCCATACTACCTAACGGGTCGGAGACCCGTGCTACGTGCGTACTTACGCTGCCCTGACTTGCGAGCTTGAGGGCCGAATGCGAGCGGCAGGATCTAACGGCTCAGCCGCACGCTGATTTTCGAAAGACGATTTTTGAATGGCAACTGCTGCTAAATGACCACCAAACGCGACTGACATCTTGATCGCGTGATCAACAGAACTTTTCGAGCCTTCATTTCCTAAACAATCAATATTACCAATCGGCTCACGGTCGATCAGGTTTCTCGTCCCTGGCCGATAGCCATCTCGCATGGCCATCAAGGTCGTGGCGAGTTCTAAACTTCCAGCTGCATTGATGGTGTGGCCAATCATCCCTTTCACGGAACTCAAGGCTAGATGATCCGGATGTTCACCAAAGACATTGGTCACAGCTGAAAGTTCATTGCGATCATTCTGTTCTGTTCCCGTTCCGTGAGCATTGATGTAATCCACCATACGGGGTTGCCAACGAGCTCGACGCAATAACCCGTTCAATAGTCGCGACAATGGCAAACCGCTCTCGTCAAGGCTGGTCACGTGAGCCGCTTCGGCCAATAGCTGCGTGGCCACGATCTCACCATAAATACGAGCTCCACGACGCTTCGCTTCCGAGGTTCGCTCCAACACCAGCATCGCTGCCCCTTCCCCTAACACAAAGCCGTTGCGGCCGCGGTCGAACGGTTTACAAGCTTCACCAGGTGCAACACCAGCTGGCGCTAACACACCCATTCGGTGAAAGGCAGCACATAACAATGGCTGTACGGCGTCCATCCCACCAGCGATAATGTAATCACATTGCTGGTCCAACAATTGACGAACGGCCATCACCACACTGATCAAGCTCGATGCACAGGCGGTCGAATGACAGAGCTTCGCTCCCGTTAGATTAAATTTCTGAGCAATCCGCGAACAACCGGTGTTGGGCAACCAGCTATTCCACCAGGCATGACTTGGTTCGGATCGATGATTCACTTGATCGGTCAGGAACTGCGTGTCACCAAAATGTGCAGAGACAGCTAAGGCAAAACGCGAGCGATCGATCGCATCCAAATCGATGTGGCTGTCCGAGAGAGCTTCACCTGCCGCTGAGGTAGCCATTTCTATGGCTCGTTCGCTGCATGGTGCTTGGGGATCAATCCAATCGCAATGCGCAGCTGGAAGATGTAATCCTGGAACACCGGCAATATCGTGATAGAGTTTGCAGCCTTGCTCCCCGCGTTGCAGCGATCGCCACATTTCTTCGCGGTTTTTGCCGATCGATGAGACCATACCGATGCCAGTCACTGCGACGCTCAAGGCGTCTTCAGCTTCCTGCTCACCTGCGTATAGCCTCAACTGCTTCATGACATAGTCCCCAACCTTTGAATTGGTGGTTTGTTAGCATAATTCGTCGAACTGCGCCAACCTCAATGTGGCAGCAAATAACGTTTCCTTTAGATTTTTCGAAGCGAAATCAGCCTAGACATGAACGGGTTATTTATGCTACCACGCTGAAAACAGTCTGTGGGGACGAGACAAAGGAGGTCTCTAATGCCGCAAATCAAAAACTCCCCTTCCCCCAAGAGCCACCACTTTGTTTTTTCAAAACTATTATCGTTTTTGTTGATTCTATGGATGAGCCTTTGTGCTCTCCCACGCCAAGTTCTTGCTCAAAGCGCTGAGGCAGAGAAGTTTCCCGATACGCCTGCTCTCGATTCTTTGTTAAACGGCAACGCCTCATTTCGATTGGTTTTGGGGCGTATCGTATTGGATACCAAGCGTTATAAGGTCGGTCAGTTTCGGTTCAAGAACGCAGATGTAGGAGACTCTCTTCCCGCCGATACCTTGCGAACCGTGACCATATCGCTGGAACAAGGGCAACCGAATTTGGTCCTCTATCGCTCAACGCCAACCGAACGTTGGATGATCGAAGCTCGCGGCAACGGTCGTTGTAAGATTCAATACACCCATTCCGAAAAAGCATATTCGTTGACTTGGGACCAACCTGCCAGCGGCGGTATCAAGGTCCACTTGGAACAGAATGGAATCAAGAGATCCTTCACCGGCTTGAGCGCATGGCACTTGCGATTTGAAGATCCAGAACTTTGTTCGCAGCATCTTTTTCCAATGTTCTTGAAGATCGAACCAAACTGGAATCTAGAGCTCATCGCTAAAGAGACTGAGAAGCGAATGGAAGAGGTCTTGCAGATTGCACCGTTGGTTACCGAACGCAAAATCCAAGAACTGATGCAAGAGTTTTCGTCGAATAACGCTTCGACGCGAGACAAGGCCCATCGCGAATTGCGGTCCCTGGGCTTAGCGATCCTCACTCCGCTGATGTCATTAAACATGCAGCAATTGGATCTTGAGCAACGACTTCGTGTGGAGAGGTTGATTCAAGCCATGAGGCCTACCACGGATGACACTCCGAACCGATTAGCAGCTTGGCTCTCTGGAGATTATGCGATTTGTCAGCGAATTGCATCGAAACTGGAAGGTGAAGCCAAGCAGCAGGGGATTGCTTATTTGCAAGGTCTCTCAGGCATCGAATCGGGAAACATCATTCGATAAGCTCGCGGGCTTTCAATTGTGCGATTTGCATAACGAGAGGCAATATCTTTTCGACCAATCCTAAAGACGCCACCTTTTCTTGATGACACCCTTGCTCAATCTCGAGCAACAATTCGCTGGCCGTTTCGTCATCGAGTCGAATGGCGTGTCCCATAGGCGATTTGCGCAGCGATAAAGCTTCGTGAGCTTTAGCAAAATCGTTGAGTTGCCCAAGATGCTTTCCGAGAGCAATAACCAACTCGGGCAGTGGGCCAGCCGCATGGTGGCTATACTTGCGCAAGAAGCGAAGTTGATATTCGAGCAACTTGCTGTTTTTGCGCAATTCGTGCCAATGTTCTAGGGGAGGGGAGTGCTGTAGTGGTTCGCAGCATTTTATGAACGACTTACAGGATCGCTTCCATTGACGCCCCAGATCTTTGCGGTGGATGCAGCAGTCATCGTCTTGAAGATGTTGCTGGATGCGCGCGACATTGGCGCTCAATTGATTGAGGGGCTTATCGAGGTCGAGCGATTCAAATTCGAGTTCATTGCAAAGAGGGGGCTCGGTATCGAAGGCATGAGCCGTATCGAGTCCAGCACCTAGCTCTTGGATGTTTTGTCGAAAGAGATTTTCATCGCGGAGCAAGCCGAGTTGTTGAACGATATGTTTTTGCTCGCGGACAATTTTGCGAATGGAGTGTTGGAAGGAGGGGGTGAGGAGGGCGATCAGGGCCCGCAATTGTTTGGTGAGTCTACGAGCGCGATGGATGGATTCGTGTTGTTGGGCAGGGTCGCGTGAGAGGAGCGCGTATTCATTGGCGATCGATTTGAGTTTCCGTTTGATTCTTCTTTCCCACCGATTCATGGGTGAAACTCCAGGGGATTGGGAAGGGAAAAACGGGTGGAAAACGCGGCGCGACGAGCCCCCACTCTGTTGGGGGCCGCATGGCAGATATTTTAGGCAAAATAGGCGCGAAAATCCTCATAAAATGAACCAAATCGGGGCTGGGAAGGTCGAATTTTTGAATGAACGCCCGAGACACGCCTCGACAAGTTTGGAGAGGGAGAATAAGTTAAGGGCTCAATTGCGGTCGTGGCGGAACTGGCAGACGCGCTAGCTTGAGGGGCTAGTGACCGTTTTAGGTCGTGGTGGTTCGAGTCCACTCGGCCGCACTTGCAAAAATCCCTCAAAACGACAGCGGACTCGGGTATCTCACCCCAGCCCGCTGTTTGTTTTCTAGAACCGATCGTCCGATCAAAAAGGTCGAACCGCGAAAATCTCGAAAGAAGCGAAACCCGGAACGCCACCTCAAACTCTATTCGCCACTCCCCACACAGAACTGCACTGGCCAGCACCACATAGCCCAACCGTCACTCGTCGAGTGCGAATGGGCTCGAGACTTCAGTTGCCAATGGCATTCGGAGACGAAGTTGTCTTCATTTCGAATGCGCAGTTCCCCCTTTCGTGCCATTCGCGATTTTCGTGGCCCACAATTCATTCACCTCGGCCACCTATTTCAAACAGTGCTTGGTGGTCAAGAGAGATTGCGTTCAAAGGTAGGTGTGGCATCGAGCAACTCGCGGAGTGCGGCGATGAGACGTTCACAGAGTTCGATTTGATCTTGAATGTAGATTTTGTTTTCAGAGAACTCATTGCTCTCGTGTGATCGTTGTAAGGCCAGTTTAAGCGACTCCATCCGCAAATAGACCTGTGAAGTCGCGCCAACAATTGCTTCACGTTTTGAAGCATGCAAGTATGGCCACAGTATGCTCCAGGTCATGAAGCTGCTCAAGCGTTGCACCGTTCGGTTCGGATCCACGATGTAGCCTCGGACAATTTTCTCATTGAGCAAATCCGACGGTAAGAAATGTGTCCATCCTAAATAGTCGACTCGACCTTCCTTACTCATGATCAATCACTTAACCCTTCATCACGCTAAACATCCAAAACCATTCGCTCCGTCGCTTCAACAGTAACCCACAAAAGCAGACGCACGCTTTTTTTCCGTGCGATAACGCTCCCATTCCTGCGATCGAGATCCACCTATGCCGAAAGTTAAAGAACAGCTCTCCTCCGCTCGAAGGGAACCATTGACCAGCAAGTGGGGATGATGTTTTTTCCGTCAATCGCTGACCAACTTTCAACCGGTAAACCATCGCCCAAACTCACTCGCTCGAACCCACCCAAGAACTGTGCGCCTTTTGGACTTTTGACAAACTTTTCCGTTCGTCCAGCGGAACTTTCTCCGCCATTGGGGGTTAGAAGCTCACTGTCGCAGTCTGCATATCAAGCAGTGGTCCGCCACCGCGGCTTAAGTATTTTTTCTTATCCTGTGTTTCGTCTGTGGAGGTTTCCAACGAGAGTTCGTATTCAGCACTTATCCCGTGACTCGCACTTCATTACACCGACGCACGGAATGCGTTCTCGTTGCGTCAACGTTTGGTTCTTCACCTTCGCATGCATAAACAAATACTCAACCAAATGCTTGGCCTATACGACGAGTATGTTGCCGCTCGTCGCTGGGAAGCGTTTGGATCTTTGGAATCGGCTGGCGCGTTTGCCATCAAGTCGTACATTGAAAACACAGCTCATGAACTCTGCATCCAATCCAAACTGCGAATTGATGCGCGCTATTTTTTGTTACTCACGTTGCACGAAATGATTTGGCTCCCCACGCGCGTGTCGCCGCTGGGAGATCGACTCAATCGAGAACTCTTGTTGGCGATCAAAGATGATGTTCTGAAACTGCTCAAACATTCCAAACAAGAATCCGATGGCGAAGAGATCACGGGCGAGCAGGTTTTGCATTCTTGCCACAAATTGTGGCCCGAACTCAAATCGGTGGAACTCGCCTGCTGTGAATCCTAAGCGATCTGAAGTTTTCGCTACGCCGATCTCGAAACACAAACATCGCCACTCAGTAAAGCCCCACAACCCCGTTGAGCCAGCATGAACCCAGCTTTCGAGAAACGATACCTCGCGCATTTTAATAGTTTCGAACGAGATGTTCGCCAGAAAACGGGCGACCCATTTATTACCGAAGGGGCTGCGAGTATACGCGAATTCGCGCTTGCAGAAACCAAGCGACTTAAGCTTAACGATCAGCTGCAAATCGATGCGCTATATTTTATGGTGTCCACGCTCTATGAATGGGTATATCGCCCAGCCTTCACGACACCCGAAACCAAATCCGATATCGCTCCCGTCATGCAAGCGATTCAGAACGACATCACTTTTCTTTTGACGAAGGCGATTGAACAAAACAAGAAGCAGGACATCCGCTTAAAAGATATGGTGCAATTGATCGCCAAACTGTGGGATGAACTTCAATCTCTCCGAATCCCTGAAGCACCATTGGAGTCGGAAAACCCCGGCTATCGTCGCTAATACAATAGCCCGGTCGAGATATTCTTGCGGTAGAACCCCAACAGCAATTAACCGATCGCCCGAACAGCCGAAGCCATTTGATGAGCTGCCCCCAAAAACTGCTTGTACGATTTAGCAGGAACATTCACCAATTGATAGAAGACCACCAAAGTTCCATTGTCGATCACGAAGGATAACTTGGGGTTTTGATGAAACACCTGTAATAGAGCAGGGGTGATTACGTGTTGGGCTGCTTGAGTGTCTACACTTCCAATTCGAAAGTGTCTTGGAAACTCGGGGGCTGCCGGGACCGGAACCTGTTGAAATGCACCAAATACCTGGGTCAGCAAGCGATCGCCAAACCCCATCGGAAAAATAAACATGTCTGGAAGGCTAGGGCAAAGGTTCGGAAAAATGACCATCGATTCGTCGGCTTCGAAGGCCATTGCGCCATAGTCGTACGAATAGAAATAATCGAGTGCAAAATGGGGGACATTCTTGTCCCCAGAAATCAGTACATTTCTTCCCTTCGCCGTGGTCGGGTTCTCCATAAAGCTGATCCCTTTCAGCAGATCGAGCATGGCGGGGGACGCTTTGAGTGCAAAATCCAATTGCAGTGATTCCGCCAACTTTGCCAACTCGAGTCCCCGACGGGCATTCTTGCGAGCGCCGCGCACAAACAAGGCTAACGAAACACCTGCAATAAGCCACAATGGTGAACTGAGCCCAATGGGCGCCGAATAGTTGCTGTTTTTGGTTACCGAAAATACTACAGCAGCCACGACCACAGCAAGAATCGGAAACAAGAAGATCCCGATAATCCCAAGCCAGAACAAGCGGTTGTATCTGCGGAAAATACTAAGTGCCTTTACCGTTTCTGGATGAGTCGCCATGAAGGCATCCTGGAATTATTCTAGGGAAGTGACCTGCTGATTGGACGAACTGAGTCCAATTTTGTCCGCTCTCGTCTAGCTTTGCTTTTTTGCCACCCATCAATAGCTAGTAGACGCACGATTTTACCCGTCCCCAAGCAATATGCGAGGGGTAAGTGCGGACCTTCTATGGGTCGATTATATGCGAATTGGTTCTATTCGAACGGTAAAGTAGGTACTTAAAATAGCCCACCTTTTCGGGCGATTATAGCCCAAACTTTCTTGCCAATCGATTCGCGATTGGCTCCCATAACGACGACTCATGACCTTGGATTCTGTGCCGATTTTATGAATTTCCCTTTTTTGTGTCAGATCGAACAGTTCTCGCAGGTTTGATCTCTCGGAGGCACTCACTATGACAGAATTTCCCGATACCCAATCGATTCTGCTCAAACAGATTCAGACTTTTGAGAACCGAGAAGCATGGGACGAGTTTATCGTTTTATATCGGCCTGTCATTTATCGAATGGCCCGCCGCAGAGGAATGCAAGAAAGTGATGCTCATGACTTGGTTCAAGAAGTGATGTTGCGAGTTGCCAAAGCCATAGAGCACTACGTGCCACAGCCTGGTGTTCGTTTTCGTCACTGGCTTCGAAGGGTAACCACCAACACTATCCTGACTGCAATTTCACGAACGCCACGTGATGCAGGCATCGGAGGTACCGATGCGTTGGAACAACTCCGCGATCAAAGCTTCTCGCCGGATATAACCGGTGAACTTGAGCAAGAAGCTCTACGCGAACGCTATTTGCGGGCGGCGGCGATTGTAAAACTTGATGTCAACGACGAAACATGGCAAGCCTTTGAACTCTCGGTTCTGAAAGGACTGTCATGCGCTGAAGTGGCCACAAAACTGAGGAAATCGATTGGCATGGTCTATGCCTCTCGTAGCCGAGTGCTCAAAAGACTGACGGCAGAGATTCAACGTGTGGAAGGGAACAATCCATGAACCACCTTCAAAATAATACGTCACTTCCGCAATGTGATCCCAATCGAATAGTGCAGTTCCTCAATGCGGATCACTATCATTTGGAAGACGTTGGACTATTAGACCACCTGAACTATTGCGATTCCTGCCAGCGTGTCATGTTGGAGAAGTCTGGTGGTGAAGAAGCTCTTGAGCAAGCCGCTGCACTTCTCAAAGAGGATGAATTTGATGCGGAAGCGACGGCCAGATTCACCCAAGTTGGAGAGCAAGAAGAACTGACAGCACAGGGAAAAGCGATCACTAAAAATCTGCGTGAACTCCTAAGCCCATCAGAATTTCCAAATCATATGGGGCGTTTAGGCCCGTATGAGATTACAGGCGTGGTAGGTGTCGGTGGCATGGGGATTGTACTCAAAGCGATCGATCCATCGCTCGATCGTGTCGTTGCCGTCAAATTGATGAATCCCCGCTTGGCTAACCAGGAGAATGCCCGAAAGAGATTTGCTCGTGAAGCCAAAGCCGCAGCCGCAATTCTTCATCCCAACGTCGTTGCCATTCACAGTGTTTCCAGCGGATCGACAATTCCTTATCTGGTGATGGCTTACGTGCGCGGTGGTTCGCTTCAAAAGCGCCTACAGCAAGAAGGAAAGATGCCGCTTCTCGATGTCCTGCGTATTGGCTCACAAATCGCCGCTGGCCTACAAGCCGCACACGATCAAGGCTTAGTCCACAGAGACATTAAACCTGAGAATATCCTGCTGGAGGAAGGTGTTGAACGCGTAACGATTACCGATTTTGGATTAGCTCGTGCCGTAGACGATAACTCAGTCACACAGTTCGGATCGATTGCAGGTACGCCGCAATACATGTCGCCAGAACAAGCCAAAGGGGAATCGATCGACCACCGTAGCGATCTCTTCAGCCTGGGCAGTTTGCTCTACGCGCTATGTGCTGGCCGTCCTCCATTTATCGATGCGAGTTCATACGGGGTGATGAGAAGAATCATCGATGATCGCCCTGTGCGATTGCAAGAACTCAACCCAAGCATACCCGAGTGGTTTGTGGTCATCATCAACCGACTCATGGCGAAAAATCGCGAAGAACGCTACTCAACTGCGGGTGAAGTTCATCGCCTTCTCGATGCCTGCATCACTCACTTACAGCATCCTGCATCTGCACCACTACCTGATGTCGCGGGTTACGAAGCCAAATCTCCCCACAAACGTTTTTTCATTTCTAAACGAGGAACCATAGCTATGTTAGCACTGAGCACTTTGATGGTCTGCGGTACGTTGTGGGCAACAGGTTGGCTGACAGATCCACCAAAGACCAACGAACCAACAGCTGAACATCCTACCGAAGCGGCGTCTGCAACGAAAATGCTTGCCAGTACTAAGAAGCAGTTTGGTGTGCTCTGGACCATGCAAACAGCTCCTCATAATTATGCCGAATTACAACTCCGCTGGATCCATGGTGGCGAAGAAACTATTCTTCAAAATATCGTCATCAAAACCGACGGAGCAGCCGGTAACGTCGACATCAAATTCCAACGCCGTCCCAACAATCCATCTCTCACCGTTAGTGGAGCCGGTGTAACTTTCCAAGAACAGACGCTTGATATTCCCTCGAGCGCACTAAGCTTGATGGAATCGGAACCCACGTCGAACACGAGCGCTCAAGCGAATTATCCCTTAATTCCTGGTAACACACACTTACTGTATGTCGGTGCTTACAATACCAAGGACAGCTCGATGTCTCAATCGCTTCCAAAGTTGTTAAGGCTATCGCAAGAAGGCGCGACTTTCATGGTGGTAACCTTCCGATGGTTCAAAGAAACTTTGCAAGCCCCCGCTGACACAGAAAAAGCTATGCTAGATCGAATAGCACTCAAAGGAAAATGGGAAGTAGTTCGTAGTATTCCTCCAAGCCCAGCGGATGATTCTGATAAGAAGACCCTCTATCAATTCGAAGAGGACCAAGTTTCGTTTTCGTCAGGTAGTCGGGTTGAAACCATGAAATACCGCCTCACTCCGCTAGCCATCCCCAAGATCCTCGACATCGATAGCGATGATATGAGCTTCCCATGTATCTATGAACTCGACGGTGACTCACTCAAGATTCGTTTCCCAAATAGGAAACTCGAATGCCCTCAATCGTTTGATATGATGGAACACTCCCCACTTTCAAGCCTCGTTCAAATAAGAGAATCACGATACTTAGAACTGAAACGCGTGAAGTGATTTTGAATTGGGCATCAATTTTCAGTTGGGCCGGTAACGTTTTGGAAACGCTGTGCGCAGATTAGCATGAATCTTGACGGAAAGCGCAAGACGATATGCCAACTCGCTGTCATAATGTGAGAGTTACTGGTCCTACCTCCTTTTTCAATCGCCATAAACCATGTTTTTCCATTTGAGTTCGAAGCTTTCGTTTGCACTGGCAAGATTTGTTGCGATCTTCAGCTTAAATATCGTTTACCTTGTTGCGGGGGTTCGTGCGGAACAACTTCCAAACATCGTTGTGATTTTGGCCGATGATCTCGGCTATGGCGATGTGAGCTGCTACAACGAACAAGCCAAAGTCAAAACGGCTCATTTAGATCAACTTGCCAAAGAGGGAATGCGATTTGTTGATGCGCATAGCCCATGTACGGTTTGCACTCCGAGTCGATACAGCTTGATGACTGGCCAAATGGGGTTTCGCATTCCCAACGGCGGCACGGTTTTTTCTGGTGTTGGAGGTCCATCGCTTATCGCCAACGATAGGCTGACATTACCAGAGATGCTGCGCAATGCCGGCTACTCGAATTACTGCGTGGGCAAATGGCATATCGGTCTGACGTTCTTCGACTCGAATGGTAATCCCGTTCGCGGTAATGGCGTCGAAGCGATTCCGCAGGTTGATTTTAGTAAGCCCATCGAAGGTGGACCAAGGTCTCATGGTTTTGATTCCTTTTTTGGGACTGCCTGCTGTCCCACGACCGATTGGCTCTATGCCTTCATCCAGGACGAACGTGTACCCAATCCTCCCACACAATTATTGGACAAGTCGAATCTGCCCAAACATCCGTACGCCAACGATTGTCGCCGAGGTTGGATCGCTTCAGACTTCCCTATGGAAGATGTGGACCTCGCCTTTTTGAAAAAGAGCCAGGAGTACTTACAGCAGCATCTTCAAGAAAGACCGCATGTCCCCTTCTTTCTTTATCATTCAACCCAAGCAGTCCATCTCCCGTCATTTCCCGCCAAAGCGTTTCAAGGAAAATCCTCAGCCGGTCCTCATGGCGATTTCATTCTGGAGTTGGATTACGTCGTTGGCGAACTGATGAAAACGCTCGACAAGCTGGGGGTTGCTGACAACACCATTGTTATCGTCACCAGCGATAACGGGCCGGAAGTGGCGAGCATCATCAACATGCGCAAAGACTTTCAACATGATGGTGCCCGGCCATGGCGCGGTATCAAACGCGATGCCTGGGAAGGAGGACATCGAGTTCCCTTTATTGTTCGCTGGCCTAATCATATCCCTCCCCAGACGGTCAATAACCAACTGTGCAGCCTCACTGATGTCATGGCGACGCTTGCTGCTGTCACCAATTCAGAACTTCCGAATGACGCAGCCGAAGATAGTTTTAACATGCTTCCCGCTTGGCAAGATCCCGCGCATGCTCCCATTCGCGATTATGTTCTCATGCAGGCCTTCGCAGGCAAGCGAACCTTGTCGATTCGACGCGGCAACTGGAAGTATATCGATCATCCAGGGTCAGGCGGCAATCGATATGAAGCCCCTTCGGAGTTGCAGATCTTTGCGATTGAAGAAGAGGCCCCCGATGCGCCAGGACAACTGTATGACCTCGCCCATGATCCAGGGGAACGCCATAACCTTTATCATCAAAATCCTTCCATGGTGAAGGAACTGAAGACACTCTTAGAAGAATCCAAATCATCGGGCCGCAGTCGACCTATTCAGCACTGATTCAATTTGTTTCGCACTACGTCTTCGTAGCCCTTCGGACTACAGGTGGTTTTATGCGTTCCTTATCCACTTTTCTCGTATGTTGGCTCATCTGTACGCAATTCGTCCCAGCGCAGGATCGGCAATTCGAGGCGATCGGCCCACTTCGGGAACAACGTCTGCCAAAGAAGGAGCTTTTGGGAGCAGTTCAAGTCACCTTCGATTTGCTGCCAACATCGATGTCTTTCGATCTCCCCTGGCATTATTGTGCGGTATCCGAAAATGGGATTAAAGTCGCCCATTTTGCAGCGGAAACCTATGATCCCCGCAACTGGGATGGCCAAGGAGCTGACGCATCGTTCGAAGCAGGCATGGATAAAGAAGCTCGCTTTGCCCGGGTTTGGATCGAGCATCAATCCGACGCTCGTATTGTCGTTCGTGTCCGCTATGCATTAACCAACTCAAAGTATGAAATCGCACATGATGACCTCATATCTGATTCTCCGTTCAACGATGGCAAAGGAGACTGGGGCGAAGAACGATTTACGATTTATCCCGATGGCACGTACGTTCGCCACATGACGATCCATTCGGGTTTGGCGGGCGTTAGTCAACCGTTTGGTTTCTACCGTGAACCTCCCAATGTGGTTCACGAATTCATGGAAACGATTGTTATCGGTCCTAAGGGACATACACCGCTTGATGATATTGAAACTTCACCGACATTGACACTTTTCAAAATGTTCGGAGCAGAGCCAGGTATTGTCTATCCAAAAGGTCTCCACAAAGATATCGACTATAAGATGCCGCAAGGTCCGCCAGCGCATTACGGAGAATTCCGCGACGCAAATATCATGCTTCTCCATTCGAAGTCGCAATACAAGTCCTTCACAATCGGCTTACCCTATGGCGTCAATGTATCTCCGTATGGATGGGAGGCGAATCACAGTTATCCTGTCACTACCTGGACAGATTACGAAGAACCATCAATTGGATATGTATCCGCTATAGGTCACATGATCAATTGGTGGCACTACCGCCGTTCGGAAAAAGCAATTGAACAAGTTTATTTGCATGGCATGACTGCCGCAAAGATGCCGGGGGACGACATACTTCCGTTAGCCTGGTCATGGATTTCTCCACCGGAATTGCAAATGCCAGACGACGAACTCTCACCCAATGGAAGCACTGGCAAATACAATCAATTCACTTACGACCCGACCCAACGCGCTTACGTAATACCACGAAACTCGCTCAGCAATGGTAAAATCGAATTTCGCTTAGATGCCATTTATGATGACGCTCACCTAATGGGTACGATGTGGTTGGTGAATCCAGTTTTCATTATCCCACAATGGGCCGATCGACCCTCCGATATCCGATTACGAATTGGGGATGAAGACCTTCAGCCAGGAACCGACTTCCGCACAGGAATAGAAGACAAAGAGGGCGATAAACAGTTGGTGATTTGGGTTCGCCGCACTATCGACCTCAATTCCTTGGAAGATCATTCTGTCCAATTTTGCCTGGAACCCAAACTCTTGCCAAGTAACTAGTTTTATTCGCTATTCGACGAAAAATGCCCTTGGCCAAAGGACAGGCTTTCAACTATCTATCCCTTGTCAACACACTACCGTAAAAAGCAGGTTGAGCCTTTTGTCTCTCCGCGATAACGTTGACGGGCATATTCGGATTAGATGAAGAGTTCGCCGAAGGGCTCCGGATATGACCAATGTTATCGTGATCCGTTTCGCCTTTAGCTTAATTGCTAGCACGCCACTAATTGCTAGCATGTACTCACAAGAAGACTGATAGCCTTGATGATATTCGTCAACTTGTTCCGAACGACTTCCTCACACGTACAATTGTACGTAAACTCGATTCTCGAACATGGTCGCGCGGCAACGGGCGTTGCAATGGCTGGGCTGATTTTAATTGGCACGATACCGACCGCCTCGGCACAGATATTGGCCCCCACCCCTCAAGATACTTCAGTTCAACTCGCACAACCCTGGCCCGATATTTGGCCAGAGCCTATGCAGCCAACCGAAATCGAAACACCCGGACCATATATACCTTATTCCCCGGTTATCACTCCTGCCTCGGTCATTATTCCTAATGCGAGTTTGAATTCTGAGATGGAGCCTGCATCTCTTCCTAAAAAGCCCAAAGCCCCGTTGCGAGTAGGGAAGGGGGGAGATAGAGCCCCATTGCGTTATCGGGTTCAATGGCAACCCGCGCAGGAGGTGATTGGTCAAAACCAAGAACTAGATGTCTTCGAACAAGACTTTCAGTTTGGCGCACCGGTCTATATGCAGACACCGCATATGTTGATCTTCTCGGGCGGGATTCGATATCATCAATTCAATACCGAGGCTGTGTTTCCTGACAGCGGCAATCCATTTCCGGATGAGCTCTGGAACATTCGAATTGGTAAAAACTACATCTACAACTTTGCCAACGGTTGGACCGGCGGCCTAAATGTCAACATCGGCTCAGCAAGTGACCAGCCGTTTGGCGATCTCCGCAATTACAATTTCGGTGCCATTGGCTTCGTCACGATTCCTGTTTACGATCGCGATGCCTGGAACTTAGCTTTAGTTTACATGCCGATGTCCCAGATTCCGTTCCCCATTCCATCTGTGGCTTATCAGTGGAACCCGTCGGAACAGTTCAGTATGAACATTGGATTGCCATTTGAAGTTTCGTATCGCCCCACCGAGCAACTGAGCTTTGAAGCATCCTATATGTTGTTGACCACCGTGCATGCTCAAACCACCTACCGTTGGACAGAAGAGTGGAAATCGTATGTTGCTTTTGACTGGGAGAATCAAAGTTGGTTTCTGGATCAACGGATCGAAGATAACGAAAGACTTTTTCTGTACGAAATGCGATTGGTGACAGGGATCCAAAAGCGATTTAAGAACAATTTTACTATCGATGTAACCACAGGTTATGTCTTCGATCGCTATTTCTTTAACGGTGAAGGGTTCGGAGATCGCGACAACGATCGCATTGAAATTGGTGCCGGTCCATTCCTGGCCATCGAAGGCGCACTCCGCTTCTAGCCAATCTTGGTCGCAATTCAACATCTCCTCCGAGCAACGGTTTGAGCCGTAAATTCGTAGTAATCGAATGCGCATATTGTGCGCAATTCTCTACGTTAAAGCCTGTTTGCTCCAAGAGTTCATCTGCGATTCGATTATACTCAGAAAATCCCACCGATGAGCCTCGATGATTTCCCCTTTTGCACAGCCACAGGGAACACCATGCTGCTGAATAAATCTCGTTTCGCGACATGCTTCTGGTTGCTTATAGTGTTGCCTGGCATCGTGTATTCGCAGGATTCGCTCGATTCAGCGGCGAATCAAACAGCTTGGGAATCGGCAAGCATTGAACGCATCCGCGATGTATTCGAACGTGGTGTATGGCGGCCCGCCAATTTTAATGCGAAGTGGTTGCCCGATAGCTCCGGTTTTACCACGCGAAAAAATCTCACTGGCTCCGCTGGCGCGCAAACTGTCCTAGTCGACATCGATACATTCGAAGAGAAGGTGATCCCCGAGCCAAGAGAGCCCTCACCGCTGCTATCTCCAGATGGCAAAACGGTTCTGGAATTTCAAGGTCCGAATTTAGTTGCCCGCGACCTGCAGAGCCAAGAGACTAAACAGCTGACTCAGAACGATTCCGCTCGTGACTTACATCTGCATGGCATCCAATGGAGTCCTGATAGTTCGCACGTACTCTTTATACAATCCGATTACAGCGACGTACGAGAACGTTCGGTTTTGGTGCCAGGCGATCCTTCGTATCCGGGAATTCGACAAGATCGATTCGCGCGGATTGGTGAAACGATACCGCACATAAGCGTCGGTGTCGTCGACCGTGAAGGGAAGGACTTGGAATGGTTATCGCTTGACGCAGCAGCGGAGGGCATTTACCTGGGGCAGGTCGAATGGGCTGGCAATAGCCAAGAAGTCGTCATCGAAAAATTGAGCCGTTTCCGCGATCGACGCGATATCCTTCTGTTCAATCTCGAATCGAAAAAGCCTACAGTTTTATTCACAGAAACCAACTCTGCCTGGGTCACTGCTAGTCAGGGAACTGAATTGAAGGTGATGTGGATTCAAACTGGAAAGCGTTTTGTTGTCATCACTGAAAAAGATGGCTGGCGACACGCTTACCTCTATTCGCGTGACGGTACCGAGATCGCCAATCTCACTCCCGGTGACTACGACATTATTGAACGAGCCCATGTCGATGAAGCGAATGGGTGGTTCTATTTTTATGCTTCCCCAACCAATGCCACGCAAAAGTACTTGTACCGTGCTCCGCTTGACGGCAGTGGGAAAATGGAACGCATTACACCCGAGAGCCAACCGGGTACGCACCAATATGAGTTTTCGCCGAATGGCCAGTGGGCATTTCATACTTATTCCTCATTCGACAGTCCACCCCTGGTTGATTTGGTTTCATTGCCGGACCATAAGTCGGTAAGAGTTTTAGAATCCAACACGGCCTTACATGAAGTGGCCCGAAAATGGATTTCTCAGCCAACGGAATTCTTCCCCATCGACATCGGTGAGGGAACTTCAGTGGATGCTTGGCTGATCAAACCCAAAGATTTTGATCCGACGAAGAAGTATCCGGTTTTTGTTTATGTGTATGGTGAACCTCACGCGCAAACGGTACTCGATAGCTGGGGTGCCGCGCAAAGTCATTTCTTACGCGTGGTGGCTGATCTCGGATATTTGGTCGTATCGATCGACAATCGTGGGACCCCTGCGCCGAAGGGTTCGGCATGGCGACGAGCGATATTTGGAAGTCTTGGTCCATTATCGACTGAAGAGCAAGCGGCTGCGTTGAAGAAGCTTGGCGAAATGAAATCGTATGTCGACCTAGAACGAGTCGGAATTTGGGGTTGGAGCGGTGGTGGATCGAATACTCTCAATGCACTCTTCCGCAAACCGGATGTATATCATGTCGGAATTGCCGTGGTCCCAAAACCACAGCCGCATTTATACAACGCTTGGTTCCAAGAAATCTATATGCGAACACCGGCCGTTAATCCAGATGGCTATCAACGTTCTGCCCCTATCCATTTCGCTGAAGGCTTGAAGGGAAAACTACTGATTGTTACCGGTTCTGGAGAAACCAATACGCATATTCAAATCATCGAAGGCCTTGTTGATCGTCTCATCGAGTTGGGAAAGCCATTCGATTATTTTGTCTATCCCAATCGCGATCATGGGTTGAAGGAAGGGAAGGGGACCGAAGTGCATGTCCGAATGTTGATCATTCGGTACTTGGTCCAAAACCTGCCGCGCGGCCCATCCCCAGAAACGCGTTAGCGTCGGTTGGACTCTAAGAACGGTACACGGTTGCAATCGCGTTGGACGTCAGCAAGATAGAACGACGAGCGCGGACCATTAGCCGAACGCGTTAGCGTCGGTTTGACTGTGCTAACGGTACAAGGTTGCAAACGCGTTGGATCTTAGCAAGATGGAAGGACCAGCAAGGACCTAGCCTACGCTACGGGTTAAACGAAGTCTCGACGACGAGCGCGGACCATTAGCCGAACGCGTTAGCGTCGGTTGGACTGTGCTAACGGTACAAGGTTGCAAACGCGTTGGATCTTAGCAAGATAGAAGCAACAGCAAAGACCTAGCCTCCGCTAGGGCTACGG
>JAFLCP010000117.1 GCA_017303505.1 Planctomycetota bacterium | reverse complement strand
TACAATTCTGACCTGATCGAGCTGGTTGGCAGTACTCCCGTGACCTTCCAAGCTCTTTACGCGAACACGCCGACCTATTCGACAACGCTGGCTGGCGTAGTGAATGAGATGGGTGCATTTGCGAACAGCCTGACAGAACGTGGTGCAACCGAACGGCTCTTCGTCGAAATCACCATGAAGGCCAAAGCTTCTGGTAGTGCAATCTTCCGCTCCGATGCTGCCGATGATTCGAGCAGCGATGTGGGGCTATATGGCCTTGATACGCCGATCAATCCAGGGCGAATTACCTACGGTAGCCTCACGCTTCCAATCGCCTTAGCCTTCCAGGTTAACAACGATACATTCAATGTAAATGAAGACAGCACCAGCAACTCGTTGTTGGTCTTGGCGAATGATACCGTTCAAGGTTCCACGGTCCTTAACGTGACCGCAATTGGCGCCTTGTCCAATGGCGGTACCGCCAGCATTGCATCGGATGGCAAGAGCATTAATTACACGCCAGCCTCAAATTTCAATGGCTCTGAATCGTTTACCTATACGGTTCGCGACCAGAATGGTGCCGAAGCCACTGCGACAGTCACCGTTCAAGTGACTGCCGTTAACGATCCCCCCGTCGCTAATCCCGACGTGGTGACTATCACTCAAAACACTACCAACAATAGCATCAACGTATTGACCAACGACACCACCGGTCCAGACACCGGCGAGACGTTGACCGTAACGTCAGTTGGCACACCAAGCCAAGGTGGTACTGTCACCGTTGGAAGTGGTGGCTTGAGCATCGTCTATTCGCCGAAAGCGGGATTCAAGGGAACGGAAACGCTGACGTATGTTTTGAGCGATGGTAAAGGTGGCACAGCCACAGGTACTGTCACCGTTACCGTTGTAGAAGCCAATCCACCTCCAACTGCTGTCAACGACACAGCGACCATGGCCGAAGATGGTGACACCATCAGCATCGACGCACTGGCCAACGACAGCACTTCGGATAGTGGTGAGACAATCTCGATTGTAGCCGTGGGTGCGACGAACAAAGGTGGCACAGCCACACTCAATACCCAAGGCAAGATTAGCTACAAACCAGCCGCAAACTTCAACGGCGTAGAAACTTTTACGTATACGTTGCGAGATAGTCGTGGCGCGACGGCGACGGGCACAGTGACAGTGACAGTGACCGCCGTTAATGACACACCTATTGCCGGCGACGATTCGGCGCAAGTTTTGAGCAGTGCAACAGCGCAAACAGTATCCGTGTTAGCCAACGATGTTGATGTCGACTCGGACACTCTCACCATTACGGCAGTCACTCAACCGGAAACGGGTAAAGGCACGGTCGCAATTTCCTCGGACAATAAGTCACTGCTCTACACGCCTCCATCTGCCACATTTACGGGAACAGTAACGTTTACTTATACGGTAAGCGACGGAAAGGGTGGCACTGACACCGCAGCGGTGACCTTGAGTGTTGTGGATTACACACCGCGTAAGATCGGTGGTGAACTGCTAGTATACAATACCGCCTCGACAACGAACTCGTTGGTAAGTGGTTTCAACATTGGCCTCACTGGAACAGACCAGTTTGGCGAGGCAGTCTCCATGTCAACGCAGGCGACACTGAATGGTGAGTATGCGTTTTCTAATCTCGCACCAGGTACCTATGAAGTCACCAAGAATGCTCTCCCATTCTTGAACGACTCAACAGCGAAGCTCACTGTGCAATCTGCGACGGCGGACGGCGATTCGTTGTCCAACAACCTTGCGGTGGGAACGACGTTGAAGTCGGGTATCGTCGATATTCGCGACTTCTTGGGTTCAGCTCGCAAACGCAAGCTCTCGGTTGCAGTGGCGCCTGGAAACACGCAAGACTGGTACCACAGTCAATCGGGTTGGAACAACGTCAATAACTTGACCGTGCAACTCAACAGTGCTGGCACCCAACTTACGATCAAGGCTGTCAACAGCAGCAACCAGAACGTTCAGACGCAATTGCCGATGACTGACTCGCGAGTCGAAAAGCGAGCCAATGATGGTGGCACAATGTTGCTGCATATCAAGGCGAATGCAGCCGATTTGAACTTCACGGTTGTGACCGCCTCAGGCGAAGGTGAATCGTCGGCAGAGGGGGAAGGCAGCGATTTGTCTTCTAACGTTTCGTCCAGTTCGACCTCTGCGAAGGTGTACGACGCCAACTCGGCGATTGACCTGGGAAGTAGTTCGTCGACCAGTTCGACAAACAGCTCGACTAGCACCAATCGCTCGCCATCCGCTGTGCTGCAAGCGATGACGGGACGCGCCCGATTAGCATCAACCGCAACACCCGATCCAGCTGCAGTGGATGCTGCCATGCTCGAACTGGCTCCAGCTTTGCGGCTCAGTTCGGACCTGGAAAATGCCTTGGTCGGAGAGACCACTGAAGGAGAATTTGGCTTGGCAGCAGACCAACTTTTGGGTAATGGATAAGGCTCACAAATAGCGTCCAAATCGCAAAAAGGCTGAAAAATCCTTGGGAAAATTAGCGAAAATCGCGTTTTTCTAGGCATTTTCGGCCTTTTTAGGCTTTTTCCCAGTTGCATTTCTTGGGAAGGAGTCTTAAATCGTGGACGAATTGCTGGTTACACGGTGGATCTACCGTGTTTTCGTTATTTTGATGAGAAAGGGACTGTACTCATGGCAAAAGCGGCTGCCACCAAGAAGGCTCCGTCCAAATCCGAAGTGTTCGCAAGCATCGCTGAAGCAACTGGCTTGTCTCGCAAGCAAGTTGCAGCTGTTTTCGACGCACTGAAGGCTCAAATCGGAACTTCGCTAAGCAAGAAGGGCGCTGGCCAATTCGTTCTGCCAGACCTCTGCAAGATTATGGCTGTCCACAAGCCAGCTCAGAAGCCTCGACCTGTTCGCAACCCAGCGACCGGCGAAATGATGATGAGCAAAGCTAAGCCTGCTTCGACCGTTGTTAAGGTTCGAGCATTGAAGAAGCTCAAGGAAATGGTGTAAGCATCCCGAGTCAGTCTTTGCACTGACGAAGTACTTCGCACGTACAAAACAAAAGGCTGGATCGAGTTATCGATTCAGCCTTTTTTCGTTTTTGGATTTCAACGCTTCGAGCTGAGCAGCTTCGAGCTGATCAAACGAATCCACACGATAAAGCACAATGGCTAAACAGCCGCGATTACCAAACAGCTCGGTCCAGCCACGCCCGCAATTGTGGATCAAGCAGTGTGTTGGCGATGTAAAACGCTCCATCAAAAGAATGATCAGCGCTGTGAGAGCCAGGCACCGCAATGGTACAAGCGCCAGATGTCACGGCCGCTCGACAACCATGCCCACTATCCTCTAAGGCCAACATTTCATCGGCTTTGACATTCATCCCGACAGCCGCCGCATGATAGATGTCTGGATAGGGTTTGCCTCTGGGAACATCTTCTGCGGTTACAATAAACTGCAAACGATCCTTGAGTCCAACTCGAGTCAAACAATCCTCTGCAAACTTGCGTCGACTGCTCGTTGCCACACAGCAGGGCAAACGATGTTTCTCTAACCATTCAAATGCTTCGAGCACACCAGGCATCAAACCAAGTCGCGATGGCAACAGTTCCATAAAGACTTGATCAGACTCTTCAAGCAATGCATCCGCGTCATCTTCGAGTGCCTCTTCACGAATCATCAACTCGATAGCCAGTTTCCCCGGTAGCCCCATCATGCCACGTCACAGTTCGGCGCGATACGGGCGACCTCTTCGCTCCAGTAGTATCGTCCCGACGTCCAGATAAACTTCTTCGGTGTTCAAGAGCAAGCCATCCATATCGAAAGCGACCGCTCGTATTGCGTTTTCCCACTTCATCTTTGATTCACTTCCCGTTTTTTGCCGATGTGGCATGTCCTCTTGTAGCGAGGGATTACAAAACGTAGGACAATATAGCGAACCTCATTGAGGTGACTACGTGGCACGACCGAACAAGCCTGTATTTGGCAATTCCGATCCATCATCCGATTTTGTTCTGAAAGCAATAACCGCCATGAGCGACACTCCTTCACCGCCGCGTAAGCTCCCTGGGACCTACCAGCAGATTGTGGAGCGTTTTCCAGACCTAGCGGCAGCTCATGACCAAATGAGCGAAGCCGTAGACCGTATAGGAGCCTTGGATGCTAAGACCGCTGCCTTAGTGAAGATTGGTATTTCGTTAGGAGCTGGCCTGGAGTCTGCGGTGCGTAGCCATGTGCGACGTGCGAAAGAAGCTGGTGCCACGGAAGCGGAAATTGAGAATGCCATTTTCCTCGGCATGACCACGGTCGGCTTTCCAAGAACGGTAGCTGCCTGGAGCTGGGCACAAACGCAATTTGCTCGCGACCGTAACGAGGGAACAACTTGATGTCCACCGACATCTTAGGCACCTTTATTTTAGCGGGTGGCCGCAGCTCGCGCTTTGGTTCGGATAAAGCGCGGGCCATGATTCACGGTCAACCTCTGGTGCTGCGTCTGGTTCAGCAGGTGGCCTCGCTCACACAGCGGCCTGTCACGTTGGTTGTTAATGAACCGCAGCGTTATTCGGATTTCGCAATCCCGGCGATAACCGATGTGCTACCTGACCTAGGTCCCATGGGTGGCCTGTACTCAGCCATTGATCATATCGTGAAGGGTGGGCATGAAGGCTGGATCCTCCTTTTGCCTTGCGATCTGCTGGACTATGACGATGTGTGGCATCACCGGTTGTGCCATCCATTGGAGACGGCTCCTCCACCTGCACAGGCCATCGCCTTTTTTGACCAAGACTGGCTTCCCTTTCCCGCTCTCTATCACTCAACGCTTTTTTCAAACCTAAACACCGCAATTCAAGCGAAACAATTTTCGCCACGCAAGTTTTTGTCGACCCTTGGCCCGGCTGCAATTGCGGTATCAACGGAGCGTCTACCGGAGCTAAAGTCGGCCAATACACAACAAGAGCTGGAGAGATTTTTAAGGGACACAGCCTCTTTCTCATCTCGGCATAACCTGACTCAATGAAGACCGCTTAAAATCGACCTGTAATGGAGAGATTGCAAACGAGTTTCCGAGCTCTGTTGCTCGCCGACGACCGTCTGTATCGCCTTCACAAAACATCCCACAACCGGGACTTGTTTTAGGGGAAGGTGGCCGACCACAATACGCATCATCGATTCCTCTTATCAAGCCGTTCTCTAGGTTCTGTTATGAAAAAAGCCGCATCGAGTCGAGCAACGAAATCAACTTCAAAAGTGACCAAAGCGACTTCCAAAAAGGCTGCTACAAAATCCAAATCCAAGGCGGCCAGTGGAAAGAAAGCTGCTGCAAAAGGTAGTACCAAGCTGGCATCATGGCAAACAAGCTGGCCAGCCACTCCCGATTTGCGAGCTTGGTTTTTGTGCGGTATTCAAAAGTGCGCCGCGAATCCCAAACGGGAAGAAGGTGCCAGTGATGCCCATTTACCGATCAAGGCATTGGCCGAACTAGGTCATACGGACGAGGCGCTCAAACACCTACAGAAATTGCTCAAGAGTCTCCCCAAAAATGATAGTTTCGAATCGACACGGCTTGCCGAACTTGGGGCCGAGATTTGTTTAGAAGCAGGGGACATGCTGGGAATGGAAAGATACCTGGAACTAGTCCGTTCTGCAGACGATCGAGTTACACGCAAAATCGATAAAGGCTTCGGTTCTAAACTTGCGCATGACTTTAGAGTTAGCAACGGCTTAGTTGCTCCCGGCGATTTAAGCCCTGATCATGAAGACTACATTCAGTCCATCTTCTATTATCATGTTCGCCAATTGAGCATTGCCAGACAAGCGAAACAAACAGCACAAATCAAAAAGGAATTTGCCAATCTGAACGAAGCGATCAAACGCGAAAAACCGGGTTGGCGCAAAAGTATGTGGACCAAGCGAGTCATTCGCGTGGCACATGAGATGTCTTATCCTGAGGCCATCAAACAATTGATCGAACAGATCCCACCAAATGAACGCAATGAGCGAATCGGTTACGATGTGTATGCGATGATCGGCATGAAAAAAGAAGCTGCCAAATTTGCTCAGCAAGAAGTGGAGAAGAACATCAACGAATTACTCACGATGAAGGACCCAAATATTCATTTCCCGATCAACAGCATAACGCGGGCATTGACATGCTTGCTTGAAATCGGTGAAAAGAAACTTGCAGCAAAACTTTTCAAACAAGTCGCCGAAAGTGCAGCCAACTGGAGTTGCGTGATACAAGGTTGGACAACGACGGCCGTTCTCGCAGAATTTGTTCCTATTGTGGAACAGTTGGAAGGTAAAGAGGCCGCTCGCGAGCTAGCCGCTCTCGCAGAACAACATGCCTCCAAAGAAACACACAAAGGCTTCAAACGAGGAGCTCAGTCGACTGCATTAGCGGCAACTGCCAGCGTCAATCCACTGGACCACGCCATCGAGCAAGCTCGAAAATTGCGTTCTCCTTCGCAGAAACGAATGGAACTGGGGAAACTACTAGCACGAGCTGGGCGTTGGAAAGAACTGAAAGAAGTTTTGTCAACGGTTTCCTCACCTCACGAAGCTGCGGAAATTGCGTGGTGGATCAAATTTGAATTGCCTGGTGGTGAAGTCGAATAGTTTCAACGAGTCCCCTGCGTGATTTATACGAAGTCCTAGCATCACAATCCTAGTGGAGACTAAGCTCTATGAAAGTCCGTGCAATCGCTGTTCTATGTGGTGGTTTAGGATTACTCGGTTTGGGATGCAACATGATTGCAACTTGGAATGCGGGCGCGGTGGCAGCCGAAACGCATGCTCACTTAGAAGCTCCTCCTGAGATTCTGCCATTGGTGGTGATTAAACCAGGCGAAACACAAGTCCTATCCATGACGACGTTTTGCACGGTAGGGTCAACACGCGGTGGTGGCTTTTCGCTTTCCGAAATAGTCGATGGCAAACCGGTAGCGGGAAAGTCGGTGGCAGGCTTAGACATTAGCTACAGTCGCGATGGGATTGAAGTCACCATTCCCGGCTGGAGCAAAGCGGTAGATTTTTCTAATCTGCCAAAGTTCGCGGCACTGAAAGAACAGAATCTTCAAGCTTTTGAGGTAACCGTCACAGCGTCTGCAGATTCGAAGCCGGGCCTCATCAACATGCACATCGCTGACTCGACCTGCAATGGTGATTGCCATACGAACTTTCGAATTTTGGTGTTACCAAAGCAGGCTGAAGCGAAGTAATCGGAAGCTCTCACTCCAATCGAAAGCAGTTCCATGGCCCTTGATGCGTTGATTCGTTCAGAGGAATTTCGACAAACGCATCGCTAGCACTTAATGCGACCACATCGCCGGACCCTAGATTGGGTGTTAGTCGCACCTGGAATGTCCCCGAAGTGGAATCGCGGCAGAATTGAACAGGGCGATACCAATGCAGCGGAATGCTCTTTTGATCGGGATCGACGAGTGTTGCGGGGAGCATCGCAGGGAGAATGCTTCCAAAACCTGAAAGATGCTTGAGCACAGGGAAGGCGATACGTAAAGCCGTAGCGGCGACGGACACAGGATTGCCAGGCAAACCGAGTATGGCTTGGCCTTGTGGCCCAACAGCTCCCAAGATCGGTTTGCCGGGGCGAATGGGAAGCTTGTGAAAAACGATGGCTGCCCCCAAGTCGCGCAAGACATTCGGGACATGATCGGTGTCTCCCATCGAAACACCGCCTGTGAGCAACAAGGCGTCATTCTCTTTTAACAGCTGTTCGATATGCGACCGTAAAGCTTCATAGCGATCAGCCACGCGTGAACGCGACGTGAGTTGTAGCCAAGCTCGTTTTCGCACAAGCGATTCCAGTAGCGGTCCATTGGAATCGCGTATTTGATGGGGCAGGGCAGGGGAGCCACCTTCGATCAACTCATCACCTGTGTTGATAATGGCAACACGGGCACGACGATAGACGCAGATTTGGGATGAAGCAAAAGTGGCGATGGCCACCATTTGCGCTGGGCCAATCTCAGTCCCTACAGCCAGTACTTCACTACCTACGGCCGCATTCTCACCACAGCGGCGAATATTTTGGCCAACACGCAAGCTAGAGGCCTCGACTTTCAATTCAAATCGATCCGCTTGCTCGTCTGTATCTTCGCGTTTCACGACGACATCAGCACCTGTGGGAACAGGAGCCCCAGTGAAGATCCGGACCGCTTGGCCGGGGACAAGCGTGGGCGCAGGATGCCCTGCTTGAGATGTTCCACTAACAAACATCAACTTCGAATTCAGTTCGTTCAAACGAAACGCGAAGCCATCCATCGCACTGACGTCGAGCGGAGGCGATGGGCGGTCGGTTTGAATAGACTCAGCTAACACACGGCCGAGCGCGTCACGTTGTTCGACTTTCTCGACAGATAATCTAGGGAGTAAACCGCAGATACGTTCAATCGCTTCATCCGGATGATTCAATTTTGGCAGCTGCGGTAGGGGTTTGGATGACATGCTAGTTAACGAACAATCTCAGGTTTGATAATTTTGGCTTCTTGGTTTGTGACAACTGCGGCAACAAATGATTCGTCCGTACCCGCAGCCCCCCAACGCCCCTGTTTATCGAGAGCGACAAAGTTCACGCTTAGATCTGCAGGCTTTTTGCGATCACCGCGAGCGATGCGTTCAATCGCGCCAATACACGCTTCGGTTGGAGTTTTGCCCTGTCGCATCAACTCACAAATGAGGAAGGTGCCACAATAACGCAGGATGTTCTCACCAATGCCTGTTGCACCTGCCGCACCGACTTCGCCATCCACATAAAGCCCACCACCGATCAGCGGACTATCACCCACGCGACCATGTAGTTTGTAAGCAAGACCTGAGGTGGAACAACCTCCGGCAATTCGTCGTTCAGCATCGATTCCCAATAACGAGATCGTATCATGTGACCCCTTAGGAACTTCTTTGCCATTTTCTTTGAGCCATTGCTTCCACTTTTCACGCTGCTGAGGAGTAAGCAAATCTTGCTTTTCAAAACCTTGTTGAGCGGCGAAATCTTTGGCGCCTTGCCCCACCACAAAAACATGTTTGGTCCTTTCCATGACTTTGCGGGCTACGGAAATCGGATGAGGATAGTCTTCCAAAGCGGCTACAGCGCCCGCTTTTTGATTGGTTCCATCCATGATGCAAGCGTCTAATTGAACCACGCCATTTGCGTTAGGGATCCCACCCACACCAACAGAGTCGACTTCTGTATCCGCTTCGGCGACTCGAATTCCTTGTTCGACCGCATCCAGCACCGATCCACCCGCCTTGAGCGACACTAGAGATTGCTTACATGCGGGCAACCCGAAGGGCCAGGTCGCAATAAAGAGCGGGCCAGCCGTTCCTTCGATGGGCATGGCACCTCTGGCCGATTGGGCAACGGCAACCGAGGTCAGAGAGGACAAAATCCCGAAGAGACGGCGATTCACGTTCATTGCTGCTAACTCCCTGCGAAGTAATCGTTTGCTTGTCACATCTGGTCGATCTACAATTTAACTAAGATCCGACGTTCCCGGTATCCTCTTATCGATTCTCGCTGTTTTTTGTGCTTTGTAACTCAGGATAGTGCTCCTTTGGCCTCTTTTCCTCCACCACGTGCTGAAGTTTCTGGATCAACGAGCACTGTGGCCAGTGATGGAGTTTCGGAAGTTGAGGCGAACAAGTCGCGCAGATTCTCGCAAACCGTCTTTTGGCTCGGACTTGGCGGCCTGATCATAACAGCCACCATTCTGCTATTGATGCCTGTCCCATTTGAGAACGAACGCCTGCGTGAACTTTGCGATTTGGCCCACCTTCCTCTATTCGCTTTTTTGACATGGTCCAGTTTGATGTGGCGGGCTTGGCGAGACGACTGGAAGGCTCGAAGTGGAACTTGGAAGGTCGCGTTGTTCTGGCTTGGCGTCGGAAGCACACTCGAAGTGAGCCAGAAATTTTTTGAACGCGGCACGAGTTGGGAAGATGCGATTGCCAATGGTTTTGGTATCGCGATTGGATTCTGTATTTTTCAATCGCAATTCATTAAAGCGGGACAGTTTCGTATCCCGCTTATCGGATTGGCAACCGTACTGTTTGTCGTGGGATGGGGATGGAGTTGGTACGCGTTGCTGCACTCGTACCGTTGAACGCCCTCCGTCGCTACAAATTATTTGACAATTTGAAACTCGACGAGTCCCTGACCGAACTTGCCCGCTTTGACGTCCTTCACGTTGAGCTTCAAACGATAATGGCCAGGCGAGATGTCCTTAGGTAGATACATTTGGTAAGCGATGAAATAATCGCGCCGACGATTGGCACTGGTTTGGCGATCCGTTGGCAACTTCTCTTCATAGATGCGATTGTTCTGCAAGTCGACGATTTCGTAACGAGCTTCAAACTCGGTTTCGTATCCGTCGTGAACTTTGAGAGCCGCGAAGTTATTGAACTCGCAATACAAGATAATCTCTTCATTGGCCGTTAACGCATTGGCTGGTCGCTTTGTCACTTGGCCATAGCTCAACACTTCCGTGCAGAAGGTTACATTGTTCACTTCCAAATCGCTGAGTGACAACAAATGTTGTGCAGCCTCTTGTTGATGTTTGGCCACTAAGGTGAAACGTTGATTCGGTGATTCTGGACCAGTCAAGGCGGTCGCTTCATAGATACTAAAGAGTGTACTGCGGAACCATTGGTCCGCATCTTTGTTCCAACCTTGATTTGGATTAAGTGCTGCATCCGTGTCGTTACTTGCCAACTGCATCAAACGCAAGCGAGCCTCAAGATTGGTTCGTTCTTTCGCAGTTAACGTTTTGTCATTGGTCAAACGATCCTGCAATTTGATAACAGCTTGGCGAACATCGCTTTCCCAATTTGTTGTGGCTACGCTAGGCGGAACATTTTCGAAATAGGCTCCAGGTACAATGGCCGACGGGTCATTATCTGAGGCGCTTGCTCCTTGCATAGGGTTCATTGGTCGCGGAGGGTTCGTCGGTAGCTGATAACCATAGGCTTGTGGAGGTTGAAACTCAAAGGGCTTTAAGCCGGGCATCTTGTTGCTGGAGTCAAATGCGTTTGCTGGGGGACCCGATGGATTGCTGGGTCCATTTTGCGCGAATGAAAAGTTTGGGTTAGAGGGCGAGGGTTGTGCGTTGACGAGAGGATTCTGAAATGCAGCAGGTGGTGGCGGAGGTGTTGAATCGTCGCTGATCTTCAGTCGCGTTCCCGGATCGTCGATGGCGAAACCAGGTTTCTCTGGAGCATTGGGGTTAGCTGGAGCATTGGGACTTGGTTTTGGTTGATTGACGGGAGGAAGTTGAACGATCCCATCGAAACTGCTGTCGGCAGAGTCGTCGGCGAGGATGTCACCTAGATCATCATCGTTCAAGCCCAATCGACGCATGGCTTCCATCTGGCGGCGATACAGGTCACGCTGCGAAGCATCTAAGCCATCGGAATCATCAGATATGTTGGTGGGCGATTTTTTAGCGAATTGGCTTTTGCGTTTTTCCGCTGGGCTGTTCGGCGACTTAGGGGAATTGGTTTTGCTGTTTGTATTTTTGTCGCTTAAGCTTCCCTTTGCGTCGAGGTCTGCATCCGATAACACATAGTCTTCTTCCACCCGAGGCAATCCCAAATCGTAAGCATCGTCTTTGGAATCTGTGGGCCACCAGCGCGAGAAGAATGAGGTGAAGCCACTCTTATTGTTCTTGCTATCCCGCTCTGCTTCGGCTTCCGCTTCTTCGCTTTGCAAGGCCGCGAGCGAATCGGAACGCGCCCCAAGCCGTGTCGATTGGCATCCCGTCCACAGGCTGCAGCTAACGGTGAGCGCACAAACCCATGATGTCCGCCAGACCTTTGCATGAATCGAGTCGACGTGTGCGAGTCTATTGTCGGCGGGAGTATTGTTAACGACCTTAAAAAATCGCGTAACCATGAGCTTGCATTCCATTGCGTAAACTTGGTTCGTTGGCCGCGCAATCCTGGCGGCACGATCCGCTTCCTACAGGCGGATTTGGCGGGATAGTAGCGATACCCCCAAAGTGAATCAATGCTGATTTGTGCCCTAGTCAACCGAAGTGAGTCAAATGGGTGGTTCAACCCATTTCCACAAGTCGACGCAACGAAGTACGAGCCCGATGGAGGGACGGCCCAATCGAATTCTCTGGAATGCCGAGCCGTTGATGAATCTCGCCGTAGCTCAAGCCTTGGATATGAAAGCACCGCAACAACAGTGCATCATTGGGGTCTAGCCGTTGTAGAAGATGTTCCAATTGATCACGGTTCTCGACTAAGGCCACACCATCGTCGGTGGTCACTTGATGAGCCAATTCGTCACCGCCGGTCGATTCGGGGATGTACCGAGCGACACGTCGGGCGACGACGCGACGAGCGATCACAGTGAGATATGTAGCAAAACTACATTCTTTGCGAAACCGCCGTAATACATGGAAATCATCGTGGATCAAGGCGACGAAAACGTCGGCCACTAAATCTTCTTGCTGGCTCGCATCCAGCCGCAAACCTCTGTGAAACGAAGTGTGCTGAACCACTTGCAGTACGAGGGGCAAAAACCGATCTACGAAGTCCTCCCACGCCATAGGGGCGCGGTCCAAGCAACGCTCTAAAAGTATTCGGTCGGTGTCAGAAAGTGTCACGACAACGATTCCCGGCGTGAACTTTGGCGAGAAATGGGAACTATCAAAACAGGCCCCTACGACTCATGCATCGTAGGGGGTGATGCCTTAGCAGGCAATAGAAACCACTCCTTCAGCTAGCAATTGTTAAGAGAATCTTTCCCTCCCAACCGTCACAAGCCCATTCCCCTCCACGACTTACCCTTCCTCCGGAGCACTGCCATGTCGGACGCACTTGATCTGCTCGAAAGCAACCGAAAATTCCACATCGAACGAGGCAAACTCAACCTAGCCACATTTCAGGCGCAGGTAGACGCCGAAGTCGATCTCCTCAAGGCTCGAGGCGATTTCATGATCAAGCTGCAGGAAGTTGTGGCTCTGCAAATCAAAAACGAAAAGGATTTTGTGCAACTCACATGGCTGCATTTGCAAGCCCGCGAGTACCGCCGAGCCTTAGCGGATGCCAAACGTCGCCTGACCAAAGCCCAAAAAAGACAAAAAAATTTGCAGTTTGCGGTGGTGCGAGCGGGTTGGTTAGCCGCCGGGGAGGCACTGGATCCGGGGGTTGTGTCCGTAGCTTGGGGAGCTTTTTTCGCGTTGGTTTCCAACCTCCCATTTAATGCACGCCTAGAGCTCACCAAAATCCCGATTACAGCCGAAATTCGACGGGGAAACGGCTTTATTCGACCGCGTTATCCCGCTCAGGCATGTGAGGACGTCCCAGAATCGATTGGAAATGCCCTACAACTTCTGGAGTGGGCTCGAGCTCGCAGCTACGTCCCGAAGGCCCACTCTGCCGTTCAGGGCCTCCTGGCCGTTTCTTTGGCCGAATTGGCAACCCGCTGCGAAGAGGCCTTGCTGGCCGTTAAGGCTGAAGTCGCCTTTGCAGAAGAATTATTGCGGACCCGCCGCGAAATCCTATGGAAAGAAGGGGTCACAAAGCCCTCGGGTGGCTCGGTCACTACCAAGGCCAGCCCCAAAACCCCGCCAAGCCCAACCCTCCCACAAGATGCCTCCTCTGAGACAATGGGGTCAACAACTTCCCCCAAAAAAGCAAGTTCCGCCAAGAAAACGACGACAAAGAACAAACAGGAACCTGAGAAGGGAGTCGCCCCAAGCAGCCTATGATTGCTTGACAGCTCCCCCCATCCTTCCTACGATGCCAACATTGTCGAACTGCAAAAATAGTTCGATTTGCTGAAGTTGAATGGACAAGTCCCCAATAGTCATACCGTAGAAAAGGTTTTGAGACATGGCCCACGTTGTAACTCAACCCTGTGTTGGTTGCCGTTATACCGATTGTGTTGTGGTTTGCCCCGTAGAGTGCTTCTACGAAGGCGATCAGATGCTATACATTCACCCTGAAGAGTGCATTGACTGCGAAGCATGTGTTCCTGAATGCCCAGTCGAAGCGATCTTCCACGAAGATAACGTTCCAGGCGAATGGAAGAGCTTCGTTGAACTAAACGCTAAGATGGCTCCACAAAGCCAAGTCATCACCGAAAAGAAAAAGCCTTTGGCTAACGACTAATGTGTCGCAATGGTAACAACTGAGCGAGCTTTTATTCCTTAGCACTACCTAATAAAAGCGTCCAAACAAAAGCGTTCGAATAAAAAAAGACGGCTGGTTTTCGCCAGCCGTCTTTTATTTTGTACCACTGAGACTATCTCTGTTCCATCAACCGTTATCGTACGGAACAGCAACGGCTTGCGGCAGGAACGATTTCCAGCTCGCGTAACGCGGGTCCTTTAGCGGCGTGGCCAAGGCGGGGTTCGATTGCGGCTTAACCGGCTTGGACAACAGCTTCATACCTGCTTGAGTCGGCGTTCGCCCACCCTTGCGTGAATTGCAAGAAACACAGCAACAAACGATATTCTCCCAGTTCGTCTTTCCACCTAGCGATCGAGGGATCACGTGGTCCAAACTCAATAGGCTCACCGGTCGATGTTGTCCGCAATATTGGCAACGATGCTGATCGCGAGCGAACAAATTTCGACGATTGAACCTCACGACGGTCTTGGGCACCTTTTCATATCGCGTCAACCGAATGATACGTGGAACTTGAATCTCGAAATTGGGCGTGCGAAGATAATCTTCGTCAGGTTGCTTGTCTAAGCCATGCAACTGACTGACCTCGCACCATGAATCGAAATCATAGTTCACGTATTGATCATCTTCGATCGCAATGACTTCAGCTCCACTGCGATAAAGCAAAGTCAAAGCTCGACGCACGTTGATCACGCGAATCGCCATATAGAATCGGTTGAGCACTAACACGCTGCACTCAAGTGCTTGAGTGTCGACCATCTTTGCTACCTCATCTCGACATCGAATCCTATCCGCTGCCTACTCCCAAAGTTTGTTGTATTGCCGCCGTAGTTGAGAGCGTCTTGGTTGCATTGCGGTTCAATACAGACTTCTATTTTAGAGGATGCAATTGCCAGAAACCACCATTTCTTTGTTAAAGTCTGAATCTCTTCAGTCGAAGTTGGCTAACAAAGAACGAACCGAACAAGCTCAAATTGAGACAAAATCGGTGGAACTCAGCGAGGAAATTCGCTTGCGGTGAATTGCCCAACTTTGGGACCAAGGTCGCTTCAAACCCTTGCTTCGCGCTCTTGGTTGGTAGTACGATGAAACTTAGATGTGGCCTTTTATCTTTTATTCTTGAGGCTCATACGATGATTCGCTATAGCTGTGACCGATGTAAACGGGACATACTTCCCTGTGAAGAACTTCGCTTCATTGTCAAACTGGAAATCGAGGCTCAACTCGATATCACTTCCGAAGCCACACTCGAAGATGATCATGATCACCTGACCGATCTGGATCAGATGCTGGGTCGCATGGAAGAATGCGAAGAGTTTGGAGAAAGCGATTTCTATCAAAAACGTTCGTTTGACTTGTGCCCTGAGTGCTATCGGCAATTCGCGAAGAACCCACTTGGCAAGGACATCCATGTCCCATTAGGGTTCAGTAAGAACTAACCTTCCTTAATCGAACCTCCGCTTTCCCTCCCCATAGCAAGTCACCGTCCCAACATTCCACTGCCAACCCTTAACGAATGGTGGCCAATTGCAATAAGGCCTGCTTGTTGTCGATGTAATCCAGAATGGCAACTCGCACATCGACCGGCAACTCGGCAGTTTTATCGTCGATGTAGTTCAAATTGGGTTCGAACAAGACGTAATCCAACCATTGCTTGGGAATCGTGGGTTCCGAAAGGTCTAAACTTTGTGCTAAGCGGTGTAGCGGTGTTGGCGTTTGGCGTTTACTGATTTGATCTTGGTACCGAACGGCCGACTGACGCAATCGTCGTTCATACTCCACAAACCGCTCCGCTTTTTGGTAGGCGTCAACGTCGTCAGCGAGATAAATGGCCACCATAAAGCGGCGGCTTCCCAAGGGACGCGAGCCCTTGCTCGATGCGCCAGGATTGGCCGCCGCATTGGCGGACACTTCCAAAAGATCACCTTTCCAATTTCGAGCGACTTCGCAGAGTAACCAATAATCTCGATCCCCTTCGATCGATTGCTCGGGACTGGGACGCAGTTGCCAAAAGACCCCACTGGCTCGATCTAAAGTGCCACTCGATAGGTGCGTTGCCAACTTGGGCTTCTCAGCATAACTTCGCTCGAGTGATTCAACCGCATCGCGTTGGAAAGTCCCTTGGGCAGTCCCAACACCTGGGCTTCCTCCGATCGCTCGCAAAGAAAAATGTTGCTGCTGATAATTTGTGCTCGATACATCGATTGCTCCTTGCACGTTGCTAACGGTTTGGGTGCGTGGCCAATGATCGACAACCTTCATTTGACCGGAGCCGGAGCGAACCTGAAACATGAGTTCGTCAATTCGCTCCTGTGTGCGGACGGGAATCTGAGCCGACATGCGAATACGAATCGACACAAGTCGAGTTCCTACGATCGAGGGTTGATACCCGCTGTGTTCCCAAGGCAATGGATCTGCCGAAACAAGGAGAGGCGCATCGAAACGAACGGGCTCTTGTCCTACAGAGACATTGGCGGCCCCCAAGCCGAGGGCCTGAGCGAATGCGAGACATATTAAGAGAGATCTTGCTGAAGCAAAATGACAAGCCGATGCTGAAGATGCAGCGCGAGCAGTATCGCGTAGATAATAACCTTGAGCCAGCATCCATGAGATGATTGCAGACATAACGACCTCAACAGGAATTTCTAAATCACAACTTCGCCGTAGCGAAAGTTGCGGCAGCAGATACGCTGCAGTTCAGATTGAAATCCCTGCTCCCTTTAGCGAGCCCCCCAGTCCCATTTGCTCAAGACAGAATTCGCTTAAGACAAACGTATCTGGTCGCTAAAGTCCTTCATCCATGTCGCCCCAAGAGTTCCAAACCAAGGCAATGCGTGGGTAAACAAAAGCTTGGCGTTAAATCTTACCAAACGCCACACTAAACTTTACCAACGCCCCGTCCGTGAAATCTTGGGGTTAAGGTCGCCCCAATATTGCTCCAAGCTGTGGAATAATACGGGGCGACTTACGAAGGTCAAGCGATACGAATCTCAGCGAAAGACGAAATTCGTGGAAAATCGGCTGTTTCGGAAAGTGGCTTATTTCCGGGGCGGATCGCAGCAGCCACTTGGACACCTGCCGCTCGAGCAGCTTCCAATTCCCCTTCCAAATCGCTGACAAATAAAATGTCAGCAGGTTTTACGCCGATATCCGCAGCGATTTTTTGGTAACTCTCTGAATCTTTTTTGCCACCGATCGTAGTGTCGTAATGGCCTGAAAAACAAGCCAGAACGTTGCCATGTTGGGTGTGACCAAAGAACAACTTCTGAGCCGCGATGCTTCCGGAAGAGTAAATGCGAATGTCGATACCAGCTTGACGCCACAGCTCCAATTGAGGCAACACATCTTCATAAATCGGGGCGATCAATTCGCCACTATCAAATCCCGCTTGCCAGACCAGACCTTGCATGGCTTTGAGGCCTGTCGCTTTAACATCGCCGCGCATTAATTCGGCAATCTGAACTTCGACTAACTCGCGCGGACCTTTGCCGGTCACCTTCTGCCACGCTTCTAAACTCTCGAAGCCGGCATCTTTGGCAATGCGTTCACAGGCCGCCATGGTTTCCGCTTGTCCCCACGTCGAATCGAGAAAGCTCGACAAGTTGCGAGTCACAAACGGAAACATCACATCATGAACGAAGTCAACGCTGGCAGTGGTTCCTTCGATGTCCAGTAGTATCACTTTGCCGGCAAACAGAATCATAGTTTGATCACCGGCTGCACGCCTTGATTGGCAACATACTTCGGACCGAAGCAGAGCGGTTGATACTCGCCATGCACGCCCGAATTGATGTATTCAGGAGTCCAACCTGTAGGATCTTGGAACAAGCGAATGCAACGGATGTGACGATCATCGCAGAGATTAAACCAATGCTTGGTTCCGCGTGGTACGTTGATCAAATCACCGCTTTCAACTTCCACTGCGAATACGGGACCTTGCTCAGGATGAATGTGAAAAACGCCTCGGCCAGATACCGTGAAACGGACTTCATCTTCGCTATGCGTGTGCTCTTTGTTGAACTTATTCAACATCGCGTCGAGGTTGGGAGTATCAGGCTTTACATTGATCACATCGGCGGTCACAAACGCGCCTTGTTGCTTGAGCTTTTCAACTTCAGGGGCAAATTCGGCCAAAATTTCGGCGTCGGTTGGCGTATCCGATAATCGGCCCGTGGTTTCCCAACGTTCGTACCAAATACCATGCGGCTGCAAATAGGCCCGAATTTCAGCAACATCGGTGAGCGTGCGATTTTCTTTTTCGATAAACAAGCGTGCCATGGATCTGCTCCAGAGAGAACTGCTCAGATAAAATTGCTCAGAAAGAACGGCTCAGAAACGGTTATTGGCTGAGCGAACGGCCTGCGGCCAAGCATGTTCATCATCGTAACGATTTGCCGTTCTATCGGTAACCGCACCATTCGTTTTTTCGCCGCTCGCCCCCCCACGTTCAGAGGATGGCAGAAATCATGTTTTCTATTGATGAAAATGGCGGGAATTCGGCAGGTTAGGTAGCATTTACGTGTTATCCCCCCTAAAATCGTGCTTCGAGTAGATACTGGGGCAGGTACAGCTTGCCACTCGAATTAATGACAACCATAAATTTAATGACAACCAAAAGAACAAGTCCCCCCGCGGCCAGGAGTTGGGCATCATGACCGGCAGGGTTCAAGGTAAAGTAATTTCCATCACTCCGACCGGCGATTTGGTGACGGACATCACTGCTTCACAACTGTCAGGTCTGCCTGATGGCGAAGCGCGAAAGACCGATGCTGTTCGCGTTGTGGTAGATGAACATGAAACCATTGGAATTTTCGGCGACGATCACGCTCAGCCAGCGATGACACTGATTGCCATTTTGGGTAACGATGGTGCATTGCGATTGCACTTGGTATCCGACAGTGCCGCCATGATGCTTGGCGTTCGCGTCTCTGCCCCCGTGGAAGTGAGTTGGTAATTCCTTATCTCACTTCAGTTCGACTTGCTGACCATTCAACTGCATGACACAACCTTTTTCTCTCTCGGACATTCGTACGTGGGATCGTACGCATGTTTGGCATTCCTTCACTCAAATGGCCGAGTACGAACCTTGGCTCATTGAACGAGGTGAAGGGAACTGGCTTATTGACGACCAAGGCCGTCGTTTTCTCGATGGTGTTAGTAGTTTGTGGTGCAACATCCACGGACATAACCATCCCCACATCAATCGGGCCATCGAAGAACAATTGCATCGTATCGCCCATGTTACTTCGCTCGGCATGGGAAATTCGACGACCGCAACCTTAGCACATCGCTTATTGCAACACAGTCCAAGTTCCTTGCTGCATGTTTTCTTCAGCAGCGATGGTGCCAGCGCCGTTGAAGTGGCCTTGAAACTTGCCTTCCAATATTGGCGGCAATGCGATCAACCTCAACCACAACGCTCTCTCTTTTTAGCTTTGGGCCAAGCCTATCATGGTGACACATTAGGAAGTGTAAGCGTTGGTGGTGTCAGTCGATTTCATGCGATGTTTGATCCATTGCTATTTGACGTCGTACGTGGTCCATGCCCAGACAGTTATCGTGTGCCTCCAGCCTTTGAAGCGAGACAAGCGACCGCTGGCACCAACTCCGACGCCTCGTACGAAGCGGCCTTAGCAAGTCATTACCTGGCCCAATATGAGATGTTGCTCGAAGAACATACTGATCGAATCGCAGCAATAATCGCTGAGCCATTGATCCAAGGTGCTGCAGGCATGGTGATGCATCCGCGTGGATTCTTGCGAGGCTTGCGAGAACTCGCAGATCGATTCGGCACGCTGCTGATCGTAGATGAAATTGCAACGGGCTTCGGACGCACGGGCACATTATGGGCCTGCCAACAAGAAGACGTTCAACCCGATTTATTGTGCGCCGGAAAAGGACTATCGGGAGGCTATCTACCGATCTCAGCCACACTAACGTCGAACAAAATTTGGCAAGCCTTCCTCGGGCCTTATGAACAATCGCGGTCGTTTTTTCACGGCCACACGTTTGGCGGCAATCCCTTGGCGGCTGCCGCAGCACTAGCCAACTTAGAACTTTTTGAAACCACCCATATTCTCGAAAGCGTGCCTTCAAAAGCCGCCTTATTGAAACAACTTCTTGAACCGTTGCGGAACCATCCTCATGTCGGCGATGTTCGACAACGTGGCTTGATCGCAGCCGTCGAAATGGTAGCCGACAAACGAAATAAGATCGGCTACCCGTGGGAACAACGTCGAGGTGTTATCGCCTGTCGAAGAGCGATCGATGAAGGGGTTTGGCTTCGTCCGCTTGGCAATGTGCTCATTCTTATGCCGCCACTGACCATTACCGAAGAGGAACTTCAGTTATTGGTTAAGTCGATTGAGCTAGGCATAACAGCGGCTACTGGTGTGTAGAAGATTTCTAATAGCGGCTAGCAGCTTCGGGCTGGTCGCTCTTGGCCGGCACCTTGTCGGCAGCCGGCGGAGTTGCAGGGCGAGGATCGATAGGCAACACTTCCCATGGCTTAGGATAGTAGTACGTCTTGACGTAACCTGCTCGATGGTCGCGATAAGCTCCTTCAGCGTGATGTTCGCGCCATGACATCGCTTCTTGGCTGGTGGGCTCAATCTTGGAAGCGATGTATCCCCCCACAAATCTTGGGCGATTCATTTCTTTGCGATAGGGCACCCAAGCATTGTAGAGCGGCCAACTCCAAAGGTCGGCCCGCTGCTCGTGACGATGGGCAGGCTGCTGGGCCTTTGCTTCACCCACCAAACCGCAACTACCCGCAAGTGCCAATAGAGCTAAGGAAAGTTGTTTCCTAGAAAACATCATTGCACCGCTAACCTGGGTTGAGGTCTGCACCTGTTGTGTCAGCATCGCCAACTCTCCTTGCTCAAGAATAACCGTTACACCACTCTCTTTCGACACGCCATGCAGTTCAATAAAAGCCGAAACAATCGGTCCCAGCTGTAGTTTTCTGATGCGGGTCCGGTAGTGCCATTTGATCCATTTTGACCAGTCATTCTCGTTGTAACGATGGAGACAGATTGGGAAATATCTAACGGATTTGTCACGGATAGCTTTCAGTGAAATTGGAACAATGAGGTGGGAGTGTGATACACTAGAACCAAGCGGGTTGGCTTTCGAATTGGCTCTATCGACGAAACGATGAAGTGGGCCACCTGCCAACCGGTACTTCCATCCAATGGCCTATTTTTATGGCGTTTCGAAAACAGAACCGTTCCTGTTGAATTGGTAATTGCCATGCCTCTGCTTCGTTTATCCGCAATCTTCGCCACCATGACCTTCATCATCACCGATCTCTCCGACTCGTCATTGTTTGGTCAAGGAACGGATCTCCAAGAACAAAAACGAACGCGACTTGTCCAAGAGGTGCTCATTCCCAGCGGTGTGAGCAATCCGCGTGTCATCGATGCCATGAAACAAACCGAACGTCATCTGTTTGTTCCAGAGCGACTCCGAGATCGCGCGTACTTTGATATGGCGCTACCCATCGGTGATGCCCAGACGATAAGCAGTCCGCTCATTGTGGCCATGATGACACAGGCGTTAGATCCACAACCAACCGATAAAGTCCTCGAAATCGGAACAGGCAGCGGCTATCAAGCCGCCGTTTTGAGTCCACTGGTCAAAGAAGTTTACACAATCGAAATCGTTGAAAGCCTTGGGTTATCTGCGAAGAAACTCTTGGGGGGCATGGCCAAATACAAGAACGTTACGGTGAAAGTTGGGGATGGATTTTTGGGTTGGCCCGAACACGCTCCCTTCGACAAGATCATTGTGACATGCAGTCCAGAAGATGTCCCGCAACCTTTGGTCGATCAACTCGCCGAAGGTGGCTTAATGGTGATTCCAGTGGGAGAACGTTATCAACAAACGCTCTATCTGATGCGTAAAAAAGGGAAGGAACTCGAACAAGAAGCACTGTTGCCAACCCTGTTTGTCCCCATGACAGGCCAAGCTGAAGCGAACCGCCAAAAACAAGCGGATCCGGCAAATCCTAGTTTGATCAACGGCGATTTTGAGATGCCTCTTCCAGAAAATGGACACGTCGTTGGCTGGTATTACCAACGCGGTCTCACGTGGGAAAACGATGGAACAGCCCCAACCGGCAAATGTTACGTCCGTTTCGATAACGATGTTTCAGGTCAACCAACCAGCTTGCTCCAGGGCCTCGGCATCGACGGCCGTGCCGTGACCCACATTAAGCTCAGCGGCACAATAAAAGTGGAAAACGTAAAGCAAGGCGTATCCAGCGATGAGTTGCCCGCAATCAGTATTCAATTTTTTGATGAAGATCGAAAACGAGTCGGAATCCACTGGCTTGGGCCATTCCGCGGCACCAAAAAGTGGCAAAATGTTCACGAAACCTTCCGTGTGCCATTGAGCACACGCGAGGCAATCGTTTCAATCGGCTTATTCGGCGCCACCGGCACCGCTTGTTTCGATAACGTAACCCTCGAAAGTGTCGCAAAATAGCCATTTTCGCACATCGATTCTCGCGGATTTTGTCCTACACTTATAAGAGTGCCCATTCCCCCTAACCCCTAAATTCTTTGCAGGCTTCTTGAACACAAGGCCCATAGGGGTATCCTGTAGAGACACAAAGCTGCGCAGTTTACATAAACTTTGACGCGTAATGTGGTTCAGGATAAGGGCCAGGATGTAGGCCTAAATTTGGAAACGAGCATTCGTTACAACGAGTTGGAACTTACAAGGAAACAATGAGATGAAGTTTGATTTGCGAGTACAGCGTCTGGCAGCATTTATGCTGGCTGTCGTCGTGTATGCCGCTCCTGCAACCGAAGCAGGTTGGGGCTCTTATGGTAGCTACGGTTCGAGCGGTGGCAGCAGCGGCGGAAGCTCCGGTGGCTACAGCGTTCCGTATCGCGTTTCCTATGGCAGCTATGGATCATCCGGCGGCAGTTCGGGTGGTAGCTACGGATCATCGGGTGGCTACGGCTCGTCCGGTGGCAGCTATGTAACCTATGGCTCAAGCGGCGGCGGACATCGTCATCCGATCTTGTCCGGTATCGCTCGCGGACTTCACAATCTATTCCATCACAATCATCGTGCATCGTATGGTAGCTACGGCAGCAGCGGCGGATCTTCGGGTCACTCGTACGCTGGTTATACCTATGGCAGTTCGGGTGGAAGTTCCGGTGGCAGCTCCGGTTCGTATGTAACCAGCTACGGCAGTTCGGGCGGTAGCTCGGGTGGCTATCACTCGGCTAGCGCTGCTTCGACAACCAATCACTATGCTAACTCCGCTTTCTCCGCAACTGGCAATGCCATCGGCAACGAAGCTCATCTGACCATTGCGGTTCCCGATGCAGCTCGCGTGTTCGTAAACGGCAAGCCAACCACCAGCACTGGTCCACTTCGTCAGTATGTGAGCCGTGGCTTGGATGGTGGTCGTTCCTACAAGTTTGAAGTTCGCGCTGAAATGGAACGAGATGGCGAAACTGTAACAGAATCCCGCACCTTGGTTCTTACCGCAGGTTCGCGTGAAGAAGTTGCTTTTGCTCTGCTTAGCCCAGACAAACCTGTGGAAACCGCTCTTACGTTGACTGTTCCTGCAAACGCAGAAATCACTTTGGCCGGCAACACCACGAAGGCTGAAGGGGAAACCCGAACGTTCAAGACCATGCAATTGAAGCCTGGTCAAGTATGGGACGACTATGAAATCGTTGTGAAATACCGAGAAGGCGAAGAATTGGTAACCAAGCGAGAAAAGATCCGCTTGATTGCTGGTGACAACATTGAATTGTCGATCGGAATGAACTCCAAAGATCGCTTGGCTTCCAAGTAATTCGCTTCAGGGCGAAGACTCAGAAACGTGCCAATCATGATAAAGGCCTCGTACTTAAAAAGTGCGAGGCCTTTTTTGTTGAGTCACTCGCGCTAACACATTTCATGGTTGCATGTGGCATCACTTCCCTCCTAAACTAGATCTTCGTTAACGTCATTTGCACAAAGTTCACCTCATTAAGTTCGTCTCCTTTCGGATTACGATGCCATGTGCTGGACAAAAGCCGCAATGCGGGAAGATCGACAGCAAGCGTATTTCGACGCCATCCTGATGAATGTATCGGAAACGGGCGGTAATATTACTCGCGAGCAATTGATCAAGAAGGTAGCCCGAGAATTGAAAAAAATGGGCGACACCGCTTGGCATGTCGACCGCATGGTGGCAACGATGATCCGAGGCCGGTGTTTGGTCCGCAAGAAAGACAAGATTGCTTTGCGCACAGTACCAGGTGCTCAGACCTTTCGCTAAGTCCAAACTCCTCACAATTCAACGCCGATACCTGCTACTACGCTCCAATTGATCGCAGTTGTTCACGCTTTTCGCTCTTGCTTATCACGATCAAACCCTATGACATCACCCGAGCATTCGCTGGTAGGAATTCACACAGCGTTCGCGCTTGGTTTGCACTTGCGTTGGAAATGGCCGATTGTTGTCTTCGCTGCCATAGGCTCGAACGTCCCCGACTTGGATGGCCTGCCAATGCTCTTTGATATGCAACGGTTCGAGGGCTGGCATCGTGTGGTGGGGCATAATATTTTTGCAATTGTCATTTCATCTTTCATGCTGGCTTGGACCCAACATCATTTCCGTTGGATTCAATGGTTTGGCCAAACGATCGGCCGCTGGCTCCCCCAGTTGAACTCGGCCTCGGGCTCAGCAAACATTTCCACAGATTCATGTTCCGCGCCGATTCCTTGGGCAATGCTCTTGTTGGTTGCGATCGGCGTCCAACTCATTCATCTTCCATGCGACATGGTGGTATCGGGAGGAAATGGCTTGAGCCATTGGGAAGTTTATCCGTTTTGGCCAGTTAACGATCAA
>JAFLCP010000116.1 GCA_017303505.1 Planctomycetota bacterium | reverse complement strand
GTGTCATCGGAACGCGAATCCTGCAGCTGAAGCTGATCGGTCGAAATCAACCCGAGGCGAAAGCAAAGACGCACATTCCATCCCATTGGATCGAAGCCATGCAGTTGGCCCGACCTCGCATAAATTTTGACAACATGACCGTTTACCAATTCCTTCGAGAAATCGCCAAGGTTGGAGGATTTCTGGCACGCAAAGGGGATGGCGAACCAGGGTGGATTACCATCTGGCGCGGAATGGAATTTCTAATGCAACTAATTGACGGAATTAACCTAGGTCGTAACGCCAAATAACAGCGACATGTGGGTAAAGACAAGGTCAGGAGACCCGTACTACGTTTGGCTTAGTATTGATCGCGACGTCCGCCGCCGGAATGCCCGCCGCCGCCACCTCGGTAGCCGCCGCGTCCACCTCCACCTCCACCTCCGCCGGAACGCTCTTCGCGAGGACGAGCTTCATTGACTGTCACTCGTCGTCCAGCAACTTCTTGCTGATTCAGATTCTCAATCGCTGACTGAGCCTCTTCATTGTTGGGCATTTCAACGAAGGCGAATCCGCGGGAACGACCTGTCTCGCGATCCATAATAATGCTCACCTGAGAAACTTGACCATACTGACCAAAGGCTTCCCGAAGTTGATCTTCTGTTGCGCGATACGATAAATTCCCTACATAAATATTCGTCACAGCACAAACCCTTCACGAAACACAAACTGGAATTACCTCATGAGAGGCTCCATCTCAAGTGCCGGACTTTTGGATTGCTAATCCCAGATACCTATCAGTTTGTAGACAAGTCGTTGTAGACAAGCGAAAGGTAGGAAATGCGATCCGTAGGCCACGTGCAGACCAAGTAGATAAGAGCCTGCTCAAGGGAGGATTATCAGTAGGTGTAATACGCAAAGTCAACAAAATTTATCGATCAGCCTGCCAGTTTTTTCAAAACCTCTAAGGCCTTCTCATAGCTTGGTTCCGAAGCAACTTCGGGTACGATTTCGCCATATACGACCGTGCCATTAGCATCTAATACATATACTGCACGAGCCAATAGTTTTAGCTCATCAATCATCACCCCCCAAGCCAAACCGAAAGAGCCGGCTTGGTAGTCGCTGCCGTTTTTCAATGACTTAATGCCTTCAGCACCGCAGAAGCGGTTCTGGGCAAACGGAGTATCACGGCTGACCGTTACCGCGTTGACTTTGTCCCCTAAAGAAGCCAATTCGGTATTGAATTTCTTGGTCTGAATCGCGCACACACCGGTATCCAACGATGGGACGATATTGAGCAAGGTTGGCTTACCTTTGAGATCTGCATTGCTGATGGTCTTCAGACCACCTTCGAAATAGTGCAAAGTGAAAGCTGGAGCCGCTTGGCCAACTTTAACTTCTTCGCCCAACAGGGTCATCGGCGACCCTTTGAAAGTAATCACACCTGTTCGTGCCATTGTCGCGTTCCTTGATCACAAAACCTAAACGAAACCCAATCACTACGCTCCTCTGGGAGTCGCAGTGGGTACGTTGAGATTAGACCTCAAGCCCGGCAATTGGACAGCCCACCCATTGGCAGAGCAGGGGAGGATCAAGGAAGTCGCGGACAAAGAAGTCCGGATTAGCCCCAGGAAACTTCAAGCTGATTGTCGATTTTCTGAACACCTTCCACACGACGCATGATTTCTTGCGCCATTTGTTTCTGGTAGTAGGTTTCGACAGTCCCGCGAACGACAACGGTGTCCGCTTCAGTTTCGATGACCAATTGCCGCCCGCACAAATGGGGGGAAACCGCAAATGCTTGGTCAATTCGCGTCAATAGTGTGTTGGGTTCAGTTGCTTTCATCGCTGCTATGTCCTGTTGGTGCCTTACAAGAAGTGCAAGGGATGGAAGGAGGGAAGGGGAAGGAGGGCGCGGTCAACTATGCCAATGTCGGTTACGAAGTTAGTCCAGAATCAATCGCTCCAACAAAATTCCCCCGAAGCTCCACGAAAGCTCCGTAAAAGATTCACCTGCAACGAATATGCCAAAATTGCGATGGACGTAAAGAAAGCGATTCTTTTTTGCCCAATGGTATCAGAAGTCGCTCGAAATCCGTGCCTGGCTGGGGCTTGGATTTAGTTATCCGCGAATTTTTTGAGAGCGTAGTCCAGGGGCAGCGTCTTAATCCAACAAAGCCTAACCTCCGCTAGCGCTGCGGTTACGGGTTAAACGATCGCGCGAAATCGGTGCTTGGCAGGGGCTTGGATTTTGTTTTCCGCGTCTTTTTTGAGAGCGTAGTCCAGGGGCAGCGTCTTAATCCAACAAAGCCTAACCTCCGCTAGCGCTACGGTTACGGGTTAAACGATCGCGCGAAATCGGTGCCTGGCCGGGGCTTGGATTTTGTTATCCACGAATTTTTGGGAGCTTAGTCTGGGGCAGCGTCTTAATCCAACGACGCCTAACCTCCGCTAACGCTACGGCTACGGGTTAAACGATCGCTCGAAATCGGTGCCTGGCAGGGGCTTGGATTTAGTTATCCGCGAATTTTTTGAGAGCGTAGTCAGGAGGGAACTGCTGAATCCAACGACGCCTAACCTCCGCTAGCGCTACGGTTACGGGTTAAACGATCGCTCGAAATCGGTGCCTGGCAGGGGCTTAGCCGTCAGCAAAAGCAAAGAGATCAGCCAATTTTTGCACGCGAGATTTCACACTGGGATGTGTCCAAGTGTCGCGCGCCGCACGTTTTTCGTCGCCCACTAAATTGTAGAGTGCCGCACTCAATTCCATTGCCGACTTCCAATGCTGTCGGCGAACATTCCAAGCGGTGACATCTGTGGGCTGAGGGACAAAGTACTCGATTTGTCGAACACGGACCGAAAGCTCACATGCCACTCGATCGGCTTCTAGTTCGGTGCTGTGCCAAATCCATTTAACGGCTCGTACCACCCCGATACACAACCCCAACATGCAACCCACGCCCCCCCAAAAAACGATTTGCCATATCCACATATTCGCGTTATCAGCCGCATTCCATGTACTTACCACTCCAAGAATAAATCCCCAGACGCGAAAAGCGAGTGCCAATAGAGCGAGGCCACTGATAACTACCAAGAACCGCTTGAGCCCATGACGACATTTGCTGTGGGCCGCTTCGTGCAGCAAAACCATCTCCAATTCACGCATCGAAAGAGTGGCCAACAGTTTGTCGGTAAGGATTACGTAACGCCAACGCGGCAGAAAGCCGATGAGCATCGCGTTATTCATTCGGTTCCCAGTTCGCAAGATTCGCAGCTCACGAATCGGCGCCCCTACTTCTCGAAACAACTCGCGCCACTTACCTGCGTGGGGATGATCCTTGGGCAAAGATGCTGTGCTGACCGACAACAAGATCCAACCAACGAGACCTGCCACGAGAATCGATAGTGCGGGCACAAAGAAAATAGCCCATCGCTCTAAAACACTTTCGGTAACAACCAGCTTCAGCAGGTCCACCCCCAGACAACTGATCATGATGGGCACGACTGGCAAAAGCCATTGGAATTGAGCGCGGCGCCACAAAAAGCTGTGCGGCTGTTCCAACTTGGCTCCATCACTCTGCGCGGTATTCTCGAAAACATATTGCTCCCATTGATAGGCCAAACTGTCCATCACTAAAGCGAACAGCAGAACAGGCACGAGGGCCATTAGCGTGGCCAGTGATTCGGAGTATTCCCGCGCTTGTTGAACGCGATAGGTGATGCCCGCCAGCGGCTCCAGAGAGATGATTGCCGTAGCCCCAACGACGGTGGCCCAGTTCAGCCCCTGCTCCCACATTTTGGCTGCGGCCTCGAAGGAAAGCTCTTCGTTATCCACATACCGCCCGATATAGACCATCCAAACTTTGGTCAGCAAAAGAACCAGAAGCATTGGGCCCATTAACACCAGCAGATTCGGCTCGCTTTTGGTCATTCCCTGAAGCCACACTCCCAAACCATGGGATGCCCCAGCGGAGTTTCCCAACAGCAAGGTCATCAGCATCAAGATGAACCAAAACCAAGGCATAGAATTCGAGCTCGCAAGACAATGAAACTGGCGTTTATTTCAGGCTAATTGCCTGCGCTTGCCGCACAATTCACCCCACAGGGAGTAATCGGAGAGAACCGAAGTTGAATGTCGAATATGCCGGTTGCACCGGGCATAGGTACGTACACCAGCGGATATGACGGTTCGGCGACGTTGTCTATAATAGGGAACATCCGATTTGCATCGCCTCTCTGGCCAACCTCATGTGTTAAAGGTACTGACATGTTACGAATGATCCTTTCCTGCCTCATGCTCATAACGGGAGTTTCCTACGCTCTCGCTAGCGAACCAGAAGTTGTCTCGAAGCGCGGCGAATTGCTCATCTCTGCAGAAAAGTTGGTCGCTGATTTCGATGGTAGCCGATACCGCGTGCTCGACACCCGCGACCGTGCAGCTTATGACAAAGGGCACATCAATGGAGCGTTGTTGGTTGATATGGTTCTGTGGAAAAAACTATCCATGCAACCGTTCGGCTTAACCGACGAGAAAATTTGGCAACAACCGCTCGACGAATTGGCCATCACACCTGAGACTCGTGTCGTTGTTTACGGCGAAATGATGCCCGAAGTTGCTAGACTCTGGTGGTTGCTTAAATACCTTGGAGTCAAACATGTCGCCATTCTGGATGGAGGCTATGCGAGCTGGACCAAAGCGGGTGGCAAAACCAGTACCGTGGCAACTTCAGTGAAGCCCATCGAACATCCCGTTGCCTTCGATACACGTCGCTACGCCGATCTTGATCAACTCGTTGAAATGTGTGTCAACAGTCAGAAAGCCGTCCTGATCGATAATCGGAGCGAAGGAGAATTTTCAGGCAAAGCAGGTTTCGGTGTTCGCAAAGGACACGTACCGGGTGCTTGCCATGTCGAATGGGTCGAGTTCCTTGATGCCGATGGCAAGTTCTTACCCGACGAACAATTGCGTGCAAAGCTAAACGAAGCCAAACTGGCAATCGATACTCCAGTGATTGTGCATTGCCAGTCTGGAGGTCGAAGCAGCGTGGGTGTATTTGTAATCGAACTTTTGGGCTACCCTAGTCCAGCCAACTATTACCAGGGCTGGGCACAATACTCGACCGATGCTTCATTGCCAATCGAAGCCAAATAACCTCACGTTGCACTTTAGTGAATGAACGAAGCACAGCCTGACCGCTGTGCTTTTTTTATGCCAACACTTCCTTGATCACTCGTTGTGGCTCAACACCCGTTAAGCGTTGATCCAACCCTTGGAACTTGAAGGAGAAGCGTTCATGGTCGATGCCTAAACAATGAAGCACTGTGGCGTTGACGTCATTGATATGGCAGGGATTCGCAATCACATTGTAGCTGAAATCGTCGGTCTCGCCGTAAACCACACCACCCTTTATGCCACCACCCGCCAACCACATGCAGAAATTGCGAGGATGATGATCGCGACCATAGTTATCTTTGGTCAGTGTTCCCTGGGAGTACACGGTTCGTCCAAATTCACCACCCCACACAACCAGCGTTGAATCCAGCAAGCCACGTCGCTTGAGATCCATTAATAAACCTGCACAGGGTTGATCGGTATCGCGACATTGCGAGCTGATATCGGTCGGCAAGTTTCCATGCTGATCCCAACCGCGATGCAAGATCTGCACTACACGAGTCCCTCGCTCGACCATTCTGCGAGCCAACAGGGCGCTGGCAGCAAACGTTCCTGGCTTGGTCACTTCGGGACCATACATATCAAGCGTCTCTTGCGACTCATCTTTCAAGTCGATCAATTCGGGGACACTCGTCTGCATTCGAAACGCCATTTCATATTGCGCAATACGTGTCTGAATTTCGGGATCACCCTTCAAATCGTAACTCTGACGATTCAAATCGGCCAAGGCGTCAAGCATCAATCGTCGATCGGCTGAAGACACACCGTTGGGATTAGGAACATACAGCACTGGGTCTCCAGAACCACGCAGCGCTACACCATTAAATCGCGTTGGCAGGAAGCCGCTGCTCCACATACGTGTGAACAACGCTTGTGCTGCTGCTCCGGAAGACCAACTCGGGGTCAACACCACAAAAGCGGGGAGATCATTGCTCACGCTACCCAAGCCGTAAGCTAGCCACGAGCCTAAACTCGCTTTGCCCGGTACTTCGCTACCTGTCATCACGAACGTGCACGCGGGGTCATGGTTGATGGCGTTGGTGTGGACACTCTTGATCAAAGCGATATCGTCGACAACCTTGGCTGTATGTGGCAGCAATTCGCTGATCCACATCCCCGATTGTCCGGCTTGCGAAAATTTGAATTTCGATGGGGCCACTGGCAAACGTGACTGACCGCTGGTCATCGTTGTGATTCGTTGTCCTTGTCGAATCGAATCAGGCAGGTCTTTATCGAAGTTCTCCTGCAATACGGGCTTGTGATCCCACATATCGATCTGTGAAGGACCACCATTCATGTGCAAATAAATGAGTGCCTTGGCTTTCGGTGCAAAATGAGGGAAGCCTGGTAATGGTGGGTACATCGATGTGGGGCCTGCTTCTTGCCCCATTAGGCTTCCATTCATGGAAGTCCCCAACATCGAAGCCAACGCGACTCCACCTAGTCGCAAGCCACTACCTGCAAAGAACTGGCGACGATTCAAAGCCATTTGTATCGATGATGTATCGCTCATTTTCGAGCCTTTTTGTTGTCGTTTTGGTGCTTTATGTTTTGAGAAACGTCAATTGCATCTTATGCAAATCAATTGCGATAAATCGTCTCGTCTAAATTCAAAATCAGATTACCCAACATAGTGTAAGCGGCGAGCTCTCGTTTATCGAACTGGCGCGAGGCCTCCGATTCACCGTTGGCAACCACCGCTTCAGCAGCCGCCGGATCAGCCTGATAACGTTCCACAAACTTCTGCAATGTCGACAGCAAAACCTTCTGCTCAGCGTCGCGAGGCTCACGAGCTAATGCAACTCGATACGCAAACAGAATTCGCTCTTCGGCACTTGAACCACCTTCTTTGAGCATTCGCTCACCAAACGCGCGAGCAGCCTCGAAGTGCTGCACATCATTCATTAACTGCAAAGCTTGCAGCGGCGTATTGCTGCGTTCGCGAACCGTACAAAATTGTTCCCGGTTAGGTGCATCAAAATTTGACATGAACGGAGGTGGAGCCGTTCGCTTGAAGAATGCGTAAACACTGCGACGGTAGAGGTTGCTTCCATGGTCCTGCAAATAGAAACGAGTGTTGCTATCTGCGTATCCAACGGGCTCCCAAATATTAGGTGGTTGATACGACTTAAAGCCAGGCCCACCCATCGTGAAATCCATTAAACCACTTACGAAAAGAACGTTGTCTCGAATCTGCTCAGCATCCAATCGCATTCTAGGCCCGCGAGCCAGATACCGATTCTCTGCATCAGCAGCCAGCAAAGCTGGAGTAACAACTCCTTGCTGTTTGAAAGCACTGCTGTTAACCAGCAAACGCATCAACGCTTTGGTGTCCCAATCATTCGCTTGGTACCAGCGGGCCAACCAATCCAACAACTCGGGATGACTGGGAACATCACCTTGCGAGCCAAAGTCATAGCTTGTCTTTACCAAACCGGTACCGAACACTTGTTGCCAGAAACGGTTGACGGTCACACGTGGTGTCAATGGATGCTCGTCCGAAACCAACCAACGAGCCAAATCTAAACGAGTCGCTCGTCGGCCATCAACACCTTTAAGCGGCGGCAAAAATGCTGGCGTGTTAGGCTCCACTTGCTCGCCGGGTTTATCATATTGCCCACGTTCCATCATAAATGCTTGGCGTGGGCTACCCAAATCGGCAAACACAAACGTAGCAGGTCGGTTTTCTTCCAGCCAAGCAATATGGTCTTTCGCTTCGCGCACATCCATCAATAACGCTTCATGTTCGGGGTTCCCCCCCCGCGCAATATGATGCAAGAAATGATTGCGAATTGCCGTTTGATTTTCTGGCGTGGGATTCGCCTCACGACCTTCCTTCAATACCTTGTTGATGTTGCCGTCGACATGGCGGGTGTCTTTGCCTTTGCGGCTGTCCCACCATGCATTCAACGAATGTCTCAAGTCGCTGGCAGGTTCAGCAGTCCCCACCATTTCGATCTTATCCCAGTATGCAACACCGCCATATTGAGCCAACTTGAGATTGTTGACTTGCGTCCCTGCGGGCAGTCCCCATTTCGAAACTTCGAAGACCACTTCGACCCAGTCGCCCGAAGCGGGTACATCGCCTAAACGAATACGGTTGTTCTCATCAGCGCCGCCATATCGATCGACGTTACCCCATAGCAGTTTCTTGCCGCCTGAAGTGGTGGCTACTTCCAGCATCAGCGCTTCGGGAACCGATTTTGGATCAACTCGCAAAAAGAGATGCAACTTGCCATCGGCGGGTACAATCCATGGATGGTTCGGTTGGTCGATTCGATCTTCATAGTTGACCGCACTCACTTGCTTGAGAGCCCGCAAGCCCGATGCTGGTTTAAGCCCTTCATCGGCACTGATCCACATCGAAGGATTGCGTGAAGAGCACGATACACCAGCTCCGTCAGGAAAACGATCATCCAGCCACAAATCGCGAACTTCGCGGGCCGCCGGTTTTTCAGACATGGTCGCAGGATCTTGATACAAGCCAGCATCGATCCAGCGTTGCAATGCGGCAACTCGATCCGTTTCCAACTGCTTCCAGCGCACAAGTTCTGAGTCACGCTGTGGGTTTGTCAATTTGAGCAACGGTGGCGTTGTATTGCTGTTACCATCCATTGCTGGATCGGCCGCACTGTAGAAAAACGCGTAGAACGAATAAAACTCTTTCATCGACAGCGGATCATACTTATGGCTGTGACAAACGGCACAGCCACCCGTCATTCCCATCCACGCTTGAATTGTGGTGCTCGCTCGATCGACGGCATAGCGGAAAAGAAACTCCTCGTTGATCGCACCACCTTCGGATGTGGTCACATTGCAACGATTGAAGCCGGTTGCCACCAGTTGATCTTGAGTTGGGTTGGGCAATAAATCGCCAGCGAGCTGATTAATCGTAAACTGATCAAAGGGTTGATTCTCATTAAAGGCTTTGATCACCCAATCGCGATAAGCCCACATCGCGCGTTCGTTATCCAAATGCAAACCATGAGTGTCTGCGTAACGAGCCACATCCAACCAATGTTTGGCCATCTCTTCACCGTAACGCTCTGAGGCCAAATAACGTTCGACCATATCTTCATAAGCATGGGATGAACGATCCTCGACAAAGGCCTTAACTTCCGCAGGTGTCGGAGGTAAGCCGGTAAGTGTGAATGCGACGCGTCGGATCAATGTGAACCGATCCGCTTCTGCCAATGGCTGCAATCCGCGTTGTTGCATATCTTTCAGCAGGAAGCGATCGACAGGATGATCGGACCAATCTGTACCGGTAGGTGGTTGTACTTGGCTCAATGGCTCGAAGGCCCAGTGCCTTTGATAATTGGCCCCTTGTTCAATCCAGATTTTGAGCTTTTGTTTTTGTTCGTCGGTCAATTGATGCTTCGACGTTGGCGGCGGCATTACGGAGTCGGGATCGGTCGAAGTGATTCGTTTCCAGAGTTCGCTGGCAGCCAAATCACCTGGCTTAACTGCAGCGTGTCCACCTAAATCGGCAGTAGCACCTTCGGGAGTATCAAGCCGCAGGTCACCTGGCCGCTTTTTGTCGTCGAAGCCATGACAGGCAAAACAGGCTTCCGAAAGAATGGGCCGGATATCGCGATTGAATTGAAGCTGGCCCGGCTCTTCGGCCCGTAATTTTGATTCGGCAAACCAACTTGCTCGGACCGATTCCTGACTGGTAAAGCCAAGGGACCTAAGGCAGGTTTCGGCGAGAAATCGGGCGGAAATTCCACCAAACACCGCTCCGAATACGAGCGAAACAGCGAATACTCGGCAAAATCGAGAAAAAACGGCACCGTTGGGAGGCCCGAAATAGTTCCAGAAGCTTCTGTTCATCGGGTTCTTTGAGCTCAAAGGGAGGGACATGGGAGGGGAACAAGCTGCACGAAGGGGTTTGAATTGCGGGGCTTGAATTGCCCACCCCCATTATCGACGCCGGAAAGGTCACCGTAAAGCAGATAAACCACCCTCTGCGACGAACTTTCGCAACTATCCCTAACTTCCATTACCGCCAAGCAAAGGTGTTCCCCTGCTCAGGTTCTTCGCAGCGGTATCCCCGCTCTTTCAAAAAGGCCAATGCGGCTTGATGGTCGGCCTGACTTAAATGACCATGCTCGAAGTAAATCATCTTCGGAAGACTCGGCAATCCATCGATCTGCTTCACCACCTCAAAATCAAATCCTTCCACGTCGATTGCCAGCAGATCCAATCGCGGAAACTTCGCCTCGTGATACACAGACGCCAATGTCCGGCAAGGAACGTTCACCTCCACAATCCATTTTTCGATATCCTCAATTCGGTCGCGGTGACTGGCAATTACGTCCCGACGTGTCGAAGCCAACTGCGACGCCCAATAAGGAATCCCTTGAGCACCATCGTGAATTTTATACAACCGCAACGAACCATTCCCTTCGCCTATCGCAATCTCTAGCACCTGAAGGTTCGTGCGATCGGAATAGATCTCTCGCAAGACTTGACAGTTCTTCGCTTGTGGCTCGATCAACACCACGTTCCACCACCAACCTTCAATCAGAAAACGATGGAAGGGATCTGACGTGACTCCATTGTGCGCACCAACTTGTATGAAATAAAAATCATCATGCTCCAATTCCCACGCTCGCAGGATGCGTTCAAAACGCGGAGCCCGCACTAAACGAAATCCGAGCGCAAGAAACGGGCGATGGATCAACTTTCTCAGCCTGCGGTGCCACACGTTCATCGCCTTGAACCATCTTTCATTTCGTAGTGCCGCATAAAACTTTTTCCAAAATCGGAAGGTTGGCTTCAATACAATATCGAGCTTCAACTAACTCTCGTCCAGCTTCCCCTAATCGACGTCGAAGTCCCACATCATCGACCAGTGTCCGCAAATGCTCAAACCATTCGTCATCATTGGCCGCTGCCAAACCAACTCGATTGCCTGCCAAGATATCGGCGTTCACTCCAACCGGTGAAGCGACAGCGGCAATTCCGAGTGCAAGATACTGAACTAGTTTGGTTGCCGCTTTGTACTTTGTCCATTCCTGGTCATCTGCCAGAGGCATGATTCCGATATCCATTTCGTGCAAAAAGCCGATTTCGGTTTGAGGCGACCAAGGCTCGAATCGAATAGAAACCCCAGACAAATCAATCTCTTTCAACGGCTCGCGGTTGGGGGCAATGATCAAGAGTTCGAATTCACGCTCTTGGGCCAACCGTCTTAAAGCGCGAGCACATTGGGCCAAGTATCGCAAATTCGGTGCAGTACCGATCCAACCGACAACAACTTTGCGAGATTCCGATTCAGAAAACGTTCGCATACTATAACGCTGCAACGATACGCACGTTGGAATTTCGGTGATCGGCTTTCCAAAGGGTTTGGCATAGCGATAGATGTTTTGATTGCTGACCACAACATGATCGCTAATCTCGATGAGATGTTTGATCTTATCGGGAAAATTCAAGAAGACTCCATCATCCACATCAAGTACCAACCTCGGAGTCAACTTGCGAAATCGGTCATCCAGCCACACCGACGCATCATGAAAACAACCCCGTTCGAGATAGATCGTATCGGGTCGTGACCAGCGAGCTTGTTGATATTGCCACCAGCGGACAGATGTTTTAAGAGCCGAACTCAGCCGCCATCCGATGGTAGGAAAATAGTCGTAAACCGGCGGATAGGAATTCCACAACTGGCAGCGATGCCCACATTTTTGTAGCGGCTCCAGATAAGGCAAGAAACGAAAACGCGTCGAAGGTACATTCGCCCCTAAAGTGATAAAGCCAAATTTCATCTAACTTCCTTCGGCGCCAAGTATCAAAATTCTTACCAAGATGAGCATGGGGGTAATAGGCTTCTCCACCAAGAACCATCATATCACATGCCAACACACGTAGCCCGACACTCCCGAGTCGGCTCCCACGTAGCCCGACACTCCTGTGTCGGCTCCCACGTAGCCCGACACTCCCGTGTCGGCTCCCACGTAGCCCGACTCTCCCGAGTCGGCTCCCATGTAGCCCGACTCTCCTGAGTCGGCTCCCACGTAGCCCGACACTCCTGTGCCGGCTCCCATGTAGCCCGGCACGCCCGTGCCGGCACCCTATCAAGTAACCTAATCGCCTGAGGAGTGTTTGTTTGCTCAAACGACTCAGGAGAGTCGGCCTACGTCGATTGTTCGAGCCAATGTGGATACCGCTCTGCATGGACAGCAATTTCACCAAACACATCGACGATGGAAATCTCTGGTTGCCAGCCCCAAACGTCGCGAGCTTGTGTGGCATCTAGTACAATCCAGGGCAAATCGAAGGGCCTTACCGAGTGGTCGCTTTCTACCTTCTTAGCCCCAAATCGATTATCGCACCACATCGACAATTGACGTAACGACCAAGCACTTTCTTGACCACCACTCACATTAATCACTTGTGGGCGATTTTCTACATTCGCTTGTTGCATTTGCAACATGAGCAACCGACTGAGGTCACGCGGATGCAAACAATCACGCACTTGGTAGCCCGTTCCATTAAATCCGATGTACCGTAACGGCCTACCTTCACGGTAACTGTGAATCCAATATGCGATGATACCCTGTGTCGCATGACCTAGCTGTCCCGCTCCCCCCATCACGCCACAGCGATTAACCCAAACGGGAAACTGATGCATCAAGCCGAATTCCAGAGCGAGTTGTTCACTAGAGAATTTCAAACTGCCATACAACGATGCAGGTGGGGCTGTTGAATACAATTCGGTAATGCCATGGGTGGAAATACCTGTCGGCCACTCTTGATTTTCAATCGGCAAGAAGGCGTTATCCTCGATCCGCATTTGCAAATTGGCGAGGGGCGGAATGGAGTAAACACGGCTGCTTGATAACAAGATCAACCCCGCCGATCGTTGCCTACAATACTCAAGAACATTCATCGTCCCCAACAAGTTGTGCTCCATCACCTGCCGACTGCTACAAGCTCCATCCAAGCCACTGAGTACCGAGGCCTGTGCCGCTGCATCGATAACCCAATCCACCGGCGGCAGTTGTTCGAGATCGCTTGGGTTTCGAATGTCACCAAACCGTACCTCGACTCCCAACTTTTTAAGCGGTAGACGGTTCGACTCCGATCCTGGACGTGAGAAATTGTCGATGCCGATTATCGAGGTCGCTTGACCACTTTCAAGCAGAGATTGGGCGAGCACCGAGCCAACAAAGCCGCTTACCCCAGTTATCAGAACTCGCATTCCCGCCTCAACTTCCTATTTATTCGCATTTCGACGACTTGTTTTCATCATAGCATACGAGTTGTCAAACTTCGATTACAATGAATTCAACTTTACTTGTCGAATTGCATCCATTCTTCCGTTCAAGTCATGCTCCATCTCGCACTCCTAACAAGCCATTGCAGGTGCTCAACTTTCCGAGAGGGCAGGGGAGAGCGACGATGAAAATCGCCCTGACAATACACGCGTTACATGGTGGTGGTGCAGAACGCCAATTAGCAGAGTTAGCGAATTATTTGGTTGCCCGCGAAAATCAAGTTGTGGTTGTGACCTTAGATCGTACAGAAACCGATCAATACAAAGTCGAGCCACGCGTGCAACGTATCGGCTTGAATCTAATGCGTGAAAGTCGAAATTTGCTTGATGCCATCCTAGCTAATCGCCGCCGCGTGCAGGCTCTACGCAAGCAATTGAGTATCTATTCACCCGACGTTGTCATTAGCTTCACCGACAAAATGAATATCGTGACATTGGCCAGTCGTCCTCATGCTCCGGTCATTATCGCGGAACGAAGCGATCCGCGAAAACAGAGACTATCGCGGTTGTGGGAAACATGGCGCAATCGCACCTATCCAAGAGCAGCTGCGATGGTCGCCTTAACCAATCCGATCGCTACGGCTTTGCAAACACGGTTCCCTCGAAATCTTGTGCGAGTTATCCCCAACGCCGTCGCAATTTCAACTGAATCAACGGATGCAAAAAAAAACAACGTTTCGCCTCCAGAAGCTTCGTTCCCAGCCAAGAAGCAACGCAAATGTCGAGCCCTGGCAGTCGGTCGTCTTTCTCCTGAAAAAGGCTTCGATTTATTGCTAAAGGCTTGGCAACAAGCCAATCCAAGTGCCGCGAAATGGGAATTAGTCATCGTCGGCGAAGGTGCAACTCGACCGCAGCTTGAATCGCTAATTAAGGAACTAAACCTAACCGACTCCGTTCGCTTAGCTGGTTGGTGTCAGGATGTTGCTGCACTCTACCAAGAGGCTGACCTCTATATCTCGTCGTCCCACTATGAGGCGATGTCCCGCAGCTTGCTCGAAGCGATGAGTCATCGATTGCCTATTATCTCAACACAAGCCACGGATGGATTAGAAGAGTTAGTTCAAGAAAATCACAATGGTTGGCTTGTTCCAACCGGTGACAGCAGTGCATTAGCACACGCCATCGCAGCCGCAACTGGGGATGCGGCGGCATTACCCGAATTGGGAATCCGCTCTCGCTCGCTCGTGCAATCTCACGCTTGGGAAAACGTAGGGCCTAAGTGGTTGGAGTTGATTCAGTCGGTGGTGTCTTCATCCCAAAGAGCTTCATAACCTTAGCCATACCCGCTGGAATGACGGGTTCTGGCAAACGAATGGGGGCGCCAGTGGTGCTGAGCATAAGCGGCTTGCGGGCCTTGATGCCCAAGGCTTCCACATAACAGTCGACATACCATCGAATCTTCAACATATTCCCATCGAAAGAAACCGGCCCGCGCGGCATCAACACTTCGAAGGTCTGTTCGCCTGATGATTTTTCACTTTCCCATTCCATTTCGTGGGCCGCTTCGCTTTCGTCAGTACCTTTCCCTTCCGTTTCCCACAACACTTGCAGGCTGAGCTCGCAGTTGTCTTTGGGCAACTGCCAACGCACCTTAACTACCAGCAGTTCACCAGGACAAAACCAATCTTCACCTTCTCGGCCATCTTCATGCGAGAGTTCGATCTGAATCATCAGGCATCCTTTCGGTAGGGTAGGGGAGGGAGAATATTGATTTCGAAAGTATCGGCTACATCAGGCCACCAAGGAATCTCACCCGCGAAACGGACTTGCCAATAAATCTTGTTCGAGGTGGCATTAAACGTATGCATGGCATCGTCGGGTATTTTGACGATATGATAACTTTGAGCAATGGATTCTGAATCGGTGAGTTCGGCGACCGGCAAAGAGTAGAAAAGTTTATTCTCAGTACGAGTCGAAGTTCCTTGCCGATACGTCACCGACTCGGTTCCCTCCAAGTACACCGTGAGCTTACGAATACGCGAGATGTTGCCTTTCATCATCCAGCTCAATTCGAATTCGCTTCCCGCATAGAGCCAGCGGTCGCTGCAAACGAGCACCGGCTTGGGGTTGAAGAGCCCAAGAAAGGTATACCCCACGGCAGCCATTAACCCTAAACCGACGAGCACAAATGGGGTCAGAAAGAGCATCATAAAAATAGGTGGCCCGTTTTTATCGCCGAACATCGAGAACAAAAACACCGATACGATGCCGTTCCAAAAACAACAGATCAGCAAGATACCGACCAAGTTCATCCAGCGTCCCATTTTGGGTTCAATGATCAATGGCTCGTTGGACTCTCCCGTTTCATGCGGAACCGACGCTGAAACAGGAATTCCTTCCTGCTCAGGTGCACGACTGACGATGGTAGCGGATTCACGTGGGCTACGTTCTGTTCCAGAGACGGCAGCCATGGTCCGCATCGCCGCACGATCTTGTCCCAGGGCAACCATTTGCATACGAGCTTGTTGGTTCCGTATGAGTCGAGGAACACCCCAGGCGACCCCACCGCCAACCGCCACAAAGATCAAAGAAAATGGGATTACAAAGAGAACGATCTTTGGAAACGATCGAAGCAAAACGGCATCTTTCGGATCCTTGGGATTCACATAACAAACCGTTTTCGCTCCCACCGGAAAAGGCTCCATCCATTTTTCAATTGATGAACGGCTCCCGTAACTCGTCTGATCCCACGCGAACCTGGTCCCTTGATAGTTATCACCTTTCCATACGTAGGTGTACGTCACTTTTGGTGAATATGTATCGCCATCACTGTCAGAATGGGTTTCGATCGAAGCTGAGTCGATCTTACAGGGTGCCTCGACCCAACTAAGAGATTGAAACCACAAGCTCAAGGGCCAAAGTCCTGCAAAGATCAGGACGCCTAAGCCCGCTAGAGTAAAAATGCTTCCAAAAGCAATGGGAAAACAACCGAGCAACCAGCGATTTGGTCGCCGGACGTTTTCAATTTGAGTGGATGTGGTCACGGTTGTCGTCGATCCGGTTTCCAAAGCGAATCTCCCAAACGTATCGACACTCTGCAAAATGGTACCAGTGATAGGGATTGTAACGGATACGAAGGCTCTGCAAGCGACTCCTCTGCAAAAATCGCTCTGTTCCAGGCCATTTATCGAGCTCTTTGGGGCGGCAAAAAGCTACGGTTTTGGAGTGAATCGATTGGGCCATTGGCTCAGTCCTTAAATCGAACATCTGAATTTTCGTTTGAATTTATGCGGAGTAGTTATGCACGGTCTAAGTGGAAAGTATCGCCTTCTAACGAGAAGTGACATGGATGGTTTGATTTGTGCGGTTTTGCTGAAGGAACTTGATCTTTTAGGTGAAATCAAGTTTGTCCATCCCAAAGATGTGCAAGATGGCAAGATCGAAGTCAACGATCGCGATATTTTGACCAACCTTCCCTATGTGAAAGGTGCCGCTCTCGTATTCGACCATCACCACAGCGAAGAAATTCGCAACTCGGAATTGGACGAAACTCCAGGTTACGTCTTAGAAGCAGGTGCTAAGTCGGCAGCGCGTGTTGTCTACAATTACTTCGGCGGAAAAGAAGTTTTCACCCGAGTTCGCGACGACATGATGGAAGCTGTAGATAAAGCAGACTCGGCTGGCTTCACCATCGATGACATTTTGAATCCAAACGGTTGGGAATTGTTGTCGTTCTTGATGGACGCTCGAACCGGCCTCGGCCGCTTCCGAAATTTCCGCGTATCGAACTATCAGTTGATGATGATGCTCATCGATTGCTGCCGAGACTTAACCATCGAACAAATTCTCGAATTGCCAGACGTGAAAGAGCGAGTCGATCTCTATCTTTCGCATCAAGAACAATTCCGCGATCAATTGTTGCGACTTGCCGAAGTGCATGACAACTTGATCGTGCTTGATCTACGTAACGAAGAGGTTATCTATCCAGGTAACCGCTTCATGATCTACGCTTTGTTCCCACAGTGCAACGTTTCGATGCACGTGATGTGGGGCGTTGAACGCCGAAACACGGTTTACACCGTCGGTCGCTCGATCATCAATCGCACTTGCGAATTGAATGTCGGTGACTTGATGCTTCAATACGGTGGTGGTGGCCACGAAGCTGCCGGCACTTGCCAGCTACCCAATGTTGACTCGGAATCGGGCAAGAACGAATTGATCCAACGCATCGTCGCTGGCTCGCGTTCGGGCGAACCTGCTTACGCTTAGTCGCGCGATCGTTCAACAACAGCGTTGAGCATGGATAGACTCAATCCGAACTCCACTGCGTCACCCACCACTGGTGATTCGGTGGAGTTTTTTCGTAGCACGGCTCTCCGAGCCGTCCCTGCCTTTTCTTTCTCGCCTTTTCTTTCTTGCCGTCCTTGCCTTGCCACCCAAAACGCATACAAACCTAAACCGACTCAGAGAGTCGGTCTACGTTGCCCCTGGCTCTTTGAAACGATAACCGACACCGCGGACAGTCTCGATCAAGTCTGCCTGTTCTTCAAGCTTTTTGCGCAACGCGCGAATATGGACATCGATGGTGCGTTCCAATACCAGGGTATCTTCACCCAACGCAGCATCGATCAATTCCGAGCGATCAAAGGCTCGCCCTGGTTGGCGAATCAAGGTCTCGAGCAACTTGAATTCACTGCGTGTCAAATCAAGATTGCGGTTTCCCACCGAGGCTCGATGCCGCCGGCGATCCAGAGCCACCCCTTGGCACACAATCGTATCACCTTCGGTTTCATTCGCTTCAGCGCGACGGCGACGCAGCGCTTTGATTCGCTCGAGAAGCACTCGAACACTGAACGGCTTAACCACATAATCGTCGGCGCCAACCGAAAAACCGACCAACTGATCGGCCTCTTCCGATTTGGCAGTCAACATAATGATCAGCGCGTTGCGATTCTCTTGTGAGGCTCGCATCTGGCGACAAACTTCGAGTCCATCCACAACGGGCAACATCACATCGAGGACCACGATATCGGGAAGTCGCAACTGAGCCTGATTAAGGCCATCGCGACCATCGTGAGCTTTGTAAACCTCATAACCCGCTTTGTCTAAATTGTATTCCAATACCTCTGCCAGCGAGCGATCATCTTCGACAACCAGTATCTTGGGCTTTGGCATAGGGGCACTTCACTCCAGCAAAATATTCACACCTTATTCCCCGCTGGGTTTCGATGTCGGACGAGGCCAATCACGCCGATGTCGAACGATTACGCCGTTAACCATGTAAACCACATCTTCTGCAATGTTCGTCGCATGATCGGCAATTCGTTCCAAATGCCGTGCCGCAGAAAAACAATGCAATCCGGGTGTTACCCAGCTGGGATTACCTTCCATTAACTTCGTTATCTCATCGATCACTTGCACGTTGAGTCCGTCGACCAAATCATCTTGGCTGATCACTCGATAAGCGAGGTCGAGATCCAAGTTGACAAACGCATCTAAACCCTGACGAACCATACCCGTGGTGAGTTGCACCATTTGATTGATTTTTTGCGGGATTGGAAACTCAGGCGTTGGGCTCAAGCTATGAGCGCGTTCCGCAATGTTACATGCCAAGTCCGCCATCCGTTCGAGGTCGTTATTAACCTTCATCATGGTCGTGACTTTCCGCAAGTCGGCCGCCACAGGCTGATGAAGAGCTAACATCTTCAGACACTCTTCTTCAATGCGGACTTCCTTGCGATCAATTTCAGCATCTTTGGCGATCACTTCATCAGCCAATTCCCGCCGGCGTTCACACAAGGCAACCACCGCTTGGTCAATCATCTCTTCGACCATTCCGGAGAGGAACAGAAGATTGTGATAGGCTTCGTCCAAATCATGCTGCAAATGACGCGACATTCGGATTTTCCTTTCCGATCAGTAATGGCCCGATCAGTTCTGACTCGATCAATAGTGGCTCGAAACTTAAACCATGTGAGTGGCGTTCGTCCCCTCGATCGGCAGCATCGCTTTGATCTCGATCCCGGTTAGGGTTCTCAATCCAAGCAATCCTTGTCGCCCAACGAGTGGAGAGGCTAACGCACAATTGTGAACATTATGTTAAGGAAACATGAAGAACACAGCATTTGCGTTAATTCTACGCGCTTTTTGAAAAGGGGCAGAGGCGTGATGGGCCAAAATCCCTATCCTGGCCCTGAAAATACGGGAAATTCAAACAAAAACCGAGTCCTCAGCCGTTCTCTTTTGGGCAGCAGAACAGTCCCGAATCCCGCGCAAAATCCCTATCAAACCACTGCAATCGCCCCATATCCATTACGAATTGTCCGGGGCAGAACCGTCACCTGAAACACCAGGAAACAGAATCTCGAAGGTGCTCCCTTTGCCCAACTCACTCTGCAACCGGATCTCACCCCCACTCGCTTTGACCAAATGTTTGACAATCGCGAGCCCTAATCCAGTTCCACCTCGCTCGGGCGTTCGCGCCTTATCGACTCGATAAAAGCGTTCAAAGATACGCTCATGATCTTCCTTGGCAATTCCGATCCCCGAATCGCGAACCGTCACAATCACCCATGGATCGCCCCCCCTTACCGAAACTTGCACTCGACCTCCATCGTCGGTGTACCGCACCGCATTGCCGATCACATTATTCATGATGGTGACAAAGGCTTCGTAATCGCCCCGAGCAATGATCTCATCTTCAACTGGAACCAACTCAACGTGCACACCTTTCGCTCCCCCAATAACGCGCTGCGACTCAACACACGCCGCTAACGCAGGGATCACGGCAAACTCTTGCGCGTTCAATGGCAAATTACCAGACTGCACTCGAGCCAATTGCAACATATCTCGAATCAATCCATCCAAACGTTCCGCTTGCTGGCTGATTCGCTCCACAAATTGCACATTCTTTTCTTGATCTTCAAGAGCCCCCAAAAGCAAAGTTTCCGCATAAGCTTTGATCGCCGCCAACGGTGTCTTCAGTTCGTGGGAAACATTGGCGATAAAGTCACGACGCATTGCCTCCAACCGTTTGATGCGTGTCTCATCGCTCACCGTAATCAATACACCGCTCGGCCCTTGATCGCCTGGCAAAGGCAAGAATCGAATTCGCAAGTAACGGCGACTCGACGAGCCAACCTCAACATCTCCCTCTAACTTTCGCTGACTCTTCAACGTTTGCTCCAACATTGAAATCAGCTTGGGAAATCGAACCAACTCGACTAACAAGCGACCTGGCTTGGGTTCTGCGGACATCATCAGTAAGGCTTGAGCGGCTGGGTTCGCGGCGAGAATGCGGAACGAACTATCCACCGCAATCACACCTTCGAGCATGCTATTTAGCACGCGAGTTGTGCGAAAAATCTCACCATACAACTGCTGAGTTTTTTCCATGGCAACAGCGTGACTCTTATTCAACTCATCTTGCAGTTCACCAAACGTATCAGGGAGACGAAGCGAGATCTTAGGCAATTCCACTCCCGAATAGGCTCGCACTTGCGACGCGATTTCATCTGTCCATTTCATGAGCTCTTGGTAAGCCTCAATGGTTGGCTGATTGGGAACTCTCAGTACATAAACCAACATCGCGACCCCAGAGAGCGATAGTACACCCCACGGCAACAGCGCTCCCCAAATCCATAACGCAGCATCCGCCGCAGGTCGAGAAATTCGCAGCGAATGAAAATGCCCATCCTCAGCCTTAAAAAGAATATCAAGCTGCATTCGATAGCTGCCGCTATCTTGGAACTGCCAAGAAATAGGCCCTTGCTCAGTCACCATTGGAGATTCGAGATCACCCGCTGCAATTCCCAGCGTGTTACCCCCTAATCGTTCAGGAGACACATCCTTTTTGAGTTCGGCTTCTAACCCCGCTCCCCCCTGAAGATTCTCTTGCAATGTGTTATCGAGTTCGGTGATGGAGCACTTAGAAAGATTCCAAGCGAAGCGGCGGGCCGTGAAACGCAACGCATTCTCTTCGCTCGCTCGATATTGCGAACGCGCGTGCCCCCACTGCCATAGGCCAACGAGCAAACTAAGGAATAGCCATGTCCCCAAACAAGCGATCATCCATCGCCGCAGGGTTGCATTGCTCTCCATGAATCCCTCTCAATCCCATCTGATCTACTTAAACTAGGAAGCTCGCCGATCGCATCCGCTCACATAGCCACTCGGTTCCCAACTGCGCCCACAAGCACACTGCGCCCACAAGCACACAGCCCGAATTCGAGTATAATTCGATTTCCGAATGCTGAACACGCTCCCACCCTCAAGCGGGCAGCAACTTCCCAAAACTTCATAGCCTTTGTGCCAAATCAACGTTTGCCTGTTATCGGTGCTAGCATGAAACAGTGCAATTTTAGGGGAAATGTTTCTCGACATAGCTGGCGCAAGTGGGCGAATTGAAGTCGACACAGCCTCTAGCAAACCTAAAATATAGAGCCGTTGAGGGAAAATTGAGCTTCATTCAGAAGTGGTTCCAGAGCAACAAAATCGAATCGCTCCGCCGCCCCCTCTAGCTATGCTTTACGCGATTGAATCAAGGATGATATTATGCAGCGACTATTTTCCATTCTCGGTTATCTTTTCGCGGTATGTGGTTGGTTGCTGGTCCAAGGCGAGCCAGTTGCGGCCCAAAGCCGCGAAGAGGCGACCGTCACACAATCGATCGAAGTCTTTAAGGCGATCGACAAACTTGCCATACAGGGCATTCCACGCGAGCTACTGAAAGATGCTCAAGCTGTGGCCATCATTCCGAACGTAATCAAAGGGAGCTTAGTCATCGGTATGCGCCGGGGTCACGGCGTACTCGTAGTTCGTGACGACCAAGCTCGTTGGGGCGCTCCGATTTTTATCACGTTGACCGGAGGCAACATCGGCTGGCAAGTCGGTGTCCAATCGACCGATGTTATCTTAGTATTCAAATCGCGTCGCAGCATCGATGGAATCTTCAATGGCAAATTTACACTCGGCGTCGATGCAGCGGCTGCGGCCGGCCCCATCGGACGACAAGCGGCAGCCGGTACTGATACCCAATTGAAAGCCGAAATCTATTCGTACTCTCGGAGCCGCGGCCTATTCGCAGGCGTCTCGTTTGATGGTTCCAAAATCGAAATCGATGCCCTCGCAAACTCCGAATATTACAAGCCTGTAGCGAATTCGGTCCCGGGCAACAATGCTCAGACCATCCCCCCGTCCGCCGTAGACCTCGTTCGGCTCTTGACGCAAACCACCAATGGCGAAATCGCTGCTAGCTCGCCAGCAGCACCCAATAACGCCCCGATCATGCCGAGCCCGATTAACTTGCCAGGCCATCTTCAAGTCGATGAAGCGAGTGCGATCCGCAGACAAATCCAAACGATTGCTCCGCAACTTTTTGATTTGTTGGACCCTCAATGGCAACAATATCTCGCGCTTCCCAACGAACTGTTCGCGGAAGAATCCGTAGCCAATACGGAAGCACTAAAGAAGGTGCTGCAACGATACGATCAAGTGCAGAACAATCCGCAATACACGCAACTTTCAGCTAGAAAAGAATTCCAGACGCTCTACCAATTGCTAAAGCACTACATTGCTATTGAAGAGAAGTCGCCCCCTGCGTTGATCCTCCCACCACCGCCACCCGGCGGGCCCAATGAACCGCAATAACTCAAACCCATCATCGCGCGATAAAAAACGCGACCAGTCAACGGTTTGGGGAACAATTCCGCCAGAGACGACGGGATAGAGACGCGGGGAAGAAAAGAAAATGGTCAGGGCCGGGATCGAACCGGCGACACATGGATTTTCAGTCCATTGCTCTACCTACTGAGCTACCTGACCTTTTCTGTTAGCCAGCCGTTTGATCAGCCGACATCAACTTGGCAATCTAAAAATCGCTTGCGACTCGTAGACTGTTGTAGTGATTTTGATTTAACGAGTTGTAATCAACCCATCCGTTTATTTGAACCCAAAAACCGCCTCTTATCGTGAAAAAAGCGATCCTGGGTAGGAAAATTCCGTTCCAATTCCGATGAAATCGAAGCGAATTCGCTCCGGTTGGGGTGGATTGTAGAAGAACTCAGCAATTGCCAATCTCAATTGGATTGGAAAAGTGAACTTCTTGCTACCAATTCCCACCAATTGGCTTTTGGTCAGGCGACACCCATCACCCCAGTGGCAGGGTATCTGTTTGGGTATCTTCTGACACAAAACCATTGCCCCAAAGAGCGTAGGCAGATTTCAAACGTTCTCAGGAAAAGCCTTTCACCAAAGCGATCTCCTGGCGAGCGATAAGAGAATTGTCATTCTAATTCGGCAATCTGTCAATCGGAGGCCCAGATCGATTTGTATATGGCTTGGTAATCCGTTAGTTTAGAGTATGTTGTAACGATTATTAGATACGCGTGTTGGTTTTCCGTCTCCTCTCCTACGGAAGTACCGGAACGTTCGAATTCGAATGTTTCCAGATTAGCAGGCCGACACGTTCCGATCGGAATGGGTTCGTTGCGTTTATTCGTCGCGTTTATTTGGTACAGAAAATCTCTGGTAATGAAATTTTCGCCTATGGCTACTTTCGTATCTTCCATGCGTCGATCATGGCCCATCTTGAATGCCCTAGCTTTGGTAGGAGTTTTCGCCCAACTTGCCTTTTGCCAGTATTCGCCCAGCCATCCCACTGTGGTGGCGATGGTGGATAAGGGAATTGCCTACCTTGAGAAGGCAGAAGGGGCTGGAGGAGATTTCGCCGAGGGTGGCGAGATCTTGGTTGGTTACACGATCAATAAAGTAAAAGCCGATCCGGATCATCCTGTAGTAAAGAAGTCCATCAACAAGGCGGTGGAACTCGCTCGTTCGTTGCGAGGTGCAGAACGGCATGACCACAAAGTCACTTACAATGTTGCCGTCGCCTGCTTGTTGCTATGCGATTCCGATCCAGAAAAATATCGCCCTGAAATCGAGATGATTCGCGATTGGTATGTGGCGACACAAAGACCGCATGGCGGTTTCACTTACATGGATGCCCAAGCGGGCGACACATCGCAAACCCAGTATGCGGTTCTTGCTCTGTGGTCGATGAACGAAGTGGGGGTGACACCACCGGTGGAAACGGTTGAAGCCGCTTTGAATTGGTTGATGCGTTATCAAAACGCAGACGGTACTTACTCGTATCAACCAACGGACCAGTTGCGCGGCGTGGGGAGTAAAAGCTTGGCCACTGCCGGTATGAGTGCTCTTTTGATCGGTGGTGACATTCTCAAGCTCTACGGCACACGTGGCAAGAAACAAGTCGACGATGGTGTCCCTGCCGCGCTTCGCTTGGTCGTTGAGCAACCCGATCGAAAAGGGACATCCGGTTCATCACTTACCAAAGCCGACCTGAACCCTTTTATTGAAAGGGGCACCAACTGGCAAACGGCGAACCCAACCCCGACTCCCTTCAATACGCGCGATTGGTATACATACTGGCGATACTCCCAAGAACGTTATGAAAGCTTCTTGGAGATCGTAAAGAACAAGCAGGAAAAAAGCCCGGCTTGGTACAACCAAGGTGTTGAGCAGTTGCGTCAACTGCAAGATGACACCGGCGCCTGGGGCAATAAACATCAAGACCATTGCCCACCACCAGTGGCGACATCGTTCTGTGTTCTCTATCTGATTCGAAGTACGCAGAAGGCCATCGGCAGCTTGAACGAAGGCCTGCAATCAGGTGGTTACGGGTTACCGGACGATGTTTCCGCCATGCGACAGGTGGGAGACAAAGTGGTAGGAGGTTCCAGTGCTTCATCAATCGACGACTTGTTAACCATGATGGAAGAGGACGATCCGAAAGCGAGCAGCGAAGAGAACTTGCTGGACAATTTGCGTCTGTCGGCCAATCCCGATACCCGTCGCGCACAACTCGCTCGCCTATCACGCATTCTGAGCAGCGACATTTTGAGCAGTAAGGATTACAAGAAACGTCGCGTGGCAGCTCGCTTGCTCTCCCAAGCGGATGAC
>JAFLCP010000115.1 GCA_017303505.1 Planctomycetota bacterium | reverse complement strand
CGGCCACAAAACCTGCCCAAGGCCTTCGTTGCCAGCGGAGGAGGTTGAACGCTTTGTGGTGGCACAACTTCAGTCGCTCACAATCGACGACACGCTACTCAATGAGACCTGCCATCGTGTTAGCCGGACCATTAACGATAAAGGGGACGCGATTCGGAAAGAGCTTTCCCTACTGAATGAAAGCTTGGGCAACCTCGAACGAGCGATTGAAGCCTTCGCGATTCCCACCGGTGACAATGCTCGCGAAGTCAAACGTCTCGACTCACTCGCATCACTTACGGAGCAACAGACTCGCGACCTTCGCAGGCGTAACGAATTGCAAGATCAGCTCGCGAAGATCCAATCTGGTACTCCAGACCGGCAAACCATCCTGAAGGCAATCAAGAATCTCGAGGCATTGTGGGAGCATCTCACGATGGGCGAACGAAGCCGACTGATGTCACAGTTGGTAGCAAGCATCGACCACGACCCCACCGACAGCACACTATCGATAACGCTTAGCCCGCTCGGGCTGAAATCATTTGCAACCAAGAACCCTAACAACGAAGAAACCAAGAAATTATGAGCCACATGAAAGTCAAGTTCGAAACCAGTGCTTCCTCGCATGGTCGAAAACGCGTCAGTGTCCCTAAGCCAAAGATGCCAAGTGTACCGGCCAAGCTTCCTCACATCACCAAGCTGATGGCACTGGCTATTCGGCTAGAACACCTACTCGCGACAGGCCAAGTCAAAGACCAGGCCGAGATCGCTCGCGTTGCCGGCATCACCCGCGCCCGCGTAACGCAGATCATCAACCTCACCAACCTAGCCCCCGACATCCAGCAAGCGATTCTTGATCTCGAACCCACCACCGATCCCGTTCCCCACTTCCGTGAACGCGAAGTGCGAACAATTGCGATCATGCCAAACTGGGAGAAGCAACGGGTCGCATGGAAGCGGCTCGTTAAAAGAAATCCGTAAACTAGTCTTTTCAGGAAGGAAGCAAGCAGCCTGATAACGTTAATGGTTGGGGATTTTGAGAACTCATTGCCGTTAAAAGCTTCAGAAAACGCGTTTTATCGCGTGTTTCACGCTTCGATCGGCCTTGACCTAGGTTGGTGATTTCTGGGAAAATACTCAGTGATCGAATTCGAGCAATCCAGGGACGGGAAGACGCTATGAATAGTTCCGAAGCAACCTTAACCGCTAACGCTGTGCAAACGTTGAACGCAGTCTGTGATGAGTTTCGACGGCAACTCAAAGCTGGCTTGTTAAAAGCTGGTAGCAACTCGCCGATAACACCCGATGATGTCCTGCGTACTGCTGAATCATTGCAGCGGACACCTTGGCTCACGAAGTTCCAGAAAGACGACTCCGATGACTCCGAGCGAAGAGCAGCCTGATCAGCCGACGAGGGATTCAGAGCTTTCGTTCTCGGCCCTTGAAGAACAAGACGTCTTGGTTCAAGCGTTCCGTCACTTCTTGCAAATTGAATTGTCCAAGCCCAGACCGAAACAAATTTCCGACGTTGTCGCGGAGTTTTCTCGTCGCGTAACTTTCTTGACAAAGATCTTTGATCTTGATCATCTCACGGACGATCTCGCGTCCCAAATCCCAGGACTGAGCGATGCAAAGATGGCGGAACTCGCCTTGGACGCTAGCGATTCAGCGAAGGGCCGTGAACGATTAGCACGCTACCTCGAAGCGCAGCCATATCCTCACTACGAGTCCGATCCGTCCAATCGCGATCTGGTTATCCGAGTCGAAGAGAACGGCACCCGTGTCTCGGGGCACTTTGTCAATAAGAACTTCGTGGTTGTGAACGATGAGCAGTGACGGCCCTGATGACCGTCCGACAATCATCGCGTTGGCTGGATCGAACGGAGCTGGCAAATCTACCTTTTATGAAACGCAGCTTGCTTGTCTGGGTTGGCCATTTGTAAACGCGGATCTGCTAGCGAAGGAACTGAATCTCGATCCCTATGAGGCAGCTGAGCTTGCGAAGCAGCAACGTGCTAAGCTCGTCGAACAGAAGAACAGCTTCATCTTTGAAACGGTGTTTTCAGATCCAGTTGGCGAGAAAGTCCGTTTTCTTCAAGATGCCTCGAACTCCGGCTACCATGTGATCCTTAGCTTTGTAGCAATCCGAGATCCCGAAACTTCGATTCAAAGAGTTGGGATGCGTCTAAGTCAAGGTGGGCATGACGTTCCAATTGAAAAGCTTCGCTCGCGGCACGCCAGAACCCTCGAGAATCTCAAGTTGGCAATTCGATGTCTTCCGCAGGTTCGCATTTTCGACAATTCAGATCTCTCCAAACCTTACGAACATGTTGCCACGTTTGTAAACGGGACACCTCGGCTCGGCTTCTGCCTGTTGAGTGAATGGTTACGTGAATATCTCGCCTCTGAATTCTATCCCGATGTGTGACTCGCTTGTCGGGCAATCTCACTGACTCTCGCTTTTCTTGCAGTTACCTACCAGCGCTACCACACTCCTAGAGATAAAATGAAGAAAAAACTTCACAGTAGTCGATTCTATGTGTTGATACTGCTGGGACTGATTATCGGAGGAGTTGCCTGGGCAAAGGTCCAATCAGAGCGGGCACGAGCGATACCACCTGGACACCAGGAGTTAACACTTAAAGCTGACAGCCTCGAACGTAGTTATCTGCTGCATGTCCCGCCAACTTACGAAAAGACGAAACCGCTGCCGCTAGTGATCATGCTGCATGGGATGGGCGGAACGGCGCTGCACTCGCAGCGAGAAACCGGATGGTCCTCCAAAGCCGATGCCGAGGGCTTCATCGTGGTTTATCCGGACGCGACAAGGCCCGACCGTGCCCAGCCACCGAGCCTCCGTAAGAACCCGCAGGCTTGGAACGATGGCTCTGGTCGCTTTCATGCCGCCGAACGCAACATCGACGACGTTGCATTCATCTCGGCGCTAATCGATTCGTTGGAGAGCAGCTATTCGATTGATTCGAGACGAATTTACGTTACTGGTTTTTCGAATGGAGCGTCGATGACATTCCGACTTGGTGCAGAACTCGCGGATCGCGTTGCTGCTATCGCACCCCACTCGGGCACATGCTGGTCAGATTCTGTATCGCCAGCCAGAGGTGTTTCAGTTTGCTACTTGACCGGCACATCGGACACCTTGAATCCAATCGAAGGTGGCTTCCCCAAGCTCGCGATGGGTGGTAAGGATCAAGGTGGCAGGTCGAAACCGCCCGTCACGATCATGATCGCTAAGTGGGCAAAGGTACTAGAATGTGCTGACGAACCGACCATGGAGGAAAAAGCTCCAGGCGTTCGAACATCTCGATACGGGCGAGGTCGCAATGATGCCGAAGTCGTATGCATCACCATCGATGGACTCGGCCATCACTGGGCAGGCGGCAAAAGCCAGGCTCCGGAGTTCTTGGTCGGCAAGAACTCCAACAAACTTATTGCGACGGATGTTATCTGGGATTTCTTCTCGAGCCATCCGGCCTCATCGCAACCGGAACGCTAAGACGCAAAAGGATTATCGGTATAGCCTTTATGACAAACATCGAAATGCTGAAGCATCCAAACATCATCAAAAACGGAGATGGTGGCGTTTCCTTGAGTTAGGTATCTAACCTGACAAAACCAAGTCAGTCTACTTGCGACTGCGATTACACGCGAAAGCCGCAAGGATAACATCGACGCAAGCCGCAACATGGCGTCGAACTTCACGGGACGTTGGAGGGGGACAGAGCCCCAACTGTTGACGAAGGTGACGTTGGCCAAGCCACATCGAAAGCAGATGGTCGGAGGCCAATTTGCAATTGTCGCATGCAATAAGCTGCTGCTCATTCGCTTTGCTGAGCATTGCCGCCAGCATCAAGTGTGTCGCTTCGGGGCCACGAGCAAAAAAGTGAGTGGCTTGGTCAGGGTGGCGATGCGCTTCATTGACCAATAATCGACCAAGATCGACTACGCCCGGCCGTGTAAGAACAAGGACGAGAGACGAACCAAAATCGACTAGATGCTGCCGAAGGTCTTCAAGTTTTTCGAGTTTGTCTATTTGTGGCGGGGGAGAATAGTCGCCCGTTTCTGCCTCTAGCACGGCTCGAAATAGCGAACTCTTGTCGGCATAGTGACTGTACACAGTAGCTTTGGATACACCCGCTTGTTCCGCGATAGCATCCATCGAGACAACAGCCAATCCGTGCTCCAAGAAGAGACTCCGCGCCGCATGCAAAATGGACGTGCGCTTTCCTGGGTCCTTTGGGCGACCTTTGGGTTTAGGTTCATTCTCATCGGCCATTTTTCATATTCTCAGAGTTGACTCGCAGCTGAAATACAATACTATACGGTGCAGTTTAGAATATCCAGCCTGGGTTGTCGCAATCTTGGCGGTTCTTTCCCACAAAGTGTGATCAATCCATGCTGATTTCCGACCGTTGGTATGCAGTTCTTGATTCAAAAGAGGTTCCTCGAGGTAAACCTGTGGGCGTTCGGAGACTCGGAGAGTCATTGGTTTTTTGGCGTGATGACAAGGGAGAAATCTGCGTCATGCTGGATCGATGTCCTCACCGAAGTAGTAAATTGAGCATTGGTCGGATTGTAAACGGATGCATTCAGTGTCCCTTTCATGGGTTTGAGTTTGCCACCGACGGATCGTGCAAGCTCATTCCCGCAAACGGTCGCGCCGCGAAGATACCAAAGGTCTTTCAGTGTAACGTCTACCCAACGCGAGAATCGCATGGATTCATCTGGATTTGGCATGGAAAACCTAGAGACGAATATCCACCGATTCCTTGGTTTACTGATTTAGATGGATTTGAACATGCAACAGTGCGGAAGGAATGGGATGTTGACATATCGAGAGCCGTCGAGGGGCTACTGGATGTAAGTCATCTTCCCTTCGTTCATCCCAGCACAATTGGTCGGGATCAAAGAACGCTTGTTAATGGGCCGTACACAACATTGAAGGATGATGTTCTTCGGGTCTGGATTTCCAATCAACCTGACGAAGGACTTCCAGCGATGAAACCTAGTCAACTGCCACCACCCGAAGGAGAACCGACCATTGAGTTTCGCTTTCCAAACCTCTGGCGATTGCGGATTGCAGACAGTGTCAAAGCAGTCAATGTGGTTGCGCCTGTTGATGAAGGGAAATGCGTGATTTATCTAGCTAGTTACCTCAAGCTGCCCTTGCCAAAGGTGTTGACACGGCTTGCGGCCAAGATCAGCAATGTCTTCAATCGCTATGTTCTGTCTGAGGATTACCCAGTGATAAAATCACAATTGCCAAAGGTGGCCGATCTGGAAATCGGTGAACGGTTCATACCCGCTGACCGGCCCATTGCAGTCTATCTCCAACATCGCCGAAATCTCATTCAAGTGACGGATAGTGCATCAGTGCGACCCGGTAAGCTTACGTGAAATAACCGTGAGCTAGAGGGTTTTAATGGGTATAACTTTATTGGACAAATCTACTAACGTGTTTAAAGTGCGCGAGTACAACAAAAGAGGGAGGAGAATCGTCTCTCAAATCGACGGCTTACTTAATGCACCGTGCAAGATCAGTTCAAGATGCGCTTCGAGCCATCGTCGCGTGTTAAGCTTCTCTACCGAGTCGAAGGTCATCTTCCAAATCGCAGCGTGGATAGCGGGGGCGACGAGGACCATTGGTTCCTTCGCGTACAAGCCGTCGCGGAACTCACCTGACTCAATGCCTTTACGAATCAACTCGCGAAGCATTTTTCGTCCGCCAACCAAGATCTCTCGATGATAGAACGCAGCTAGTTCGCTGAATCTTTCGCCCTCAGAAATCAGCGTCTTGAGAATCATGCGTCGTTCGTCATTTTCAATCATCTGTCCGTAAAAGTGCGTGATGATCTGTCGCAAAAGGTCTGCCTGCGATCCTTGCCACTGTTCCGACATCGCGGACGCCATAGCGAATACGGGCTGAATTCGATCGCGAACGATCGCCTCGAAAATTTCCTCTTTCGTCGTGTAGTACAAATACACGGTTCCCTTGGCCACGCCCGCTCGAGTCGCAATCGACTGGATTTTGGCATTGGCGAAGCCCTTTTCAGCAAACTCATCCACCGCCGCCTGCAAAATCTCAGCAGGTCGATCGTCTTTTCGTCGTTCGCGTGGTTTTCCCTTGACCATTGCTTAAAATCGCCTATCCTAGTTAATGACCCGACGGTCAGTTGTCGATAATATTTTTGGTGGATCATACCAAATTCAGGAGGTTACTGCGATGAACCAAACACTCACAGAGGACCTCGCTCCCGTGTCGGCCACCCAAGAAACAGGTTTACTTGAAGCGGCAAACGAGAGTAAATCGCAAGAAAACACCTCCGAATCAAGCTCATTACCTTTGCGGAGCGTTGACCGTCGCAACGAGCCGATCCGTCACTCGAAACGCTACCACTACAAATTGTTCATGGCTTTGGCAGTGCTAGCCATTGCTGGTTGGCTCGCAAAGGATCGTTTGATCGACTGGTTTCCGATCAGCCGTCCTCAGTCCAACGCAGATATCCTAAGGCCGGCCATCGAAAAGGTTGTTTCACTGGGGCGTTTGGAACCTGAAGGAGAAGTGATTGAAGTAGCGGGCTCGAGTGGCTCTGGCGATGCTCGTGTTCAATCGTTGGCAGTGGACGTTGGCGATCATGTCGAAGCCGGCCAAGTACTGGCCGTGCTGGACAACAATGAACAATTGCGAACTCAGCATGCGGTCGCCCAAGCTCAGGTGGAGCAAGCTCGCGTACGTCTTCAGCAATCGCGTTTGATTGCGTCAACGACTTACACTCAGCTTCATGCAAGTCTCGAAGCGTTAAGATCACAGCGTGAAACCAATCGTATTGATCTTCGCCGCCAGGATCAGCTTCGCAAATCCAAAGCATCGTCCGAACAAGAATATGAAGCAGCTCTGCTTGCCTTTACAACCTCCGATAAGGCGGTTGCAGAGGCCGAAGCAAAGCTGGCTAGATACACCGAGAACCCTGAGGATTCTGTCGACGTCCAAGTTGCTCAAGCAGACATTCGTGTTGCGGAAGCATCATTGCAAAATGCAGCCGCAGTTTTGGATCGCTCTTTAGTTCGCGCTCCAAACGCAGGTACCATTTTGGATATCGATCTTCGCCCCGGTGAACGCATTGGCCAGCAATCATTGCTTCGTATGGGAAAAACGGACTCCATGCTGGTACGCGCTGAGGTGTATGAGAGCGATATCGCTAAGATTCGGAATGGGCAGTCGGTAACAATTCACTCGCTCGCGTTTGATTCACCTCTCACGGGGATCGTGGAAAAGGTGGCTACGCTCGTTCAGAGACAATCCATCGTCGACAGCGATCCAGCAGCCAATACCGACGCGCGTGTTGTGGAAGTGTTGGTTCGAATCCATCATGAGTCGTCTGATCAAGCTGCTCGATTCGTTGGCATGCAAGTGACCGTGGAGTTTCCGTTATGAGCCGGATTATCGGATGGCTCTGGGGAAGATTGCCCATTGGTTGGCTACAACTGATGCATAACAAGACGCGATTGATTGCTGCGGTTGGTGGCGTCACGTTCGCCAACGTCCTGATTTTCATGCAACTGGGCTTCATGAATGCCTTGTTCGAGACCAGCGTTTTTTCCCATCGATCCTTCGATGCTGACATCGTTTTGGTCAGCTCCGACTTTCGCTCCCTTCGCGAAGCCAACCCTCTACCACGCTCGCGAATGTATCAAGCCCTCGCCGTCCCTGGGGTCCACTACGCCACTCCCGTGTACATTGGGACTCGATTCTGGACCGACACATCTACCGGCGATACCACCAACTTTCGCGTCACTGGCGTCGACCCCAACGCCGATGTCTTTGACGACAAGGATTTATCTGCCAAAGCTCGTCAACTGCGACTTCCCGACACCGCCATCGTCGACCAGAGAACTCGCGACTTCAATGCGAACATCCAAGCCACGTTGCAATCTGGCAGGTCGGTCAATGTAGAGATCGGTGGCCGATCGATTTCGTTCGTAAGCCTTTTTGACCAGGGTGCATCATTCGATGTCGACGGCTCACTGATTGTTTCAGATCAAACTTTCTTTGCGTTGTTTCCCAATCGCCGACCCGGGACGCCGACGCTAGTGCTGCTGAAGATCGATGATCCCAGCCAAGCCGCGGAAATCACTGAGCATATCAATCAACACCTGGCTCACGGCGATGTCAAAGCTATGACTAAGCAAGCGTTCATCGAGGCGGAGCAAAGCTATCAGGCGACACAAACACCCATTGGCTTTGTGTTCGGTTTCGGAGTTGGGATCGGCATCGTGGTCGGTTTGGTCATTGTGTACCAAGTTCTATCGACCGACGTGCAGGACCACTTGTCCGAGTACGCAACGTTCAAGGCAATCGGTTATCCGCCTCGCTTCTTTTTTGGGGTGGTACTTGAGGAAGCCCTGTCTTTGGCAGCCCTGGGTTTCATTCCTGGCTTGGTGATCTGCTTAGTGCTATATGAATTGGCCGCTGCTAAAACTGGTCTGCCGATCACTATGCCTTGGACACGACCGTTGTTTGTGTTCTGCCTGACCGCAGCAATGTGCACGTTATCAGGAGTTATCGCGACACGGCGACTGAATGCGGCTGACCCAGCGGAGTTATTCTAATGGCCAGTGAGTTCGCAATTGAAACCAAGCAGCTTTGCCATACGTTTGGCACCGGAGCGGCTGGCGTGCGAGTGCTTCACAACGTTGATCTAAATATCAAACGTGGTGAAGTAGTGATCCTGATGGGCCCGTCGGGTAGCGGAAAGACGACGGTGCTAACGCTAGTTGGATGCTTGAGAAGCGTCCAGGAAGGGAGTGTTAAACTACTCGGGACAGAACTCAACGGAGCAAGCGACGAAACACTAATGAGGATGCGACATCGCATTGGCTTTATCTTCCAAGCTCACAACTTGCATAAGAGCCTAACCGCAACACAGAACGTTCAGATGGGCTTGCAGATACATGGTCGCCAGGCCAATCGCAATTGGCGAGAAGCTTGTCGTCACATGCTTGAGCTAGTTGGTCTTGGAGATCGAGTTGACTTCATGCCGGATCAACTGTCCGGAGGTCAGAAGCAACGCGTTGCGGTTGCTCGATCGCTTGTCGGCAACCCAGAGGTTGTCTTTGCAGATGAACCCACGGCAGCTTTGGACAAAGAGAGTGGTCACAGGGTGGTTAGTTTGCTGCGACGGCTCGCTGATGAGAGGCAGACCACCATCTTCATGGTCACTCACGATCATCGCGTCCTCGACTACGCCGATCGCATCATCAAAATGGAAGACGGCCGAGTGGTTGAAGAAAAATCAATTCTGTTTCCGGGCATGGAATCAGCGAACCATTGACATTGAAGCACAATTCCGCAGAGCATAAGAATGGCTTTTGATTAACAAAACAACAGGACTGACGACTACTTCCATGGCAACGACCGTTTCGCTTCCAACCAAGCTTTACTATATCGCGCGTATGATCGGTGCTTTTGTTGGGTCACCAGTTTCGCGGTGGTCTGCTCGCCCAGCATTGCCCTTAACACTAACGCCCGCCGCTTTCGAACTTGGCAATGGAGTTACACTCTGGCACTTACCTGTCGGTGTAGTGCGAGTGCGAGAGTGGCATCGTGAACTGCCACGAGAGCTGTCCGAAGTGGATGATGAGTTGCGTTTGCCAATGATGATGTCGAACACTCGCATCACCAGTTGGCTGGATTGCACCGCTTGGCTGATCGATCACCCCGAACGTTGCATTCTCGTAGACACAGGCGAGTCCATTGGTTTCGGCACTTCGGCATATTTTGAAGGCGTACCCAAAACTCTGGCAAAGGGTTATCCGACGATCATCGATGCAACCGCGTCGAACGGAAACGATCTTACCCGGGCGCTAGCAGTCGCCTGAGTAGCCCCGGCCGATGTTGAGCTCTGCGTTTTGACTCACACGCATTCTGACCACATCGGCAACATAGACCAACTCGCCGTTTCCACGCCTGTCTTGGTTTCGCCTCAAGAGCTCACACCTTCAGCGCGCGGCGGAAGGCTTTTGGCGAAGCTCCCCCAGGGAGGGCGAGTGCAGACATGCCTTTGACTGAACGCAAGGATGTGTTCGTCATCTCCACTCCAGGGCATACCATTGGTCATCAGAGTGTCGTGATCATCTGGGGGAACGGCAAGTTGTAATTGCAGGTGATGCAGCCTTCGACGATCAGCAGGTGCGAAACAGTGCTTTACCCGGCATCGTTGAGGATCGCGAACGGACTCTCCAAACCTATGAAGTGCTGCTTCGAGCTCAGCAGATGAAACCCACGCTGCATCTCTTCACCCACGATCCGTCCAACCGCAGGTATGTCCGCAAAATGCTTGGTGTAGCCTTTAGTTCTTGTTCATGCCGAACACGAATGGCTTCGCTTTCTCAAGCTTGTCGGTCACATCGCCATTGAGTTTGAAAATCTCCTTCTCAACCTTTAATTCCATCTCAGGCTGCCCCTTGCTGAAGTCGAGCTTGGTGATGTCGACCCAGACCACATTCGGAGCATAAGTGCTCTCAAAGTAGTAGCGTCCTCCAGTCAGATCCTGCACCGTGCGAAAGATGGTACTGGATACGTTTGGCTTCTTCGGGTCTGGCTTGCCAAAGGGAACAGAGATGTTTCGAATGACGCTGAACGTGTACGCAGCACCTTCATCGCGGTTGGTAGGCTTCGGTAAGTTCTCGGCGTAGTAGGCTGCTCGCACAAAGCGATCGGTTGGAGTCCGCTCGCCGGGAAGCGGCTTATCTCCGCCGAAGGTACGGTACTGTTTCAGGTTTTCGATTTGCTTGTCGTAGGTCGGCTCGTTGGTCATGACTGTGAACCGCTTGTCGTGGTAAACCTTGGCTTTACCAGCGATGTACTCAATCACGGCCGAATCGCCTGACTTGTCGCCAAGTGACATGTGTACCAACGTTGGGAAGCCGTTTGGTAGCACCAGCGTCTCGACCTGATAGGGAACGGCATTCATTGCTTCGACAGCCTCGGCTACGGTCGCATAGTTATCGAGGAAGTACTGAGCCCATTGCATGACGCTAATAGCTTCCACTTTGGGATCGCGTTTGCCGTAGTCGCAGTCGCCAGCGAGATAGAGGATTTGGGCACTCAAGCCCTTCTCATTAACCCCTTCGTGAGTGGCAATGTCGTAGCCGGTGACAACTAAGCTGCCGTACTTTGAGGTCCACTTGTGAGGGTTCTCGACCACTGAACCTGTGCGTTCCATCCCGCGAGGATAAACCCGGAATGCGGAGTTAGCTTTTTCGGTCCAGTCCTGAGTCCGGCCGACATAAACTTGACCGTCCGCAGCGACCCATATTACTCGAGTGCAGGCCAACGCAATTGGAGCTGAAAACAGCCCGAAAAGACAAACGGTTAGTGCTAAGATACTCCGACGCATGAAAACTCCTCCGAATTTGTTTTTGGTGCAGCGATTCCCGCTGGCGAGCGATCCAAGCAGAAAACGATTCCGCCTCGGATTCGCAAACAGCTGCTTGGACAAGTCTCGTATCATAACAAATTGTTCATTTCGACGTTATCTAATGATGGGATTCTGGCGAGCAGACGCTACCTCTGATCGTTTGCTCTGATGAGTTACAGACGCGATGTTCAAGCCCTACATGCTTGAAGTTAAGGCGATGCAGAATCGGTCAGCAAGTCTTTTTCAACGCATCGGTTTAGCCCGACGGAGAAGCGAAATTGAATCCGTTCGTCAAACTACTCCCAGGTAGTCAGCTTTCGAATCTGATGAGGTCAAAGGGCGAGTTTGCGAATTCAGTTCGTTGGGTACGTGGGGAACAGATTGGAATTGGACCGACGACACGCTACTGGGAACAACCGGCCAGATAAGCGGTCTCAAACTCTCAGAAAGCAATCGCCAGTAGTTGTCTCGGATCGCCTCATTCTGTTAACCCGAATGCCCCCGTTAACCAAGAGAGTTCGAGAGATTCGGCTATCCTGGACGGGGTGGAGAGCAGGAAACGGGCGATCCTGGACGTTGGCCTGTCAGGAAGAGACGCACGGTTCCATGCGGCGGTTAACAAGAAACCCGCGAAAACCACGGATTTAAACGAAAAAAGCCGAGGTAGAGACCTCGGCTTTCTGCGTTAACTAAACCAGACCAGTTTCGATACTGTTCTGAAAGGCTCCCCGAGCGCAACCCTCTTCGTAACAATACTCTCTGCGCTCGAAATTCGTAAAGCCTTTCGGCGAAAGAACTTACGAAGTTCGAGACCCGTGTGGTCTGTTTGCTTACGAAGAGGTTCGAACAATGGGTTATCCGTGCTCTTTTCGATTGCTCTTATCGCGGCCAGAGCGTCCTCTGTCCTTTCGTGTGTGGTACGTTTCCACCTGGAGCCTTCTGACTTACCTACTCCGGGACTATCAAAAGAAAACACCGCTATCCCTTGAGAAACGATGGAGTCCGCATTGGACCATTTGTACATAGCGCCCCTGCTCATCCTTTCAGAACCACCCAACAACACGATCGCGGGATAAGGTCCTGTACCGTTTGGAATGGTCAAGCTCGATGTCATGAGCATCCAGCATCGGGTCGACAAAACGCAAAACACGCGGTACTTGGCCCAGCACATTGCTAAAAGACTCATCCCAGGCAGCAAATGCCGCCGAGGTGGCGTTTTGGAAAGTCTCTCCCAATAAAGCTTGTACGCCAGCAAAATTCGACTCGGAACCGCCAATCGTCTCGCGTAAATCTTCGACGGCATTGAGCAACGCTTGGTCCCGAGCCACCAAGCTTGAATGCATCGCCGATGCATGTTGACTACGAGCCATTGCAGTCGCCATAGCTTTGATGGACCACGGATTGTTGCCAATAATGGTCGATCCGGTTAAATGACTGGCCCAAGAACTTTCCTGCTGCGCGACATATTGAGAATCACGCTGCGCCAGTTGAGTATCGCGTTGTATCCTTTCTAGGCCAGTGTCACAGAGCGCACTCCAAGCCGTCTTGAATGCCCTCAAGAATAGAAGGATCAAAACCCAACGAACTCCGATCCGATCTCCGAACATGGTCGCCTTTGCCGAGCGATTCGTGCCAACGATCAAGCAAGAATGTCTCGACCATTTCGTCGTCTTTGGCCACAAACACATGGACCTCGTTTGCCAAGAATTCAAAGACTACTATCACGAAGAACGACCTCATCAGGGACTGGAGAACGAGCTTGTGATTACAGGTTCAAAAACGAAGAAACTATCGAAGTCCGGAGCGAAGCGATCCGAAATCGTGTCAATTCCGATTTCTGAGATTCGTTGCAAAGAACGGCTCGGTGGATTGCTCAAGAGCTACAGCCGCAAAGCGGCGTAACTCTAATCATCATTCCACATTCTTCGATACGTTCCCTTCAGTTTTGAGCTTACTGCTGCGCGTAAAGCGAACATCGGTCTGCACCGCAGCCATCTGCGTCAAGAAATGTTCAACGTTCGATCTCAAATCTGATTCAAGCTGTTCTCAATCCCTCAGCTTTTTCGTTGGCCAAATCACCTTTGTCAATGCAATCTAGTTTTTCCACAGGGCGGTGGCGACACTTCCGTACCGCGCGGTTCGAAATAATCGAACTTCAGTATCATGATTTCGAAGAATCTAGCAAGAAATCAGCATCCCATCTCGGGAAATTGTATCGATTGGCTCGACCGTATAACTTAGCCTCACCTGATTCTGAGAGTCGTCCTGAACCCACAAATCCATTAAACCCGTTTTCTGCCGAAAGATCCATGGTTAACGCCTGAAGAGAAAACCTCGTCGGGAGGAAATCGTGACGTCTCTTGACCCGAATCTCAATCGTACTGGTGCCAAAATCTATCCCCTTCTCTATTCGATATTCAATAGGATTATCAGGTTCAAAAACATCCAAAATTACGATCTTAAGATTCCTATTGGCTTCGTTCGCTAGCTTAACAAATAGAGTATCAAGTTCTTTCAAGATAGAATATAAATATTCACTCATTCGACTGGCCTTATATCAACAATTGGAATCTTACCAAAATACTCTCGGTAATATTCTATGATGTCCTTTTTATTAGCGTCAACGGTAATGTCGTATCCGATTTGCAATGGCCGCAATCCAAAAGTGTTAGGTTCTACTGTTGTATCCGTAATCCCAGCATCCAACCGCCGGGAACCAGGAAACGCATACAGTTTCGTGCTCCATCGGTTTCCTTGCCAGATCTGAACAAAATTCCAAACGCGACCATCTTCGTTTGCTGCGGGTTGAATTTCAATTGCATACATGCTGCCGCTGCGCTGAAGCCGGTTTGCGACGCCGTTGAGATATCTTTCAAAGATCTCCTCGGCCCTTCGCCCATCGCCATCAGCAAGTCGTAACGCGCGATATCCTAGCTTTGTGCTAGTCTCATTTATTGCATCAAGATTTTGCCCCCATTTGATGTGCTGCGGGAGAGCAAAACTTTTGACGGTTTCCTCAGTTACTTTATCCAGCGGAGCGGGTGGTGCAATAGGCAGTATCTTGAATTTCGGAGCAGGACTCCCTGATGAAGGCTTTGTCGTGAAAGTTGTCGGAGCGGAAGATACCGGCCGTTGCGTGTAACTCGGCCTTATCCCAAAATTTATATTGGGACGAACGGGTGTAGGTTGCGCCACAGCCACACTTGAAACGGAATTCATCAATTGATTCATCATCGGATTGTGGCCCGCGACCGTTAACCCGGCCCACATAGTTACCCTGCTAATGAAGCTGCCATCCGAACCATTTGCCATTCGCAAATCGTATTTGAATTGTGCCGCAAGAGCTTTCATCTCATCTCTTTGTTTTCCGTTAGTCGCGTTATCGTCATATAAATCCATCAGTTCTCTAAGTCTCCAATAATATGGCAGTTTTTGCGCGACGCGTTCTTGCGGGCTTGGCTCGTATGCGCTCATCGAGTATTTCGATTCGGCCTGAACGGGCGGTGGCGGTGGGAAATATTTCTCAATATCTATCCCCTCTCTATCGGCGAGCAGCTGCTTTTGCTCCGGCGTTAGCGTTATCGGTGGTGGTAGCTGTAAATCGTCCCCTTTCGGGCGTAGCAAGTGATTTAAGAAAACGCCGTTGGAGCTGGGGTGCGTCGGCCGTTTTGGTAAATGATCCCCTCTAGCAGAATCGTGTTGATTTGGCTGAGCTTGGGGAATCTGTTGAGGTGGGACCGGTTCATTTGGATGCCAATCGACGTACCCGGAGAAATTACTCCCCGCAGCATTTCCTTGACCTCCGAAATGCTCAGACTTACTACTTCCTTCCCATCCCGTCCCCTCCGGCTTACCCCCTAACAAATTCCCAACCCCATTTTCCCAGTTCGCATACACATTCGAGGTTGCGACGTTAAACGTCTCGCGGGATTGGCCGTCGGTGAAGAGCAAGTCGGTGAGCGATTCGCGGCTGGAGAATTGCCAATCTTCGATCGCATCAAGCATCGCTGCATCATGCGCTGCTTGCGCACTGGCACGGGAGGTCGAGTAAGCAGCTTGGGCATTGGCAGCGGAGATGGCTTTGACGCTCCACGGGGAAGTGCCTAAAGTAGTCGAGCCGCTGAGGGTGTTGGCCCAGGAGGTGTCGCGGGCAGCGTAGTACTGCGCGTCGCGAGTCGCAATCGCACTGCGGCGCGTGGCCCCTTCGACGCCAGTGTCACCGCTAGAAGATTCTGAACCGTACTGCGCATCGAGGGAAGCGACTGTTTGATCGTATTCGCGTTCGGCTGCCGCAATGTCGGCTTCTTTGTCCTTCAGTTCACTCGATAGCTTCGAATTCCTTGTGCCCAGCGCTGTTTGTTCTTGGCTCTTACGAGACGCTTCCGCTGCGGTGGTGGTGTTCGTGTGGGAGGTGTTGGCGGCTTGAACCGCTGCTGCATAATCCGATTCGTTCCCGGTAAGTTGCTTTTGAAGCTCCGCGTCTGCAAGTGCGATTTCCTTATCGCGATCCGCATCCAATTCGATATCCCCGATAGACTTCGCGATCGTCATCAAGGTGCGGATATACTCCTCGCGCGCACCCGCCGTGGCAACATCGTAGTCCTTTATGGCAACACCCACATCGGTCGCATATTTCACACCAGCGTTCTTGATACCAATAGCCCGCTGAAGAATGTTGTCCGTCGTATCATCGGTGTACGTGGTTTCGATAGCTCCAACATCGGTACTCCATTGCAGATAGTTCGGGATTTCGGTTTGCCACCATTGCGCTTTATGTTCGGCGATCGAGGCCCGTGAGGCATCGGCCAATAGACTCGATGCATTGGCCAATCCACGTTGTGCGTTCCCACGCGCCGTTAAATCTCCGCCGGTATGGTTTGCCCATGCTTGGGCGGTATCGTTCCGCCAAGTATTGTCCGCACCGGTCGATGCTTTTAGCAGGGCAATTCCCGCTTGAATGTAAGAGACCGTTCGAGTTCCAATGATGGGCGCTAGAGCATCGGTGTAAGTCTTTTCTGCCCCGGCAGTATCCTCGACGTATTTCTTACCCGCCTGCCCGAATTCGGTGATGGTTTCCGTAACAACTTTCAGTTGTTCCGATCCCTCGGTGTACGTGAGATTTGCATAGCCCTTTTGCCATTCAAAAAGCGCTTTGGCCATATCGTCTTGATAGGCCTTATCCACTTCTGTGGTGGAAGCCCCTTCTGCCAGTCCGGCCAAGGCGACCTCTTTCTTCTTCCGTGCTTTAGCTTCATCAATGGCCCGTGTGGACTCGATACCGACTACAGTCATGCGGATGCGGCGTTCCGATGAATCAATATCCTTGCTCAAATCGTTACTTGACGTGGTAGCACTGGCACTCGCCGTACCTTCATGTTGGGTGAGCGATGTCGCCGCTTGAGTTGTCGGATCCTTGACATCTTCCACAAACTTCACGTCAGCATTCGCCTGCTTATTCGCTTCTTCTTTTGAATCAAACCAACTGGCCACTTGCCTAGCAGCATCAATGATCGAAGTAGCCACAATCTTCGCCGTACGAACGGGAGCATACTGCGTTACCCAAGTTCCACTCGCGTTGGTCGAAGTGCTATCGCCGCCACTCCACAACAGCGAGCCAGCTCCAGCTTGAACCTGATTCGTTACCCAGGAGGCCTGAGCGGCTGCTTGTGACCCTGTACGTGCGGCATCAGCGTTTGATAATGTGGTTACCCAACTTACATCAGAACTTCCGGCATCTGCGAGTGTATCGCGATAGGCTTTGACCACCTTGATGTCCCAATCGGCACCCTTTGAAGTGACATTCTGGGCGTAACTTTCGGCTAAGGTATTTGTTCCCGTCGTCCACGTCGTCGCTGCCCCGGTACTAGTCGTTGTGTATTGTTCCGTCGCCAAATTCCAAGATCCAGCCTGTATCCCTGCACTTCCGGCGAGCGACTCTGCCGCTGTAATATCAGCGTCCCCCATATCGCCAGCTAGAGTGACACGGGAAGTCTTCACCTTACCATTGAATTCGGTTTGTGCGTCCGCAATAAGGATATTGGCAGCATCTCCCGCAGCTTGGGTGTATCCAGCGATATGTAGATCTTTTTTCGCTTGGCCGACCTTTTCCGCTTGCGCTACTTTGGCCGTCTGCACGCGAGCAATATGATCGATTTGGGCTTGAATGATCTCGTTGCGATAAATGATCGCAGTGCCAACGTCCTCCTTGCCACGCGTAATATTGGCTTTGCTTATGTCTTTGCCAAGATCCGCTTGGGCACCACCGATCGTCTTATTGGCTGTCGCCCCTTTATCAGCAAATCCGCTGGTAGTGGTGTTCTCTTTCGCTGAGACTCCGTCTACGTATTCTTGGTCAGCCGTATTCAGCTTGGACGTCAGGGAAACGGATTCTGATTTTGAAGCCTGAGCCTTCTGTTCATTTGCGGTTCTACGTGTCGCGTATTTGGCAGAATCGGCGGTGGCAACAGTACGTTGCAAATCGGTCAAAGCGCTGGGCGCAGCTTGATGATTAGCCTCTTTCTTGGTTTTGTGATTATCAGCGAGTGAGCTCTCGTACGTAGAGCGAGAATCAATTTTTCCGACCAGTAAATCACCCAAAATCTGTGCGAGTGTTAAGAAGAACGAATTGTCGATCGAGGTTACCTCTTTGGCCGTTTCCTCTTCCTTGTCGGTGGTTTGATCCACAAATGACTTTTGTTTATCTTCTACCGAATCAATAGCCGTTTTCTGCTTCGTTGTAGTGTTATCAGCGAAGGTCTCGCCCTTGGTAGCTACGCTACCTGCCGAGTTATTCGTCTTTGTACCGGAATTTGTGGCCCAAGCGGTCAACGCTATCGAAGCATTTGTATTCCAAGACTGTTCCGCTTTTGCGGTTTCAACAGTCAACACGCGGATCGCTTCGCCTTCCGCAGTACGTTTTGTCGCTTCAAAAGGTGCCGTAAGTGTCACAAGCTGCGCATCAAGTGCGGCTATCGCACTGGCGTACGTCGATTGAGCTGTGGCCCAATCTCCAGCCGTGATTTGATTGGCATTGAATCTTGCTTGCGCAATGGCGAGGTTTTTTCGAGCGTAAGCGTAAGAGGGTTCTAGCTGCTCTTGGATTTGAGCTCGACTCTTCAGATAATCGCGCTGGGCGTCTGCGTCCGATGTCTTCTTGTCTCGACTTATTTCCGCGAGCCGAATTTGCCAGCCTTTATATGCATTGCTAAGACCGATTTGCAGGGTTTTGAATAAATCTGTTTGCTCCTGGGCTAGAGATTTAAGATCCGTATTGGTGCCGTTTACATAGTCCTTAGCTTCCCCCAAAACACCGGAAACAAGCGTTTTCTCGTCACTAGCAGTGCCTGTGACCAGATCCTTGACCTTTTGGAAGTAATCCGTCCAGTAATCCAAGAACTCCGCCACGGCTTGCGTGGTTCTTAGGATGGTAGCCGCCTTAAGCAACTGCTGAAAAATGACTTCAACTGTCGCCTTGGCTAGATTAAAAATGCCCCAAGCATCTCCCAATGAATTAGAGAAATCGGTCATTCGCTCCTTAAAGCTCTCATAAGTCGCGACGGTTTGTTCCGATTTGGCGGTTGTTGTGTTTACTTCTTTTTCTGTTTCTGCATCAGCAACTTCATTGTCATAATCCAAATCATGCTGCGCATTGGCTTGAGTCATTGTCAACCACTCATTGAGGGTTGCATTGCTGTATTGAGCCAAAGAAGAATTAGTGGTATTGGCTTCGCTAGCAATGATGACTGCGAGCATCTTGTCGTATTCCGAAACAAATGTGACGATTGCCTCGCGCGTATCGTGCGCTGTAGTTTCCGATTCGGAGATATTAAGAAACTCGTGCTGAGCGCGCAGTTCGATGTCGTTGTAGGTGTCATCCGCCTGAGATTCTCGATAGGTTCTCCAGGTGGTTGCCATCGAAACTTCGAAGGTATATTGAGAGGCTGCAAGTCCCTGAAAGTAAGTGGACTGCGCGGCTAGGTCATAAGGTGCAGCAAGTTGAAAATCCGCCGAAACTGGCGCGTTCGAGTAACCTTTTGTCTTGTAATGAGTCGCATACGATGAATTGAACGTATGCATCGTTACGGCCATATCCTCGTTGTGTTTCTTATCGGCTGCTGCGGCCCTCTTCTCTTTATTGTAAAGATTGAGGCTCGTATCTAGATCCAAATCCAATCGAGCTGTGTTCGCAGCATCTCGAGCTTTTCGTTGCTCCAGTGCTTCATCCTGCGCTGCTTTCTTTTGAGCCTCAGCAACACGATATAAATGATCCCGTACTTCATCGTTGGCTTTCAATGCAGCATCGCGAATCTCTTCGGCTTTTGATTTTGTATTTTTCTTCTTTGATTCAGATTTTGTGTCGGTCGCCGTCTTGGTTAATTGTGCCTCCGTAAGCTGCCACTTTGCCGCAGGCGAATCGAGAAACCCTGCAAACGGCGCAAGCAAGTTTACTGGAATCGAAGATTTTTCCTTGGTGTTTTGACCGTCGGCATCGGCCTCACTCGACACGAACGCGTAGATCGCATTGATGATTGCTTTGGCCAGGGCATGGGCCGCATCAGCTTCTTTCTTTGCACGATTTTCGGCTGCTTCTGCATCCGCCATCAACTGATTGTATTGTAAAGATATCTTTACGCCGCGAATCCAGTAATTCATCTGAGCCACGGCATCGCGTAGCCACTGCGCTTGGCCCGCAGCTAGTTCACGACTATCGTACGTTGCATCTGCAATTTCCAAGGTGCGGGTCTTGGCTGCCAGCGACATGGTGGTCGATGCCGTGTACTCCGCATCTGCGATCTTCTGTTCACACTCAATGATTGCATCTCGAATTGCGGTATCACGAGTTTGAGCAAATTGTTGAGCAGCTCCAGGATCACTCAATCCGCTATTGACGTTGTTATTGTATGTGTCCCAAGCGGCCTGGATTTTTGCATCTCGATCCTGCTGTGCCTGCCAAACGGCTGCCTGATTTGCTTGCATCGCATTTTGAACCGCTGCCGTATAGACTTGTTCTGCGGCGGCAATTCTGGTGTTCTGCTGATCATGAAAAGACTGCTGAGCATTGAAGAGTTTTTCGCTCTCCGCCCCCACATCAATGGTGGGATGTTTAAGTTGAGCTGCAGATGCCGCTGCATTGGCACGGTTTTGTGAAACGGCGGAAGCGAAGATTTGAAAGGAAGCCGCCTTGGCAGCTGTTGACACATTTTGAGCCTGTGTCACGGTTTGATTATAGGTCGCTAGTGCAACTGCTTTGGCAGTTGCTGCGTTCGAATCGGAAATCGCCGCCAGTTGCAATGCGTTCGGATGGGTGCCAATATCCAGGGTTGGGCCAGCATCGAGCCCGTAGTACTTCGGTGGTGCAGGCTGGTCTGCATCGTTCGGAATAACGAAGGCATCTTCGGGAGGAGTGATGGGCCACACAAATTCAGGATCGGTTCCGTACGATTGTCCTGAGGTTTGATTTAGGAAGGCCGCTTCGGCCGCACTGAGCGATGTGCCGAGCTGAAATTCGGCCGCACGAAGTTGATCGCGATAGGCCGTAACTGTGGACAAACGGGTCGACTGGTAAAGGCTCATGGCCGTCGACATTTCTTGTCGATATGTCGCATCCGCCGTTTGTTGCGATGACTTTAGTGCACTCTTGGCGGCGGACAGCCCTTGCTCTAGTGTGGTGTTGGCATTCTGCCACGCTGTATCAAAAGATGCCAACTCGGTCACTAAGGCTTGAGCACTGCTACCGTTGGGCGCGGAGGAATACACAAAGCGGAAAGTACGCGACGTGCTGTCAGACGGAGATCCGCCGCGAGCTAGCCAAGCATCAACCTGCACAAAACCTTCGTTATCGGGTGTGGTGGGAGTAAAACTAAAAGCTCCAGCGGAATTGGTGGTCGCATTTCCATCGGGCGAGCCATCACCGTCGACATCGAAGAAGATCAGCACATTGCCGACCGCTGGTCCTGTAATCGTACCCTGGACGGCTACGTTGGCTGTGGCACCATCACCGGTCGTCCCAGTGTCGCTCACTAAACCGAGTGTGGCCACCTTCGTTACCACCAACGCGGTTTGCGTTACCGAAATGCTCGACCAAGCCCCCGTGATCATTCCTAAGTCGGGATCAAAGGTGATCATACGAGTCTTTAGGGTATGGGCCCCAACCGAAAGGTCGCTGGGCGTATATTGGAACTTTCCTTCCCCGTCCGTCAAGGTTGAGCCATCGGGCGCACCATCGCCGTTATGGTCAAATTGAATCAATTGTCCAGCGATTCCGCTACGGCTTGTGCCAGGCTGAACCGTCCCCTTTAAGGTCATGTCGGTCGATGCGTTATCCGTCGCGCTCGCGCCATCATCAACGGCTAGCCCCCAAGCTCCCAGTGTCGGAGGAGTCAGCGCCGCTGGAGCAGGATTGGAGAAGGTGTGGGAATTCCAGTTGCTCGTCTGAGGAGCTTGTCCATCGATCGATTGATGGGTACGAATTTGCAAGGTGACTTGCGTAGCGGACGATGAGGTGGAAGGAGCATAGGAGTATTCAAATTTCCCGAACGCATCGGTCTTGACCACCGCTTCCGGAACATTGTCTCCGTTGAGGTCAATCTCAACATTCACGCCACTGACTTGTGCGTCATCGAGGACACGCCCCGTTAGCTTTGCAGGGGTGGTATGAGTTGCTGGCGTCCAAGCCAGATTCGTGATGGAAGCCGGCTCGCTAGCCAAGTTGCTATAGGTGTACGAAAAGGCTTGCCATGATGAATAGGCGCGAGCCGTGGAATTGGGATCGAATGTGAATGTACGGATCGCTACGGTCTTGGTTCCGAACGTTGAGAAGTTTGGATAAACCAAAAATTTACCGTCGGCATCCGTGTTGGTGGTAAAGTCCGCGGTGCCATTATTGTCGAGGTCAACTTCGAGCAAAGCGGAAGTTTGGCCCGAAGCGAGAGCCACTGTGCCCGTGATGGCCGCATTTCGAGTGATATAGTCGGACGCGGAAGTACCACTATCACTCAATAGGCCCATCGTTTGAATCGCTGCTGGAATGACTGGATCTGCGGCAATCGTGTAACTGTAAGTTTGCCAAGCTCCAAGCTCCCCTTGCTGTGTGGTGGTATTCCAGACCCGCGTGCGTGCCCGAACATTTTTCGCGCCAGCCGACAACGATTTAGGTGTGTACTGGAAAGTGCCATCGGACTCCGTGAAGGCAATACCATCGATGACGTTATCGTTGTTTTCATCGAACTCAACACGTTGGTTCGAGAGCGAGGAAATAGATACCGAGGTACCAGAACCTGAGTGGCCAATTTGACCGACGATGGTCCCTTCGCTGCTGATTTTGTCGGTTGAATTTGCACCTGTGTCTCGGCGCAATCCCAGGGAAGTTACATTCATCGTGGAGGCGCTGTTGGCTTCCAACACAAAGCTAACCTCTTTCCATGGTCCGGTCACCCATTGGGCCTGATCCGCATTCCAGTGATTCACACGAGCGTTGATCTCCACGGCACCTGGTGCGAGACCAAAAGGCCGATACATAATCGCCCCAAAGGAATCAGAAATGGCAACGCCATCTACCGTTCCGTTACCATCATGGTCAAATTGAATTTGAACGCCGCTATGTACCGCTGAAGCCGAAAGCTGCCCCGCCAGTAGCGATGAAGTTGTATGGCGATCGAAGGCGTTGTCGCCATCGTCTACAGCAATCTCCAACCAATCAATGCTTGGAAGCGGAGTTGCCAAATAAGTGTACTGAAAAGTTGTCGGTTGAGAGTAAACCGTCGATTGAAGGTTCGTATCCCAATAAGAGGTCACGAGGCTTAAAGTGACGGGCCCCGTCGGCAAGTCCATTGGCCGATAGACGAAATTTCCAAAACGATCGGTAATCGCCGTTCCATCAGCGGAGCCGTTGCCGTTGTGATCGATGTATACGAGATAATCGGAAACTGGTCGATCATCGAGAGTAAGCGTACCCACAATTGCTGGATTGTCCGTAATCTTGTCCGTGCTTGACACACCGGTATCCGACACCAACGCTAAACTGGAGAATTGAGGGGCGGGAGGAGCGATATAGTGGATGGACAGATCGGACCAAGGGCCAAGTAGATAAGAACCAAACGCAACATCGTATTGAGCCGAACGAACTCGCAGGGTGTGGGTTGTGTAACTAAGGCCCAGAGGTCGATATTCGAAGACGCCCAGATCGTCGGTCAGCGCATTTCCATCCGCGAGGCCGTCGCCGTTGTGATCAAATTGGACGAGGGAATAGGCGACCGATTTTGGAGGAGTTGCCGTATCCAATAAGTTTCCGGTAAGCGTTGGATCGGAGGTTACCTTATCCGTAGCGGATGTTCCCGTGTCGTTGGACAAGCGTAAATTGCGAACTTCGAACGTCGAGGTGGGAAGTGCAGCAAGCTCGTAGGCGTAGTTAATCCATGAACTCGACGACAGGACATTTCCCGCACTGTCCAAACGGGTTAATCGGTACTTCAGATTGACCGGTCCCACTCGCCCTAAAAGGGAACTATCGCCCGTTCTGGGATCGTACGTCACCGAGTTGCTAGAGGTTGGGAAATCGACATACCGAGTGACGGTCCCATTACCTTGTTGGTCAAATTCCAAACGCGCGGTGGAACCTTGCCGATCGCCAACCAACGTGGCTTGGATTCGCGGATCGGTTGTGACACGATCAAGGATCGAACTGCCAGTATCGCGCACCAAAGCGAAGTTATTCACCGTCAATCCACCAGTTGCGGCGGTGCCATCCACAATGATCGGAAAGCTGACCCAATTGCCGGTCGTGATCACGCCTCCGCTGGCGTTCAGATGAATCAAGCGGTAACGAAACGGTAATCTGCCGGTGTAGCCCACTAAACTCGAATCCGTGGAACGTGGGTCGTAAGTGAATAGATTACCCACGGTAGTCACCGTGACGGAGCCACCGACTTGGCCAGTCCCGTAGTGATCAAATTCAATGCGTACCGACTGGCCCTGAAACGCACCCTTCGCGTAGCCGGTTACCGTTGGGTTGGATGAGATATTGTCCGTTGGGGAAACACCATCATTGCTGGCTAGTCGAAATTGATCTACATAGGGTGCCGAAGCTGCGATTACGGTTCCGACCAAAGTCAGATCATAAGGAGATTCGTTGGAATCGGTACTGGTAATCGAGAAGGGCGAATTGTACGAGCCAATGGCTGAAGCATTGAGTTGCAACGTAACAACAACCGAGGAATTTGGCGGCAGGCTAGACGGAACGGCGGAAACGATCGAGAAACCGCTGCCCGCTGTGGGCACTCCGAGATTCAGCGTAGTACGGCCATAGTTGGAAATTCTTATGGAGCGTTGGATCGGGCTGGCGAGTTCCGCTGAACCGAAGTTGATGGAACCGGAACCATCAAGCAAGGACTGACCTGTCGCTTCGTTTCGAATATCGATTTCAGGGGCCATGCTCAGCACGTCTGCGGTGAAATTGAGCACAAAAGGATTTTCATCGCTATCGCTGGTGGCAAATGAAAAAGTTCCCCAACGCGGTCCGGCTACACTGGTATCGACACTCACGGTGAAGGTGGTTTGCGCCCCAGGTGCGACCGTTGCCCCGAAAGCTTGCGACATCGAGAAACCTGGCGGGAGTTGAATACCAGCCGTGTTGAGACGCAGAACGGCGTTTGGATCGGTAGGACTCGCCGTGTTCGTGATGGTAAAGTTTTTTGAAAACACTGCGCCAACATCGGCATCACCGAAGTGAAAACTCCCTTGGCTTGGCAAGTTGTTATTGAGCGAATCCTGTACTTGGATCTCGCCGGAAGCGACCGTTTCAAGAGTCATGGAAAAAGTATTCCAAGAGCCGGTCGCCATGAGATTATTGAAGTTGTCGTATTCGAGGATTCGGTATTTGGGAGAGAACGGGCCCACATAGAAACTCAGCCCCGGATCGCTGGTACGCGGATCGTACTGAAAGTTCATGGAGCTATCGACGATCGTTGAACC
>JAFLCP010000114.1 GCA_017303505.1 Planctomycetota bacterium | reverse complement strand
GTCGTGATGATCGGGAGCCTGTGACCGATTGCGCGTTTGCGGTCGTAAAGTATTGCTTGGCTGTTTGTTCCGCGGGTACTTGTTGCGAAATGGCTTCATAAATGTCAGGCCACCATTTCGAGAAGATGATGACATTGACTGCGGCGAGCAACAGAATCAAATGGACCGTAACACTCAATAAAAAGGCAACTTGCAAAGAGCGTTCCACAAACTTACCGACGACGAATCGCAGCAAGACCGAAATGAGCACCAATATGGTTGGGACGGCGAGAAGATAAGTCCAAGCGTTGTACTGCCAGCGACTATCATCGAAGCGCAAGTGATTGGTAACGGTCCACAACAAAACCCCGCCCAAGACGACCATGGCGGCATCGAGGGGCCAATAAGATTCCGACCTAGGTGGATTACTTTCCTGGATGATGCGTCCGATTCTCGCCACTTACGAGCCCTCCGCAGTTGTGACGGAATAGTTTGAAACGCCTGCTTGATTGCACAAATCCATGACCGTTACGACAAATTGAAAAGGGGCTCGCCGGTCGCCTCGGATAATCACCGATTGGCGGACAGGGTTATCGGCCACAGCTCGTTCCAAAATATTTTTGAGCTCCCGTTCAGTCACCACTTTCGCATCCAAGAAGAACTTCCCTTGTTGATCCACGCTAACAATGATCTCGCGCGGCTCGGCCGTCATCGGTTGAGCGCTACCCGCGGAAGGAAGCACCACATCCAGCTTGCGATCTTCTTCTGATAATCGTGATGCGACCAAGAAGAATACCAATAACAAAAAGACCACGTCGATAAGCGGCGTGAGATTCAATGCCGAAAGCGCTTGACTCGTCTTTACTTGCACAGCCATAGTGCGTACCTCAACTCCAACTTAAGGTTTCTGCCGAATCTTTTCAGCACTTCCTTTGACGGTTGTCGTTACAGGAGGTGGAGGAGGTGGTGCCGGACGTACGGTGCTTGTGATTGGCGGCTTCGTAGAACTACTGCGTTCTCGATCGTTGTTTGTGATGGTGCGGATCTCTTCACCGTCAAAGCGACTTTCCCCTTCATATCTTTCTACTTGAGCGAGGAAATGGAACAACAATTCATCGAGCCTTCGAAATGCGGCGGTAATTTTTCCTTCATAGAAATGCGCGAAGACGGCAGATGGAATCGCCACCATCAAACCAGCCAACGTGGTGACCAAAGCGACATAAATCCCACCAGCCAACTGCTCCGCTCTATCTTGACCGGGCACCAGTTGGGTTGTGGCATGAAAAGCCTCAATCATTCCCCAAACCGTTCCCAACAAACCCATCAGTGGCGTTACAGCCGTCGCCATATTCAACCAGCGAACATTCGCATAGAGCCGATCGGCTTCACGTTGACTCGCCTCCGCCACCGCATGTTCGATTTCCGAATGAGGCCGACCAATTTTCAAGAGCATCGTCTTAACGACAGAAGCTGCTGCGGATGGATATCGCTGACACAACTTGTAGGCAGCAACGGGATCCAAATTATCGTGAACATCGGCTAAGTCTTGAAGACCACGTATCAATCGACTCGGAATAATTTTGGCTTGCCGTAAAGCAAACGCTCGCTCCATGGCGACCGTCACGACCAACACGCTCATTAAGCCGATGGGGATCATCATCCAACCACCACTCATGAGCAAGCTCAGGAAGTTGATCCCCGATTGCATTACTGTGTTGGTCGTTTTTTGCGACGCTGGGTCTGGCTTAGTAAGATCGTTCAACGCGGCAGCATCGACGACTCGCGTCTCATTGTTCGAGCTGTTACCTTCACGCGAGGTGTTGCCTTCTTGCGCAAAGGCGGCAAGCCCTTGCACGCAGAAGGCCAACAGCAGAACCATCCAAATCCAGCGCGGCCACGGTACGTTTTGCATTCGGTGTGACTCCCAGGTGATGCCCAAATTCGGTCCACTGCCATCAGCCTGCGGCCACAAAATGACGCGACAGGTCTGTCGATTATAATTGCTTCAAAGCTGCAAGTCGCGATTTAGCTTTCTCGTTTAGCTCATGTCCTGAATGTTTATCCACCACATATTGATAGAAATCACTGGCGATTCTCACCGCCCGGGCCTTCTTGTCGCCGCTGAGATCGGCGATCAGGACCTCGCTGCAACGCCCCGCCTCAAAAGCGCTTCGGGCTTGCCAATTCTTGATTTCCGGTGTAGCGGACTCACCTCCATACCCATACATAACGCGTTGAAACTCGGGAATGGCCTTGGCAAAATCGCGTTGAGCAAAAAAAAGTTCACCCAGCATAAAGCGACTGCGAGCAGCGATTTCCGTTCGATACTTGTCAGCTACGTCGCTATACGCTTTGATCGCTTCGTTGGTTTTGTTTTGATTCTGATAACAGAAGGCTAACTCGTACGTGGTCTGAGCCATGTATCCGCTATCACTGTACTTTTCAAGAATTACCTGCAACCACTTTTCCATCTCACCCCAATTCTTTGCCTCGCGCAAGCATTGAGCACCATGCAAATAAGTGAGTACCTGAACTTGGTTGGGGATCGACTTGCGATCGCTCACTTGCTCCAACGCTTCACGAGCCTGCTTATAGAACTCCAGTGCGCCATCAAATTGGTCGCGTTTGAATTCGCATTCACCAGACATAAAGAGTGCAGGGATTTTCATCGAACCACTGCCACCGAGTTGAGCCAACTCGGCAAATCGTTCACTCGCTTCGGCGTATTTGTTTTGTTGGTAATAGGACCAACCTAACTTGTATAACGACTTTTGTTTAAGGTCATCATCACCGGCCGCTTTCACTGCTGCTACATAATGAGTGACCGCTTGGTCGTACGTTCCCTTCGCGTAATCGACTTGCGCGAGGTGATAATGAGCTTCAGCAGCCAATGGTGAGTCGGCAGATCGCTTGATCAATTCATCAAACACCGATGTTGCATCTTCATCCTTCTGCAAGGACTTCAAAGCCCAACCCAATTCGTACAGAACTTTGTCCATGGCAATGTAATTTGGAATCTCTTTACGAATGCGCTGGAACGACTCAGCCGCTTGAGCAAACTGCTTCGTTTGCGTTTGAGCGAGTCCCAACTCATAAAGTCCATGCCCTAAACGATCTCCTTCTGGATTCCCCTTCAAGAAATCATTCAAGGCGCTAACGGCGCTCTCTAACTTACCACCCTGTCGAAGCGCGATTCCGCGCGCGAGCTTGGCTTCGGTGACCACAGCCGGATTCTCATTTTTGCTAATGATCGCGTCCAGCTCGGTCACTGCTTCGTCATACTTTTGCTGTTGCAACAGACTCCAGGCTTTACCGTATTGAGCGTAACCTTCGAGCTTAGGATCTGGTTTAGCATCCAGAGCTTTGCGATAGCGCATCAGGGCTGCATCAAAATCGCCTTCTGCAGCTGATATCTGAGCGATCTTGAACTCTGCGTTGCTGCGGAGGTTACTATTGGGGAAGGCGGCAATCATTTGTTCCAAGATTTTCACGGACTCTTGTACCTTGCCACGTTGTGCTAATACTTGCGCGAGCAAGAACATCACTTCGTCGGCTTGAGCCCACTTCGCATCTTTGTTGAGACTAGCCTCTAGTTGTTTCTGTGCTTCATCGCTTTTGCTGCTGAAGAAGTAACTAGAGCCGACAATAAAATGAGCTTCGGCTTGCAGTGTGTTGGTGGGCAAGCGATCGACTTGCGGACCAAGAGCGGTGATCACTTTATCGAATTGCCCAGCCATATTTCGAGCACGATTCAATCGCAAAACCCACAAGTTTCGGGCTGCATTTTCTTTGTTCTCTTCGAGCAATTTGCTGTAGCGGCCGATGGCATTTTCTGAATCGCCTTTCAACAACGCAGCTTCAGCGCCGATGTATCCAACGTCAGCTCGCAATGGGTCTTCGGGATAAGTTTGCAAAAACCGATCGGTCCAACGCAGCGCATTGTCGTATTGTTGAGTCTGCAGACTAGCAAAGGCCAAGTTGTAATTAGCGCGGGCCGCAATCGCACTGCTTGGATCAGCTTGGACCAAATCGCTGTAGATCTTCCACGACTCTTGTTGCTTTTCTGGTTGCTCGAAGAGTGCATCGGCCAAGTCCATTTTCAACAAAGCAGCCACGGCATCGTTTGGCTTCCACTCCAACGCTTGGCGTGCAAGGTTTTCACCTCGCGCATAATCTTTCTGTTGGGTTGCCGACATCGACAACCAATGAGCAGCTTCAGCAGCTTGGGTATCTTTTTTGGTCAGCAGTTTTTCGAAGCTCGCTTCAGCTTGCGGCTTCTTACCCGCTTTGAACCAAGATTGCCCAGCGGCTAAGATCGCACTTGAAGCTAAATCAGAACTCGCATATCGATTGGCAAATTGTTCGTAAACTCCCGCAGCCTCTTCATGTCGATTTTGCTGAGCCACACAGTAAGCTTGTCGAAACAGAGCATACTCGGCATTGGTGAAATTCTTTTTACCAGCGAGCTCCTTGTAGATAGGTTCAGCAGCAGACAAATTTTGCTGTTGAACAAGTAGGTCCGCTTTACGAAGCTTCACTTCATCGGCTAAACGATAGGTAGCGAATTCTTTGAGCAACTGATCATAAGTTTCAACAGCCACACCCGGCTGCTTTAACTCTTCATAACAGACACCCATCGAGTAGAGTGCGTCGGAGCGAAACGGAGAGATCTTGAGTTCGGCTGTGGCGATCAATTTTTTGTACCAACTAAGCGCTTGGTCGCGGGCACCCAACGCATACTCAGCTTCACCTGCGTAGAAATAGGCTTGATCGGTGAAGTCGCTCTCCGGATATTGTTTGACCAACGTTGCCATTACATCTCGGCAGCGTTTGAAGTATTTGCTTTGCTCTTCACTGTTGTCATCTTGCTCACGGGCCAAGGCATAATTGCTGAACCCCAAGTTGACGATGGACTCTTGGCGCAATTCGGACTTGGTATCTTTCGCGGCCGTTTCTAATTCGCGAATCGCCGCTTCATAGTCGGGCACTTCTTTTTCCATCATGCAGAGCCCGAGATAATGTCGAGCTTTGGAAATGATCGGATCCTCGGGAAACTTCTCGATCAATTTTTTCCATTCAGCGATCGCGAGTTCGAAGGCGCGATTGTTTTGAAAATTGGCTGCGTCAGCATAAATGTTGAGGGCTTCAACGCTGGAGCCATTTACCTTTTCAGGTTCATCCTCCTTTTGCGTCTCACCTTTCGCTTTTTCTTTTTCCTGACTGCCCGCCAAGCGTCCGGGCTGTCGTCGATTTTGTTGGCCATACGCTTCGCTAGCAGGAAGTGCTAACCAGCCTGCTAATGCCAATCCGCAACCAAATTTCCACATCTGTGCTGAACCGATGACTCTCTTTCGCAACATAATCAATCGCTTACCCTCGCCCGTTCCATGCTGAAAATTGCCATACTGGCTTTGATCTCTTCAATCCTGCGACTGTGTAGTGTACCGTAGAGAGAGACATGTCTACAGATATTCCGGTCGGGAAGTGAGTTCTACGTGGTACATTCTTTAATTACTGGCGGCGCAGGTTTCATTGGTTCTCATCTCACCGAACTTTTGCTTCGACGTGGGGATCAGGTTACGGTGGTCGATGACTACTCGACCGGACAACCCGCAAATCTTACCCAAGTCGCCAAGCATCCCAACTTGCACCTCATTCGCTCCGATCTCGGCAATCCTGACTTGGTGGAAGAATTGTGCGGCAAGGTCGATCGCGTCTTTCATTTGGCTGCAGCGGTTGGCGTCGCACTTATTGCCAAACACCCGATCCAAACCATTGAACGCAATATCTACCCGACCCAACTACTGCTCACCGCGCTCCGTAAACAACATGAAGCAGGCCGCTCGATCCCATTCTTCCTGGCCAGTACCAGTGAGGTATACGGCAAGAATCCCAAATCAGTTTGGAACGAACAGGATGATTTAGTCTTCGGTGCCACCACTAAACCTCGCTGGAGCTACGGTGCGTCGAAGGCCATCGACGAATTCCTGGCTCTCGCCTCCTATCGCGAAACATCTTTACCCGTAGTGGTTGGCCGATTCTTCAATGTGGTTGGGCCGAGGCAAACTGGGGCATATGGGATGGTTTTGCCTCGATTTGTGGAATCCGCTCGACATGGTCGCCCCCTAATTGTCCATGATGACGGGTCCCAAATCCGCTGTTTTGCCCACGTTGCCGACGTTACCAATGCGGTGGTGAAGCTCTTGGAGACACCTGCCGCTTTGGGAAAAGTCTTCAACATTGGCAGTGATACCCCGGTCACCATTTTGCAACTCGCCGAAAACGTTCGCCAAATCGTTAATCCGGCAGCCGAAATTCGCTTTCAAAGCTATTCCGAAGCCTATGATGACGATTTCGAGGATATTCGCCGCCGAGTCCCCGATCTTGGGAGAATCAAGTCGACGATCGGCTATTCCCCCACTTACGACCTCCCTCAAATCATTCGGGACGTGCATCAATCGCAAATAAGTGTGCAAAATACTTGACCTACCCCACCCCGTGGGAGAACAATGAAATCTCGTCAGCCTGGCAACCAACTCCCCAAAAGAGTGTAGTAAATCCAGGGTTTCTTTTCTCGAATCAATAAGAAGCTGCTGCCATGACACAACCGACGCTCCGCGCTGCGCCCTCAGGTGATGCGCTCCCAGCTGATGGACTAACATGTGAAGGGCTCCAGTCTATATCGCTCATGAAGCACTCAGCAACTCATCGCCATCGACGCGGTCTCACCATCATCGAAGTTCTGATTGCCACGACCATCACCATCTTGATGTTGGCCGCATTGGCTGAAGGCTTCAAGCGGATCGGGGACTCGATCGCCGAGAACCGAGCAGCTCTAGAGGTCTCCAATCGCTTACGCAGCGTGTCGACTTGTCTTAAAGAAGATTTGGAAGGCGTCACCGTCTCCCTGACTCCACCGTTGGGCTCTAGCAATGGGCATGGATACTTTGAATATTTCGAAGGACCGATGTGCGACTATTCATTGACCCAGCGTTTGGGTGACAAAACGAGCACCGATCCTACATCGTTCGCACCCGCCGCGCGTTATGGCGACTTCGATGATGTTCTCATGCTGACTTCGCGAGCCGGAAAGACTTGGTTTACTGGCAAGGTTCCAAGATATATTCGCATGTTGGCTCGCGGTCTCACTCCTACCTATCCAGCCGATTTACAACCTGAAGTGATCGCATCTCAATATGCGGAAATCGCGTGGTTCGCTCGGCCGCATGATGATCCGGCATTGGCTAACGCGCCTGGTTCACCTGTTCCCTACGACAACGACTTAGATGGTGCACCGCAATTGGTTAAGCTTCATCGTCGCGTGTTGTTGATCCGTCCTGACTTGAACACTCCCCAAACCGTAGGCTCAGTCACCTTTTCAGCCTTAACGCCGTACTCTGCCGCAGGCGACTGGATGAAGGCTCTCAAAGGCAACATTTTTGGAATGCACTTGCCACACCAACAATGCGATTTGAGTTTGCGACGAGTCAGCAATCCTGACGCATCTCAGACGTTTGATTACGTAGCCGCCAACTCGCTCGACGATTTGGCTCAACGTCAAAATCGTTTTGCACACAGTCCGATTCCATTGGGTAGTGGCGTTTTCTCGATGCCACTGTTAGTTCTGGAAACGGCCTACGCATTTGCAACCGCTCCGACTCCCGCGCTCAATACGGTTATGAATAACGGCATCCCAGGAGCGGGCTTTATGAATGGCCCACTACACGCTGCGTTCGTGCTTCAAGACCGCACCAACCCTGCCATCACCTTGAATGGTGTGCCAGGCAATTTGCTCTACGAAAATCGAATCGGCGAAGATGTTGTGGCACCATTTTGCGTTGGCTTCGATCTCCAAGCTTACGATCCTCAAGTGCCACTTCTTTTGTTGCCTGGTGCTGATGCAACTCTATCTGGAGGTGCTGCCAGAACCGATGACATAATTGTTTCACCATCCGATCCCGGCTATCCAATTGCCATGAGCAATGCGTTTGCTTCCAGTCCACCTGGCGCTAACTTTGCCGGCACAGGTGCCTATGTCAACTTGGGTTGGGCGCGGCATGTGTTCAATGAAATCAGTACGCCAGCTGCTTTTGGGACCGGCATGGCTGGCTCACCTTTGACTTTTGAATCGCCTTATTCGGGAATCTCGCTTTCTAGGTTGGTTGGCTCCAATCCACCTTATGCAGATTCGCTATACCGATCTGGTCTATTCTTTCAGACCGGTAGTGGCTCTCAATGGGGTCAAATGACCTATGACACCTGGTCAGACAATTACGAAGTCGATGGAGTTTTGCAAACCGATTTGACCCGCATTTCAACTGGCTTATATACCGGTACCGTGCAGACGGGCACTGCTGTGCCTGGCTGGCGATCCTCGGCCGATATGGGACGCGATGGCATCGATAATAACTTAGCAGGTGGTGTGGACGATACAGAAGAGTTGGAAACAACTCCGCCGTTCCCATTTTCACTGCGCAGTGTTCGTGCTCTGATTCGCATGGAAGAACCTGATACACGACAACTCTTCCAACAATCTGTATCGGTCGAGTTTGTGAGCCGCTAATCGATTAAAGGTTCAATGCACCGAATTCGTCTTCATTCACAATGGAAACGCGATACCTCACTTTCGACGGTATCGCGTTTTTTTCGTTCGTTTCACTCACCCACGGGATTGGTTGCCGGAGACCAAGTTCTGTTAACGGCAACGTTAGCGGCAGAGCCTACTTCGCTGCTCAACGCGATCTCGATTCAACTCAATGATGCAAAGCTAACTCCGTGCATTCAAGACGAACGCCTCGTGGTTGAATTGACCGCGCACCTGCAAAGATTTAATCATCTGCAACTCGACCTCCCTCCCTTGGATCATCCAACGGATTCCTCTAATCCTCTTTGGCCACTGGAAAACTTGGCCTTGGAAATACACGCTTCGCCGAAAACTGATTAGAGTATTAGCATTGCTAGCTCCCCCCCTCCCCTTTGCATTTCCATATCAACAGGTATCTGCATCCATGCTTTCTCAAAGCACTCACCGCCGAACTCTCTTGCAGTTTTTTGGAATGGTCACCACATGCTGTGTGGCATTTTCATTCCATTCTTTGAAAGCGCAAGAACCCATTTCGGTCGAGCAGTTAGTGGCTTCGCAATTGGAACCACAACGACTTAAAGAAGGTTGGATCCGCCTCTTCGACGGACAGACATTAACCGGTTGGGAAGCCGCTGGGAAAGCGAATTGGAAAGTTAAAGATGGAACGATCGAAGTCGATGAAGGAGAAGTTGGGCTCTTGGTCACTACGTCGCAGTGGCACAACTATGAACTAGAGTTCGAATTCCAGAGCGATACAGAAACGAACAGCGGTGTCTTTCTAAGAACCCCTCCTCGTCCAACCAATCCAGCTGTCGATTGCTATGAATGGAATATTGCGCCGCAGTCGAATCCCTTTCCAACTGGGAGTTTGGTCGGGCGGGCTCGCATCAATGCTAAACATGAAATCAAATCGGAACCCAATCGCTGGTATCGAGCCCAACTCCGTTTAGTCGATGGCGAAGTTAGCGTATCGATCGATGGCCAAGAGGTACTTAAGTATGTCGATCCCAAACCGCTGACGGGAGGTCACATTGGACTTCAGCTCAACAAAGGGCGGGCCGCGTTTCGCAATATCCAAATCCGTCCACTATCGCTCCCTTCTTTGATCCCTTTGAAGAACTTCGACAATTGGATCACTTCACAAACCGGCGACGGTAAGTTTGAACAGCTCGCTGACGGCTCACTCCGAATCGAAGGTGGTAAAGGACAAATCGAAACCAAGCAACACTTTGGTGATTTTGTTCTGCAACTCGAAGGGATCTTGGATCATGACAAATCGAATTCGGGACTTTTCTTCCGCTGCATTCCCAATGATCCACTCAACGGCTACGAATGCCAACTCCACCAAGGCTATCTCGACGGCGATCGAACCAAACCGGCGGACGGTGGCTTGGGTGGAATCTTCCGACGCCAAAATGCCCGTGTCGTTTTGGGTGAACCACTCAAACCGTTTTACGTTACCGTGGTCGCCCAAGGTCCGCACATCGCGACGTGGGCTCAAGGGATCCCAATCGCCGACTTCACGGACACTCGAAAAGAAGACCCCAACCCACGCAAAGGCTTGCGGCTAACTCCAGGCTCCATCATGTTCCAAGGCCACGATCCCGGTACGAAAATCACCATCACTTCCATGCGAGTCCTCGGGCTGTAGCGGATCACTTTTCCACTTCCGACCCCAAAAAATCGGACGATGGAAATGCTATCAAAAGCGAATTACGAGCACATTGGCAAGATATTCGGATTACACAAACTTCTCTCAAGAAGCAGAGTATCCGGTGCCGATATGGCTCGTAGTCGTATTATGTGGAAACTGAATCGGGAAGGATTCCATTCATGTTGCTCAGCTTGTTCAACAAAAGTTCGTTGGCCTTCGCGATGGTAGTTTTGTTTTCTACATTGAGCAACGTCGGCTGCTCGACGCTGATCTGGAATCAAAACAAGAGCCAATATGATACGACGGCACTCAAAACGGCAGGCTATGATGTCCGCTCGATGAGTTCCCAGAGTGCCATGGCCGCGATGCCTCCGTCGGATAAGCCCTCTGTAGTCCTGGAAGTACATCACAACGGTCGCCACCTGGAACGTATCCCGCTGCCAACGGACCGTCCATGGTTTATCCAAGACCTGATCACAGAAGCTGAAATTCAAAAGCGCATCGGGGTTACGAACATCCAGATTATTCGTCCAGCAGCCGTCCCCGGCCCACCTTTAGTTTTAGATGTCCCTGTTTCGGCAGATGGCAAAGAAGTCAATGCGGGCCAAAACTATTCGCTATGTGCTGGCGACATGATTGTCGTAAAGGCGCACAACGTGGGGATCTTCGAACGCATGGTTCCACCATTCTTCCGCGGCAACCAGCAATAACGCATCGTGCTGTGCACGTTAAAGACATAGTGCTGTGCACGTTAACAACATCGTGCTGTGCACGCTAATAACATCGCGCTGTGCACGTTAGAGACATCATGCTGTGCACGCTCATGAATAATCATGCCGCCCAAGATGTGGATCAGGCTTCGCGCCAACTCAAGGTCCAGCGGTTTCTGAACAGCGCGAGCATCAGTCCGATCAGGCCCGTGGTCAATAAGAAGGTTGTGACATAGTAGCCGAAGACTTGCATCCAATCTCGCATGAGCTCATCGACCATGGGTGATGATTTCCCCGCCAAATCGAAGGGCACACTGATACAAGCGACCATCGGGCTTGAGAGCGCGGACCAGCGAGTTGCATCGATAAAGCCTTTATCCAAACTGAAGGCATCAGCGATACCCCACAGCGTTAAGGGGAGTGCATAGAGCCCGAGCAATATTGCGTAGCTGACCATCATGGCGACAGATGTTTTGCGGGCAATGGAAGAGCAGAACATGGCGACAACAGAATTGGTCACGCAGCACATCATCACAATTCCCACAAACGCCAAGAGGCTTGGCCATTTAGAGAAATAGTTGTTGACGTCGGCAATGCTATTGAGAATCATCGCGAGCAAAAATGGCCACATGAGGAACATGGTCAGCACAAATGAGACGCGGAACCCCGCTAACAACTTTCCCCAAAAGATTTGCCATGGGGTGATAACAGTGGTGAGGAGCAGGTCCAAAGTTTGGCGTTCGCGTTCGTTGGTTATAGAGCCCGCAGAAAAAACCGGTGCGACCAGAACGTTGAAGATGATCACATAGATCATGTAATAGCCGGTGTACTCGGCTCGAATGAACAACAGCCAGGCCATCAAAGGGACAGCCAATATCATACTGATCTGAATCACCAGCCGAAGCATCAACGTTCCCTGACTAAAGAGCTCAGCGTGCATCTCTTTGTCATAAATGGGATTCACATTTTCGCCCATCAGACCAGGGCGTCGGGGTGGAGCGAAAAGACGATCGGGAAATTGTTCGCGATTGATAATCAAGCCCACGGACTTTTCTTGCTCGCGTTCCAAATCGATCACTTCACCACCGCCGCTGCCAACATCGGGTGGATAAAGCAATCTTCTGGCCGTGTTAAAACATAACGCAAGTGCGGCAGCCATCGCGACAGCAGGAAAAAGTGTTACTGCTAAGATCAAACGAAGCTGACCTAAATTGGCGAGGCCGAGCCACAGCCCAACCGCGACCATAACCAAAGGCAAGATAACCAAGTAGCTCACCACCAACGAAGCAGCCGTTCGGCGAAAATAACTACTGCACGCCAATCCAATAGCTCCGAACAAAATCGCGGACACCATCAAACCTATGTAAGCTGCGAATACTTCATAGATCGATACACCGCCTAAAGGGAGACAAAGCATCACGGTGGGAAGCGACCCAATGATCAACATTACCAAGTGAGTGAGAGAGGCCACCATTTTGCCGAACACGATTGCGATAGGCCGCAAAGGGCTCGCCAGGAGCATTTCGTAAGTCTTGCGTTCTTTCTCGCCACTGATGGCCCCTGCAGCGAAACTGGGAGCCATCAACGAGGCCAAGATATATTGGCCGACAAAAAAGAAATCGACCAATCGTCGAGCGGCGGAAGACTCGTCTACCAAATCAAGCCGGGTCTCTTGCGGATAAGCGATCAAAACTACAATCGCCAATGCCGCTTGATAGAGCAACATCAAAATGAACGAGCGATGCGTTCGCAAGTTGGTTATCAATTCCCGCTGCATCACGGGATTCTCAAACAAGATCATTCCGAAGCCTTATCGCAAGATGTACCGCAAGTTTTCTCAAGCCCATCAATTCGCATACCCACAATAGCTGGTTACCAAGCTAACATGATTCGCGGGGCAAAGCAAAAAGAAGAGGCCCATCCCCCGACATTTTCGAAGGATGGGCCTCTAAAAATTATTTGAGTTTGCCTCGTGGCGAATCGTCGCGATCCAATCGGTGAAACTTCTTCACCTCTTAGTTCGACGATCGTGTTCGCTCAAAGGTCAGGCGGTCTCTTTGCGAACGGGAACCGCTTTGCGATGAATGAGCTTGCCCGTTGCAGGATCGACATCGATCAAGAAGCTGGTTCCCTCTTGCTGTTCAGGCAGATCGAACATCAAGTCCAACATAACTTCTTCTACGATACTTCTCAGACCACGAGCACCTACCGCTTTCTCGAGGGCGCGGCGAGCGATAACTCGCAGAGCTTCATCGGAGAAATTGAGTTCGCAGTTTTCCATAGCAAAAAGTGCTTGGTACTGTTTGATCAACGCATTGCGTGGATCGGTGAGAACTTTGACCAGACCTTTCTCATCCAACGGTGCCAAAGCGGAGACGACCGGGAGACGACCTACTAATTCTGGAATCATACCGAATTCCAGGATATCGTCGGAGGTCACTTGAGCCATCAATTGAGCCACGTCGGCTTCTTCACGGTACGAAGCGCCTTGATTGAATCCGAGCGTCTTGCGGCCTAGGCGTTTGCGAACAATGTCATCGATTCCAGCAAACGTACCACCCACGATGAACAAGATGTTGCTTGTATCGAGTTGGATATACTGCTGCTCGGGATGTTTGCGACCACCTTGTGGCGGCACATTGGCAACCGTACCTTCCAACATCTTCAACAACGCTTGTTGAACACCTTCACCCGAAACGTCTCGGGTGATGGACACGTTCTGGCTCGTCTTGCCAATCTTATCGATTTCGTCGATGTACAAGATACCGCGTTGAGCAGCAGCGATATCGAAGTCCGCGGCATGCAAGAGTTTCAACAACAAGTTCTCGACGTCTTCACCAACATAGCCAGCTTCAGTCAACGTGGTCGCATCGCCGATCGCGAATGGAACGTTGAGCATTTTCGCCATCGTTCGTGCCAAGAGAGTCTTACCGCTACCGGTAGGTCCAACCAGCAAGATGTTCGACTTCTCGATTTCTACATCGGAACCCGACCAATCCGCTGAAAGTCGCTTGTAGTGGTTGTGAACAGCAACCGCCAGAACGCGTTTGCTGAATTCTTGTCCGATCACATATTGATCGAGATGCGCGACAATTTCGCGTGGGGAAGGTATTTCATTGAAGAGTGTTTTGCTCGGACCACGTCGCTTCTGTTCTTGATCCAGAATCGACTGGCACAACTCAATGCACTCACCGCAAATGTAGACATCGCCTGGTCCTTCAACCAAAGGACCGACATCGCGGTAGCTCTTGCGACAAAACGAACAAAACGCATTCTTCTTGGTTGTGCCACCGCCGTTCCTACGACCGGCCATGACATCCTTACCTTGAGGCATACACGACTCCTTAGCTTCTGCCGCAACCTGTTGTCTGGGCTGAGCCTTGCTCATCAGTAACAACAGCCTGCGAACTTAATCACGCAGTGGGAGCTCGAGTCGTCTCGGTCGCCAACCATCGGCCATCAGTGCCGTCAGTTCAGCATCCGAGCCGGGGCGTCCGTGTCCGCGGAGTCGAGCATGGAAGATTCATCATAGCTGGTCGAACCGGTCTCCCAGACCGGCAGAAGAAGGGAGCTCTCAGCTCCTAGGTTGCGTTGTTACGCTCGCCCGGTGGCCTGAGTTCGAATTTTAGGAACGCGTTGGCGGTTTGGACGTTTTTGCGCCCTCGCTCGCATTCTTCGAAGCCCCTTTTCTTCCCAACACAGCCTCTATGTTTCGGAATTCCGCCTCGTTGATGTCACCCTCTCGACGCATTTCTTCAAAATTCATGGCGGATTCCATAGTGAGGTTCTCCGATTTTCGTGACCAATCGCGCAAACTTGACAGGAAGTGGCTGGCGAAGCCTACCACTGCCGCCAAAAGCAACAAACTCAACGCGACTTGCACAACCGAATTGCCTAGAAATTCCGACATGGTCGTCGATACGACTCCAACCAAGAGTTTCAACAAAACTTCGCCTCATCCTACGCGCATTGCCCCCGAAAAGTCCAGCAATTTTGCCGAGTTTTTATCAGTTCAAGCAGGATGCCCCCACCACAGGGCACCCGCCTTTGTTCGATATGCCCAAAACCACTAAACTATCGCTGCACTTCCCCATACCCCCAAATCGAGAATCCACCATGCATCGTGAGCAACTTTTACAAGCCGTCATGGGTCCCGGTGTCGTCGCCATTTTGCGTACCCAAATTTCGGTCGATTTGGTGAAGCTGGCCCGAGCTCTACAAGCCGGCGGTATCCAAGCTCTTGAGATCACCTTCACGATGCCTAAAGCCTTGCGGCAGCTCGAACAGCTCGCCGACCAAGTGGGCGATTCGATGGTCATTGGAGCTGGGACCATCTTGGATCCAGAAACCGCTCGGGCTGCGTTACTCGCCGGTGCCCAGTTCATTGTGTCGCCAACCACCGATCCCAAAACGATCGAAATGACACGCCGTTATGACAAGCTCTCGTTTCCAGGGGCTTTCACTCCCACCGAAATTCTCACCGCTTGGCAAGCGGGGGCGGATGTGGTCAAGATCTTTCCATCCGACTTTACCGGACCAGAATATTTTCGCGCCGTGCTGCGCCCACTGCCACAAATTCGTTTGATGCCCACCGGGGGTGTTGATCTACAAACCGCTGGCGCCTATCTCAAGGCTGGAGCCTGTGCCATCGGAGCACTCGCTTCCTTGATGCCACCGAAAATGCTCGAACATGGAGACTTCAACGGCATCACAGAACTAGCGAAACAGTTCGTCGAAGTTGTCGCTCGGAACAGACTTGAGACTTGAGGTTGGAGGAATGAGGCTTCAAACTTCGCACTTCTCTCACGTTGTGCGGAAGCGGGCGCCTAACCAGAGGGCTGGAAGTATCAACAGCGAAATCCCCGCGCCCCAATAAGGCCCCATTAGCCAATAAGCGACAAACGCATCAAGCAGGATCAAACTCAGCAGCGATTGTTTCACCGCTAATTGCATGGTCACAGGTGAAGTTTGTCGAATAGCCAACCACACGCGTTTCCCAATCAACGCTCCGCACATCAAAACCAATAGGCCGTACATCGCTTGCGGCTTTAAGCCGGGAATCCAATAGGCCATCCAAGTCGGTATAGTGGCATGTGCGATCAAGGCCAGCAGCATCAAGGCGGCTCCAAAAACCAACAACGATGTGCTGGGCTTTTTGTCTGCTTCTTTTCGTGCGAACCAAGTGACACCAGCGACATAAACGGTCATGGTCGCTGCAATGGCGTACGATAAGGGGACAGCAACTTCGCTGCTCACGCCCCCGACAGCCACCACAAATTGCACCGCAAAAAGCCAATGCAATCCGCGACATAATCCCATAATCCATGGTGCGAGAATGGTCTTTTTGAGAGGACCGTCATACAGCACAACGGCCAACATAACGCCGAAACACCATGGCAAAACCTGCAACCAACGTTGGGGTGCGAACCAGAAAATCGCCAGCGAACAAACGACCCCGGCAACGATCAATAATCCCCAACTAGCCAAACCAGCCGAGGCCATCGAGATCTTGCCCGAAGCGAGCGGACGTTGGCTCCGTTGCTCTCGATCTTTCTCAAGATCAAACCAATCGTTTAAGATCATCCCTGCCCAATACATGGCCAGCGAGATCGGCAACAACAACCCGATACTCCGCGCAGGAAACTCGCATTGCGTGATCGCGACTGCTGTGAGAGCATCCGCGATCAACGTCATCGATGTAGGAAGTCGAATGAGCTGGGCCCAAAGCTTCCAACGCGGCACCGCTTTCGAATCAATTTCCATTCAGCTTCTTAATGTCTGCGGGTAGGTTCTTGTCCGTAATACCAAGCGCCCCTCGACCTTCTTGCAAGCGAACTTCAACATCGAGTTGGATGTCTTCATGATCGAATTCCCAGAACTTCTTGATATCCTCAGCGCTCAATGGCTTAGCCGAGCGAACGAGACGGAAACCCACACCACGGGCTGGATCGGTAGTCATCCACCAAGGGCTCAAAGGAATATTGGGATCTTCATCTTTCCAATCTTCATCGTTGGAACCTAATCGAGACGAGCTGCGAACTTTCTCCGCATCAAACTCCCAGCTACCACCACGCACGACGCGCGGATAGGCAACGGTAGGCCACTTGATCGAAGATGCGAAATCATGTTTCTTCCCGACCAACGTTTTGTAACCATCTTCGCTGTATTGATCGACGGTCCATTCGGCTACGTTACCGTGCATATCATGCAAGCCCCAAGCATTAGGCTTTTTGGTCCCAACCGGTTTGGCTCCTGCATCCGCGTTGCCAGAAAACCAAGCGTATTCTTCCAATTCCGAGGCATCGTCACCGAAGCTATAAGCCTTATCTGAACCGGCTCGAGCAGCATGTTCCCATTCTGCTTCTGAAGGTAGACGATATTGAGCACCTGTGATTCCAGACAACCACTTGGTGTATTGCTTCGCCGCAAATTGGGTCATCGTGATAGCTGGCTGCTGCGGATCTTCACCATATTCGAAGGTGAACGATGGCTCGTAGAGTGGCGTGGGGGCGGTCACAGCTTGCCCCATCGTTTCGTCGGTAACTTTGCGAATGCCTTGAGTCTGAAACTTCTTAAAGATGTTGTACATCCCCATGAACTGTTTGTATTCAGCCCACGTGACTTCGCATTTACCAACCCAATAAGGCGACAGCTCTACTTCATACTGCGGACCTTCATCTTCGCTTCGCCCAGCTTCCCCATCAGGACTTCCAAGCTTGCTCACTCCGCCTCTAACGGGAATCATTTCAAACGTAACTTCGCTGCCGGGCATGGTCACCTTGTAAGGAACCATGAACTTACCATCCACTTCGACAAAAGGACCTTCCGCTGGTTTCGTAGCAGACCAACCTAACGATTCGTCCGTAGCCTCTTGAACACCCCAAGCATTGGGAGCCATTGTCCCAAGACACAGGAACGCTGCAGCCAAAAACCAACTCAATCTTTTTGTCATTGTCCCATACCTATTTTCTATCGATGTCCAAGCCACTCGATACGTCCCGCGCCCCTTGTGGGCAGAACCTAAGTGAAGCTTGAAAAGGTCTATCTTTGCGTTTCCATATTTTACTTGCACTTGCACAAAGTCCGCAGGGGGGAAGTGGAGTTCTCCCTCAAAACAATAGCGCGGAGGGCATCTAAATTGGGGGAAACGGGGCGAAAACACGAAACAAAAGACCACTAACGAGCCAAGCAACTCGCAGCCTCAGTCGAATCATTGCTGGGTCGCAGCCGGCATCGATTCTGCGACCGGAGATGTGGGGCTTGTCTCTGTGCCACTCTTGGCTTCAAGTCCGCTCTTGGCCTCCACTCCATTCTTGACTGGTACGCTGGCCGAAGCTTGCTGATTCGCTTGGCCATTTAACACCATGGTCAAAACTATCGTAATCCCTGTGGCCACCAACGAGGCTAACGACAATCGAGTACCCCAAGGCAACACATCCAAAATCATCTTGTTGCCGGTGATGTAGGGGAGCCCTTCTTCATTGCGTTCCTTAAATTCTGGAATCGAGATATGTCGCACCAAGAAGCCGACAACGATGGCAAACCACACTACCCAAAACGCTGCCGAAACGACACCGAGTTTCCAGCCAAGTGCCCAACCATTCCAAACGCAACATCCCATCGCAATGGGCAAGGCGACCAACGCTTGACGCTTCAAGTCCATGGTCATCCCTTAAAACCCGTCGTCGGGTCGGGAACCTAACACCACATCTAACTCGACGCGTGCCCCGTCACGGATAACCACCATTTTCACTTGAGCATTGGGGCCAGCTTCACCGATGAGTCGCTTCAAAGTCATGTGGTCTGGTACTTGCGATCCATTAAATTCCACAATGCGATCACCCACTTCAACGCCAGCTTTCTTCGCTGGTGAATCACCATCGGCCGGAATTCCACTAACCAACGCACCTAAACCCGTTCGCGTTTCTTTGAGATCTGGATCATCTTCCACATAATCGGCCAAACGCACGCCCAGCCAACCGCGCTCAACTAATCCATTGGCCAAAAGTTTTTCGTAGACGGCTTTAGCCACATTACTTGGAATGGAAAAACTAATTCCGCGATAAGAGTCACCTACAATTGCTGTGTTGATACCGATCAACTCACCGCGTGAATTGATCAACGGGCCACCACTATTGCCAGGATTCACCGCCACATCGCTTTGCATCAAATCACGGTAAACACCTCTATCTCGATCGCCAGCAACTAACTCAAATCGATTTCCCTTCAAATCCGTTCGATGTTTGCCACTTAGGATTCCTAGTGTAAACGAACTCTTCAATCCAAACGGACTGCCAGCAGCCCATACCAAAGTTCCAACATCCGCTTCATCACTGTTTCCCCAATGAATCGGCATCAGCCCACCCGCTTCAACTCGCAACAGAGCTAAGTCGGTGATGCGATCTACGCCCACAACCTTGGCGATCAAACGTCGCCCGTCGCTTAACCACACTTCGATTTCTTTGCTCGATTCAATCACATGGAAATTGGTGAGTATGTGCCCTTGGTCATCGACAACCACTCCACTCCCCTGCCCTTGCAACAGCATCGATTCGGGTGCCGACTTTTCACCTAACAATTCGCTCCAACGATTATCGACGATATCGCGGACGTTGATATGAACCACGCTTGGCCCAACACGTTGGCTGATGGCTTTCGAAATGCCATTGAGTCCATCTAATGAAACCTGCTGCAACGCTTGATCGCTCGTTTCATATTGAGCTCTCAGTTGTCCGCGAAACCATGCGTATCGAATCTCTTCAACCAGCGAAGGGACAATCATGCGAACAGCCAACAACAAGACCAACACCACCAACAAACTGGTCAACGTTGAAGCAAACGCCGCCTGCAAACTTGACTTCAGGGGTGACTCGTTTTCTTCCTCTTGCAGATCGACGGCAGGTAAAGTCGCCTGACTATCCTCGCGAACTGGCTCCGAAGTTCTTGCAGCTCGCCCCAGCTGAATAACGTGAAGCTCGCTTGAGCTAGATGGAGTGGCACTCGATTGACCGGAGAGCGCACATTCTTCGCCAACCGCCGAGTTCTCGCCGAATGGCGAAAGTGGCTCTTTAAGATTTTCGGTGGCATCGACAGTGGGAAGAACGTGGTCCGTGGTGGGAGTCAGACCAGAATCCGAGGCAGGTTCAAAAGGATCGCGATCGTTCATATGGGACTCGCCTCGGGAGCGAAAGAAACCGGATGGGGCGAGTGGCACTCGCAACTGAACACTTGCAGTCTATTCGAAGTACCGGATCAAAGGCAAACAAAAAGAGGCGAGAAAGAGGCCCTGGGGGTTTCCATTTGGCGATAAAGAGCGTTAAAGTCAGAACTCTTCTAAGATTCCATTCAGGAAAAGCTAGCTATGCCCCTCTCTTCTCCCAAATCGGCGGCAGAAACCATCTTCCAAGCACTCGATTCTTTGGAGATTATCGATCCTCACACCCATATCCAGCCGTTGCAGGCCGCGAGCCGTCACCTGAACGATCTGCTCGGATATCACTACTTCACCGAGCTAGCACATTCGGCGGGTGTACCGAAAATGGAAATCGAGGGTGAGCACCTGTCCGCAGACGATCGTGTCCGTCGCTTGGTGAATGGGTTGGGACCGCTGGAAAACACCATTCAGTTGCAATGGTTGCATGAAATCGCCCAAGACCTATTCGGTTTCGATGAACCGACGCTCACCCCAGCCAATTGCGACAAACTTTTGGAACTGACTTCCCAAACGATGGCGGCCCCCGATTGGGCCGATCAAGTTCTCAAACGTTGTCGCGTCTCGGCCGTCATGCTCACCAATGATTTCGATGATCCATTGGAAGGCTTTGATACCAAACGCTATCTCCCTTGTTTGCGAACCGATGATTTAGTTTTTCACCTTCATCGCTCGACGGTCCGAGCCCGTTTGGAACGTTGCACCAAACAGTCCATCAGCTCGATCAGCGGACTGCAAGCGGCCATTGAAGAGCTGTTCAAGTTCTTTGTCGCTCGTGGAGCGCGAGCGTGTGCGATTTCGCTTCCGACCGACTTCCAGCCTCAACCGATATCCACCACAACTGCGAAATTGGCTTGGGAAAAAGTGGTCAAAGCGGATGGAGATGGGGTCGACGCGGCAGCCCTGAAAACCATTGGCCAATTTGTCTTTTGGACGCTGGCGGAACGTTGTCAGCAGTACAAACTTCCATTCGATTTAATGATTGGCGTGTACCGCAAGGTTTATCCGCAAGGGGTCTATCAGGGGCAGGACCTCTACGACAGCCGCGTGTCGCTTTACGATTACCGAGCTTTGTTCAATTCGTTCCCGGACGTTTATTTCCCTGTCTCGGTTTTGGCTAGCGTGACGAACCAAGAGTTGGTCAGTTACGCCTGGATCTTTCCAAACGTCTTGCCGTTTGGACATTGGTGGTACAGCAATACGCCGAGCATAATTCGTCGCGATTTGAGCCATCGGCTGGAAGCGGTACCGGGCACCAAGCTGCTGGGTTATTACAGCGACGCGTACAAGTTGGAGTTCATTTTGCCTAAATTCCGCATGTACAAACGGGTTTTGGCGAAGGCTTTGGCCGAAGATTTTGTGGCTGACCGGGGCTGGTCGGAGCAAAAAGCGATCGATTTAGGAACAAAAGTTCTCAAAACCAACAGCGAACGAACCTTCTGAATAATTAGGAATTACGAATTAGGAATTAGGAATTAGTAGTGACATAAGTCGTTTCCTAGTAAAGACTTAGACAAATCCCTGGTTGTTTGCGCGCCCATTCCTAATTCGTAATTCCTAATTCGTAATTCCTAATTCGTAATTCCTAATTCTTAATTCTCCCTCTCCTGCCTGTTCGAAAAATTTTCGGATTTTTGTGAACCAAAGAGCCGATGCCAGCATCTAGCATTTCAACTGGTCTTGAATTCGTGCGGGGAAGGTGCAGCAAAAATTTGCCTTTGCTCACTTGTCCTGTATGATTACAAGATTGGAATGCTTTAAGGGTGTCCACCCTTTTCTCACAGATTCTCTCTAAGCGCGCGGGACAGCGCGGGAGGTTGCCATGCGTATTGATATGAATATTGCCGCTCTACGTAACATGATCGCCAATGTGCGCACCATGATTGCTGTAGTCCGTGGCAACGCATTGCGCCACCAGCATTCAGAGTCCCGCACATCGCGTCATCGGGGGACATGTACCCTCAGTCGACGAGATGATTTCAGTAACCCAACCGGAATTTTAGCAGTCACACAATGGCTGCAAGATCAAGGTTGGCAATGGCTGACGATGGTCGAGGGCAAGCTCTATCTACCCGCCGTGATAAAACCGGCCGTGGTGGCTAGAGCAAACCACAAATCGACCCCATCACGCCAATTTAGAAGTTACTGACAAAAATCGCTTCCGTCCAAAACTCGCTGATCTCCAACCTGCAGCCAAACAGCCGCAGGACGACCAGCACGCAGAGTTCAAACTGAAGCCCATCATCTCCGAAACGACGCGATTCATCCCAGGCTAGTTCGTGTAAGCGCACCTCTGCTCCACAGTAGGTTCAACTTATCCAAACTAATCGGATTCGTCGCACAAACCATTTTCGCACCTGGTCCCGAACTGTGCGCATCACCTGCGATGCCCCCATTCGTAACCAGCACCCAAGTTCGCTAGCTCACGCAACTGGATTGCCCATCTTGATTGCACTGCTGGCACCCTGATTCCGATCCCGCGCTCCCACTCGACCTGAGGCTCGCTGATCCGGAATGAACCAGATCATTAAGGATGAACCTATGTGCCGAAACGAAGCTGTCGATACCGAAACCTTAACTCAGTTGATCACCGACGCGAAGAACGGTTGCCGCGCCGCTCAGGATCAGTTGATCCAGTTGGCCTACAATCGTGTTTTGCGCTATGCACAGTCTTTGGTAAAGTCGCATGACGCCGAAGACTTGGCGCAGGATACGATGATGACTGCGATCCGCAAGCTGGATCAGTTGACCAGCCCAGGCGCATTCTTCAGCTGGTTGCGTCAGATCACTCACAACTTGGCGATGAACCATTTGACTCGTGGTCGCAAGTTCCGTCAGTTGGATGTGGAAGCTGCCGATCAGCGCGAAAGCGACGAGACCGACGCGGCTACCTTGACGATTCAGCATGAGCGCAATCAGATCGTGCGCAACTGCATGAACCGTTTGCCAGTCGATCAGCAAGCGATCTTGCGTATGCACCATGTCGATGGCGTATCGTTGGTCGATATCGCTGAGATGTACGACATCCCAGTCGGTACCGCCAAGAGCCGCTCCTTCACCGCTCGCGGTGCGTTGCGCGCATTGCTTGAATCTCAAGCTGTGTAAATCATTCGTTCTAATGGACGCTAACAAAAATTCTGGCTCCACCGACTTGCGTTGGTGGAGCCAGAGTCGTTTCCGCGAATCTCAGCCTTTGCGACACTTTATTTTTTGGGCCGAACACTCAGTGAAGCTATTCAGGCGTTGCGTTCCGTCTATCCCGATCGGTTGGCCTTCGCTATTCGCGTGAGGCACTCCACGGCAATTCAAAACGGAATATGAGAGACTTGCCGATGGTAACAAAGTAACTCTCATGTCCTACTCACGCGCTATCGACTGATTTGGCACACCCCAAAACGTTGAAGCTATCGCAAACAATGGCGAACTACCACTAATTGGAATAGGTTTGCTCGTTGGACATCGTCTCTTGTAGACTACCCTGAAGCAATTGTCTTGCTGAACTAATCCGCTCGATATAACGCTCGTTACAAGGCCGGTGATTTCACATCGGCAAATCGGTTACAGCACAACTCTCGGAAGAACTACTTCGTTAAATCACCGAACCCCACCCAGTCCGGCCCGAAGCCCACAGCCAGCCACAACAACAATTGCAACACCCATACATAGCCGAACAAACCGGGATGCCAAGCTTCGTCAGTGCGCAACGATGCGTCGCGCAAATACCACAGCGTCATCCCAACACCCAGGGCTATTTGACTGATAATGCCCAACCACCAATAACCGATGGAGTACCGATATCCATCGTCAGCGATTGGATCATAGACACCAATTGCATAAATCCAAGCGTTGATTCCGGCCGAGAGCGGAAACAAAAACCAAATCAAAAATACGCTGAGCCCAACATTGAAGTCGCGTTGTGGGTTGGGTCTCTCATGCGGATAGATCCAGGGCATCGCAAATTGCGATAAAGCCCCAAGCAAGAATATCCCGTGCGGTACCGAAATTTTCAATTGAGAAAAAGACTTAGGTATCAAGAGACCAATCACGATCCCCGCAATACTGGCCCCGATCGCTAAGAGGATCCAAGTCCGCATGCGTCGACACTCTTCACTTGCCGCAACTTGCGCCATGGCGGGCCCTCTTTCACTCACTCCGTGTCAAAGTAATCGCTATCGATTCGTTTGAGTGTATAGATTTGAGCGGTGCTGACACCAACATCAAAATCAATCATCAGTTGAGATAACCTAGCGCCATCGATTAGAACGACTTTCGGATCGATAGCCTTTGCATATTCGATCGCTTCATTCGAAAAGCTACTAGTGGTAAGAAATACTCCTTTCTTGGCCCGCTTTCCATGCAGAGCCCCAACAAACTTCTGAATTTCAGGTCTGCCGACGGTGTTCTCCCATCGCTTTGCTTGAAGATAGATAACATCAAGACCTAATGTGTCTTCGTTAATCACACCATCGATTCCATTGTCGTGACCATACGATGTAACGGTGCCTGCATTATCATCAGGACCGCCGTACCCCATTTTCAACATGAGATCAACGACTAGCTTTTCAAAAAAGGAAGGATGAGATGCTTTGATTTGAGCAAGCAACTGACCTGCAAGGTCGTCCCTGAGATTCTTGTATGCAATATCGAGAGCTTCTTCCGGCGTCGCACGAACTTCTTTCGGAAGAGATATCGAATTATCTTCAATGCTGCTCTCTGTTGACTTACTTCGGAATTCGTTGAAAGCAGTGAATCGTTGCAAATAAGAAGTATCGATTTTCGCAGGAGAATTCTTGAGAACCTTAGCTCCCGTTTCACTAATCGTGAAAACACCACGCTTAACTTTCACGAGTAAGCCAGCTCGCTCGAGGTATGTTTTGGCCCAAGCCAATCGATTGTAAAAGGTATTTGCTGCGCCGCTAGGAAGGCGCTGATTTCGCTCCTCTTCGGTCATACTAAAACGATCAGCGAGAACGTCACGACACCCCGCGATCGTGTATTCGTTTCCATCCGAAACCAACTCTAACAGCGGCAACATTAAAGTCTGAAAATCAGGAATTGACAAATGATTGCTCCTAGATCGTGGGAACTGTCGAATTCCATTTGGCATGATCAAACTCAAGCGAAGACGTGTACCGTCAGCACAGTAAAACCGACGCTAACAGGCTGTTGATTTAATGTGTCCTTAAATGGGGTGGATTGATAACCCGTTTGCGCTATACTTGGGCAACGATTTCATCACCGTAGCACAAGGGATCGTGGATGAGCCGCAGAAAGCATAAAGTTTCT
>JAFLCP010000113.1 GCA_017303505.1 Planctomycetota bacterium | reverse complement strand
AGAGCTAACGCGTTGAGAGAACGAGGAATTGGATCCATCGAAGACGCATAGTCGGTTCGAGACATTTCTTTTGCTAAATAGCGTACGCCGTCCTTTAAGATGCTTTCCGATTTCGAACAATCATAAGGTGCCTTCACACTGTAAGCGCCTCGCACGGGAAGCGCAAGCTTGACGTCATCCACTTTACCATTTCGCCAGCGAATCAAACGCAATTCGCCATGCTGTGATTCCGATTCAGCTGCGGTGATTGCGCGCCCAAATTCAGTTCTTGGATCAAACTCAAATCGCTGCCCACCAACTCCCAACACGACATCTCCTACAGCGATTTGCCCATCTGCAGGCGAGTCTTTTTCTACTTTAGTGATGATGATTTGGCGAGCATCTTTGGTCACGAGCCTATCGCAAAACATCCAACCGCGAAGTCCAGTTGGGCCAAGATTCCAATCATGCGGAGCATTCTCCGGAATGGGATCCCCTTTGGTGAAATCGGGTATCGAAAGTTCCTTGGCTTGCGGCGCAGCGATTACTACTGAAGCCAAACCAATCCAAGTTGCCGCTATCCATGCACAGGTTCTACTATCAAACATCACTTTATCGCCTATCAGTTGTCGGTTTGTTTTTTCAGAAGTTCCAAATTGGCGTTTGCAAAGGCCCGCCCCATCAGTGCAAATGTCTTAGCGCAACCGAGATAATGGTATCCCGCATTGGAAGCGCCTCGTTTCCAAAGCGTCAACTCATCAGGTGAGATAAGATCCGCTTCAAATTGTTTCAGGTACTCGCGTTTTTTCTCGTCGGTCATGCTGCCATCGGCGTTCGCATGATCTTTGTGTTTGGAATCAAGAAAGTACCGCATCTGATTTATCTGTGCATACTTTTCATCAATCGCTCCAAGTTCGTCCGACCAGAATGGAGCAGTCTCCACAGCGATAACATTACCGTCGAACTCTGGCAATTTTGAAGGGGCTGCCATGGCTTGGCGAAAAGAAAGCATGTCCACCGAATCATCCTTAAGGCCACCCACGCCCATCACCCCAATTACGAACGGCAACTTGGGAGCATTCAAGTCTCTGCGGACGTCACGGATGAAATGACTCAGTAACTCCGTGTATAGCGAAAAGCGATCAGGTTGATTATGTCTTGGGTAAACGTGGCCATCGACTAAATCGTTGAAGCCTTGGAGCCAAACGAAGCCGCCAAGCTCATATCCGCGACCGCGATCATAGCCGGGAACTACGGCTTCTGGATTGTCGAGCACCTGCTTTATATGCTCGATCATTCGACGATAGTAAACGCCCGTCGCTTGTTCCTTCTCGACTTTCCATTGTTCGAAATCTTTGGGAATACCATGCCCTTCTTGTTTGGGATAATTCTGAAGTTGAAAAGTGCTCAGTTCATATGGACCGGCGCTAGGAGAACGAAAATCGGTATGCAAACTCTTGCCGCCCCAGGCAGCTTTGATGATCAGCACCGGTTCGTCGAGGATCTTGTCCATCACCAAACCAAAGGTGAACTCAGGGCCGATTTTTCCACCTAGTTTTTGGGGATCTTGTCCCCATATGGAACCGTAACCCGCCGTCAATTTTCCAGAAACGACAACGTCTTTGTCGCTGCCAGCCGTCCTATAAGAAATCCATGTGTGATCGGCAACGCGTGGCGCGCCATCGGTCGCTCTCATCATCTCCAACAGCGGGACGGTGGCTGGATCATCACCGATGTAATCGAATGTACTGATCTTCGCGTGCCCTTCCATGTTTGATTGCCCGACTAAGATAAAGACCTTGAGCGGTTTCTCCTCGGCCTGCCCCACTGCCACACAGAAGAGTGCACAAAGTAGAGCAGTCAAACTTTTCATGATAGGTTGTCGTCGTGAAGTTAGAGTGATTTTAGGATCGCGATCACTTGATAGTCTAAACGCCAAATGCAGCGTAGCAACATCGATTTATAGCAGCGCAACCACAATCTTTTTTTCTGTGCGCGGTTCCGCGTTTGAGCGGCGACTTGATACTAATTCAATCACAAAATTTTGAACTTTTTTCTGGGATTCCCAGGTAGGAAATCGTGAGTCAGCCGAAAACGATCCCACCCACTTAAGCGTCCAGTGCCATACGCTAAACAGACCTGGACGGTGAGTACTTTTCTGCTGTTGTACTCGCTGAATATTGGAAGTTTGGTACGCGCACAGCCGGATGGTATACTGGGAAAGTGCACTTTAATCACTTACCTCTACGCGCTGCGCGATTGACGCTGTAATGCCTTGAATGGCTTTACCTGAGTAAACAAGTCTTTTGTCAGGTTTCCGTAAGCCAGCTTCAGGATCCCTGGCGACGATCGAACTTATCTCTCGTAAGAGTTGCTATATGGATCATTCAATTCAATGGAAACAGTTGGAACCGCATCAAGGTCGGCGAAGTTTCCGTTGGCGAACTTTTCTGCCGTTCCTTGTATTCTTGCTAAGTGCTTGCGGACTGACGTTTACTGGGTTTGCTGCCGAAGATGTGCGTGAGCCCGCAGAGCCATTTATTAAGAAGTACTGCTTGGATTGCCATGATTCGGAAACACAGAGCGGTGGATTAGATCTGTCCAAGATTTCGTTTCAAGTTACATCTCGTGTCACGACGCCAATATGGATTCGAATTCACGACCGGATACACAAAGGCCAGATGCCTCCACCAGAGGCGCCACAGCCCGATGCGAATGAAAAAGAAATGGTCATTCTAGGATTGCATAACGCATTGTTGACTGAAGAACTCCAACGGCGCAAAGAGAATGGCAGGAGTATTGTTCGGCGTATGAATCGCGCTGAGTTTGAAAATACTTTACGCGACCTACTCGAAGTCCCATGGTTGGATGTTAAAGAAATCTTGCCGGACGACGGCCGCGAAAACGGCTATACCAAATCGGCTGGCGCTTTGGATGTTTCACCTGTGCTCCTAGCCAAATATGCTGAAGCTATTGATGTGGCCTTGGAAGCAGCGACGGCGAAGTGGTCTGTTCCACCAGAAGTGTCAAGAATAACACTCTATGCCAACCAGCAATATGATTACAAAGTACTCATGGGTGGTGGCGACGCAGTGATGCTTACACCCGAAATGAAGTATGACGACTCACGGTTTCCAATGCCCTCGGCGACAAACGCGGATGGAAATTATCCGCAAGGAAAATGGACATTTGGCGGCAAGTATCCTGGATTAGGTGAAGCTGAAAGAGATGGTGTTTTCAAAGACGGCTCAACGGTCGGCATGACCAGAACTTTCGGCGAGGCATTTGCAGGGCGGTTCAATTTTGCACCGGTTCATCCCGGGAGATATCACATCGGCGTTTCTGCTTGGTCATATTGGTGGGACAAAGGGGAAGTGAAGCCATCGCCTCGCACCGGTTCCGTTGGCGTTTACTGTGGTAGCAAACTACTTGGCTTTGTCGATGCGCCAAGTTTGAAACCGACCTATTCGGAACTTGTCGTCGACATTGCTCCTACGCATGAAAATCATCTGCGAGCCGCCGGGGCTTCTTTCCTCGACGCACATGTATATTTTTCGCAAGGTCAAATAAAGGCCTATTCGGGTGCGGGCGTTGCGATTGATAAATTGGAGGTTACTGGGCCATTGTATGATGAATGGCCCCCCCCCAGCCATCGTCGCTTATTTGGTAACTTACCAATCGTGCCATTTTCTAAGTTGGCCCCGGACGTACCCAAACCAAAACGGCCCACGCAATTTCGCGAAGCGCGTGGAGCGATAAACGGACCAGGACGCTTGGTTCCTGGAGCAACTCAATCAGAAAACCCACACGACGATATTCGTCAGTTACTGTCTCAATTTTTGCCACGTGCGTTTCGACGGCCTGTCGCTGAATCTGAAATCGAACGCTATGCGACCATTGCGGACAAACGATTGACCGCAGGTGGTTGCTTTGAGGACGCGATGCTTGATTGCTATCGGGCAACATTAATCAGTCCTGATTTCTTGTTTCTCCATGAGCCCAACGGCAGGCTCAATGATTTCGCGATCGCAACTCGCCTATCGTATGGCCTATGGAACTCGTGTCCTGACGATTTGCTTTTGAAAGCAGCGCAACTAGGAGAGTTACAATCACCGACAACCATGCGAACAGTTGTTGAAAGGATGTTGAGCGATCCCAAAGCCGAGCGGTTCTTCCAGGACTTTCCCGATCAGTGGCTTGACCTGCGTGATTTTGATCTTACTAGTCCAGACAAGCAACTGTATCCCGAATTCCAACCCAATCTTGAAGATGCAATGCGTCGCGAACCGCGTGAGTATTTCAAGTATGCAATGCTTCATAATTTTTCTGCATCGCATTTATGGTCGACGTCGGTAAACATTGTTAATCAGCGATTGGCCGAACATTATGGAATCGACAATATTGATGGGGTTCGATTTCGGCGAGTGGACGTCGATCAAAATCAAAACTTGCGTGGTGGCTTTTTGACGATGGCCGCAGTTTGTAAAGTCACTGCGAACGGTTCGACAACCAGTCCAGTAAAGCGAGGCGCTTGGGTACAAAAGAAATTCTTTGGAACTCCGCCGCAACCGCCACCTCCCAATGTGCCTGCGATTGAGCCGGACCTTCGGGGAGTCACCACCATACGCGAACAACTTGATTTACATCGCCAAGATCCTGCATGCGCAGGATGTCACTCAATTTTTGACCCACCTGGTTTTGCGTTAGAAGCCTATGACGTCATCGGTGGCATACGCGAAACTTATAGAGCGACCGAGGGTAAACAATCGCCAGACGTGTCGAAGATCTTCCGAGCGTATTTGAATCCAGCAGGTGAGTTTCAAAACCACTACAATTTCCGGGCGGGTTTACCTGTCGATTCAAGTGGGCAATTGGTTGATGGGAGAAAGTTTCAGTCGCTTCGAGAGTATCAAAAAATCATGGTCGACGAGACTCCGATACTATCGCGAAATCTTGCGAATCAATTGGTCATGTACTTCACTGGTTCACCCGTCGAATTTGCAGATCGACAAGCAGTTGAGGAAATACTCCAACGTTCTGGTGGCAATAATCCAAACCTCCAAGAGTTATTGCACCAAATCCTGCAGAGCCCTTTGTTCTTAAACAAATAGACTGACTTGCGTACAACTTAATCGTGTAAGGAACTCTACAATGCGACTGCCACGTCGAGCCTTATTGCGAGGTGCCGGAATCGCGATGGCACTGCCATTGCTGGATGCAATGGTTCCGACCTTTCGACGATCGTCGCTGGCCGAAGACGGTTCACAGCCAGCTCCGCGACGGATGCTGGCGATTCAAACCAATATGGGCATTTTGTCTCAGCACTTCTTTCCGCAAACGACAGGTACGGAATTTGAACTGTCGCCGTACCTTGAACTTCTCAAGGATTTCAAGAATCGCATGACTGTCTTCAGTGGCGTTTCACATCCCGATGTAGATGGAGCCCATGAAGCGGAACGTTCATTCCTGAGTGCGGCACCGCATCCTGGTAGTGCGGGTTTCAAGAACTCGATTTCTTTAGACCAGTTTGCAGCCGAACATCTAGGACCAACCACTCGATTCCCAGCTTTTGTTTTAGACGTAAATGCAGAGAGTACGCAGGGGATGTCATTCTCCCGAAGCGGAGTGAAGATTCCGTCCGAAAAAAGTCCCGCAAAACTCTATGCGCAGATGTTTCTACAAGGAAATGCCAACGAAATAGAGGCTCGGATTGCCGACCTGCAACGAGGTCGAAGTTCACTTGATTTTGTGTCGCACGATGCCAAGCGACTAGCGAATCAAGTGGGCGCTTCCGATCGAGAACGGCTCGACCAATACTATTCGGCTGTTCGAGAATACGAACGCCAACTCGAACTTGGCCAAGAGTGGGAACGCAAGCCCAAACCCACCGCGACCGAGCCTGCTCCTACCGACATTTCAGAGAATAAGAAACTGGTCGACAAGATTCGATTGATGTTACAAATCGCGCGATTAGCGTTTGAGTCAGACAGCACGCGTGTTGTCAGCTTATTTATCAATACGTTTAGCATCGTCGCCGACTTACCTGGTGTCAAAGATGAAACGCATAGCATTACGCATCATGGTGGGCGAAAGGAAGCCCTTGATCAGCTCTTCATTATCGAAAGTGCACAATTTAGAGTCCTATCAGAGTTTTTGGCTGAACTTGAACGTGCCAAAGAGGGGAATGAATCCTTGCTGGACCGGACGATGGTGCTCTACGGTGCGCCCATGGGCAATGCGGCCAGCCATGACAACAAGAACCTACCGATGTTGTTGGTAGGTGGCGGTTTTAAGCATGGTGGGCACCTAGCGTTTGATGCGCAGCGAAACTATCCTCTTCCCAATCTTTATGTAAGCATGCTTCAAAAGATGGGGATCTCGACCGATAAATTTGCAACCAGCACTGGGACGATGCGGGGCTTAGAACTGTAAGAGTTGCCGTCACCATTTCCAGCCTTCACTCTATCTTTCGCAATCAACATGAACAATGCCGCTCATCTTATGGCCCGTGAACCCGATCCTAATCAGATGGACTTGAATCGATCGCTAGAGACGCTGTTGCGAACCCGTCGATCGATTCGTGGTTTTACTCCGCAGCCGGTACCGGAGGAAGTTCTTAGAAAGATTTTCGAACTTGGCCAATTGTCACCGTCGAACTGTAATGTCCAACCATGGCGAACGTTCGTCGCTTCCGGTGCGGTCAAAAATCGTTTGCGGGATGCCTTTATAGCGCAGATTCAAAACCAAATACCAGGAAATCCGGACTATCCCTACAATGACCGATTTGAGGATCCATATCGTGGACATCAAGTTCGTTGTGCGGTGGCTTTATTCAAGGAAATGGGAATCGAGCGTGATGATAAAGCTGGTAGGGGCCGAGCCAATCTACGCAACTACGAGTTCTTTGATGCACCTCATGTTGCCTTTATCGGGATGCATCATCAATTCAGAGAGACCGTTGCGATCGATATTGGGATCTATCTCCAGACAATCATGTTGGCCATGACTGCCTATGGAATTGGTTGCTGTGCTCAAGGGAGTCTACGCAACTATCCTGACATCGTCCGGCAAGAGTTTGGCATATCGCGAGACATTTCCATTCTAGTAGGCCTATCGTTTGGTTACGAAGACACCAATATCGACGCTAACCGGGTTCGCATGACTCGTGCCCCGCTCGACGACAACGTGACGTTCAAGGGTTAGCCCTGACAGCGAATGGGGGTGCCTCGAAGCTTAGCAGCCTCGATCTCTTTCTGCAAAGCGGCTCGATTCCACCAGTAGATAGGTCGCCAATAGGGGATATAAAAACCGCAAATAAACAGGGCAATGGCGGCGACTACGACTGACGCACCGCGACGTATTAGCTGCCTCTTGGATAGATTCTGCGACATGTTGAGAGAAAACCCACGGGACTCGAACACAGACCGTCATTTTTTCAGTATAGGCCTTCGTCTCAGCGGAATATAGCTTATCCCTAAATTGGTTATCACAGGAAATCGGCAGTGATTTTCGCCGTATCAAATGGAGTGATGCCTGAAGTAACCGAGAACACGTGCTGTGCATCAGCGAGATCGCTGGTGCATTCACCCCGAGCTTCGACGTGTAAAGAGAACAATGTGTAGAGATCAGGTTTCACCAGACTTGTCATAGCTCGCAGCATCAGTGAGACGCCAGACAAGTTGTTGTTCACGTTATTCCACCTCGGATGTTTTTTCAATGCAATGTCGGTCCAAAGCACTTCCTTCGAAAAGAAATCAAGAACCATAGGAATGCAAATACGACTATTGGACGCAATATCGATTCTGTCTTGGACCGTACGAGCTTCAAAAATCTCACCTGAATTCGGCTTATCTCGTGCCATCCAACCCGCAAAACACTCCGGCAAATCGCAATACGGTTGTTCGGTAAAACTGTTGATGGAGGCGACAACATAACGAACCCCTTTGTCTAGGCATCGTTCGATATCGAGGTCAATGAACTCAGCAGCACCAAACGGGGCGTCCACAATGTCCCCGCTATGATGACCACCAAAGTTCTTTAAATTGTAGTACGAGACAACATCGATGTACTGAAAATCCTTATTGTACAAGACGGCAGAAAGATCAATATCGGTTCGGCTCTTCCCATTTTTCCACCACAAAAAAAAGCGGATCGTTTTTGTATCAGGCATTTTCAGGCGACTTCCGCGAACCAATGTTCGCAAAGACTTACTTGCAGATCTTTGTGAAAACGGAACGAGAAAATCCTTCAGCCTTGGATCAATGTAACACCGCCCTAATGACCTAAGTTTTGAAAATCGCCGAATTAGAGCTTGTCGACATACCTGCACAATATCGGTCGCCACGCCAGATGGAAGTTTCGGCAAGTCGTTGGCAATCGCTTGCACTTTACCAACATCGCCCTTTGGAAAAAACGACCGCAATGAATGTTGTTCATCGCGATGCTCGAAGTGAGCCAGTACTTGCAAGAGAACGGGAGTACTAACTTTGTCTGCGACCTGAGCGAACCGTTCGACAACTTTGCAGTGGTTTCCAAGTCGCGACAATTGATCCAATCGCCTAGCAAATTCTCCAGGACGCTGCCCTAACAACTGAATAGCGGAAAGCACGTCTCTATTCGCGAGAGCAGATTCAAGTTTGCTATTGAATGTCTCCGATCGAATGTCTTCTCGCAGGATCTTAAATGCTTGGTAAGACTTTGGAAACTGCCACTGAAAGTCACCTGGATGAATGCGTTCACCCAATCTTTTCCACCGTTCTTTCCAACGCAACATGTCTTCAGTTGGATCGCCGCAGCATTCCAATAGGCTTAGAAGTAAGCGGCGCTCGCCTCTGCGCAATTTCACGAATTTTGTTGGCTCGGATAATGACACATCGCCACCACTTAGAGCCACGCTTACACGCAGAACGTCCGTTGCCGTTTTGATATAATCCTCCAAGAAGGCTTCGCCAATATTCGTATGCTGAAGCAGAGCTGCCCCCACAACAGCTAAGTTCTCTTTCAAGGGAATTTCACGTGGCAATAGCGGAGTGATTCTCTCTTGATATTGCGATATGAACCAGCGGACATCTTCTTGGTCTTCTAACGACCAAGAACTCTTGGATTTGACAAGCTGAGTAAAAATTGATTCGAAGTCCTCGCGATCACCCAAGTCTATGGTGCGGAGAGAGCTTTCGCCATCTAATGTTGGCCGAGGCAATGCGACGCTTTCTGGAAGTCGATGCGTAAGGTAGTGACGAGCTGCGTTCCAGTAGAGGCTTACAGCTGAGGAGGCCATCACCTCTTCCGGAAAATTTGGGTACATCGGCCGAAATACTCGATGTGCCCCAACCAACACTTGCAGATCTTTGATTAGACTTCGATAAAATCGCGATAGATCGTCGACCGTTAATGTTGAGATGCGGGCCGTCAAAGCGTCTGAACAGACAAAGCCCAGGCTTTCCAAATTTTTCTGCAGCGTGGGAATGTAGCTATCTGGCAGCGTATTTGGACCTTCCTTCAGAAGGACCTTGCTCCTTCTTCGCAAGTAGATCGTATTCATGCTAAATCCCCAAATGAAAATCGCCTAGCAATAGCTAGGCGAAAACGTGGAAAGCGGAGACTCTAGTTTCGAATTTAGAAGGAAGAACCTCCATAGCCACTAATCCAAAATAGTAAGGGACCGTTCAGATCAAAGTCAATAGACGCGATGCGACACGTTTTATTGTTTTGCTTGGAGATAGCCCAAACGGTATTATTTACCAGTTTCGTAAACACTCTCTGCGGAACGACTCATCGAGTACGATGTTTGGAACAACCGCCTCTTAACCACCCTCCTTGTATAGAACCTTGTAAATCTGAACTTCGAAAACGCACCTATCATGTCAACAAAGATCAAAAAGTGGCTCGCAGTTTTAGCCGTTGTGTGCTTGCTCCTCACAATATCGCCATGGTTGTTGTTGACGTTTATTTTGATACGTCCCCTCAGCTACATACCCGCCACGAATTTAGAATCCATCGAACTCCGCAGTTGGCCTGAGCACGACTCGATTTATGCCAAAACGACGTTTCCCTTCATGGTTGAATTGGATGCCCCACCTGGCAAGTTACTATATTTTGGCTGCCAGCACACTGCAGACGCTTCCGATCCACAACTGGTGGAGTTGGAGAGACTTTGGAGAGATTTTCGCCCAACGGTTGCGCTCTGCGAAGGCCGAGAAAGAATGTACCGTTTTGCTTCGCGTCCAAACGAAGGGCCATATAGTGAATCCAGACTGGTCCGCACCTTGGCCTATCGAACTGGCGTAAAGCTATATACACTCGAGCCCGAATATCGAGACGAGGTCGCCGGACTATTGAGGCGACATGACGCCAAAGACGTAGCTACCTATTTTGCGCTTCGCGTTTACACATCGGAAGCAAAGGGCTATCAAGGTGACAAGAACTCTTTAGCATCTTCTCTACTGAAAAAACGCACGGACATTGAAGGCTTGCGGAACACGTTTGAGACACTGGCTAGCTTCGATGAACATTGGAAGAGTGCTTTCTCAGATACGCTAGACTGGCGTGAGCTTCCCAATACAGAAAGTCATCCTAAACTTCTCGAGATTGGCAATACATCGCGTCAAGTCCGCGGTGAGCACATGATCGCAACGCTCGTGGAACTAACGCGAAAAGGCGAAAGAGTCTTTGCAGTCGTCGGCGCGAGTCATGTGATCCGCCAGGAACCAAGCTTACGTACACTGCTCACCGGGAATCCAAATTGAGATCGAGCGTCGAGTGGAAGTAAGGGGAGAATGCGAACTTCCTTCCTACTCCGGCTTAAACTCTATTCCGCGCTGAATCAACTTCGCGACTAAATCGGCGTCTCACCCTTCTTGATACGCCTTTGGGGTGCCTTTTCGTTCCGTCATTTTTTGTTTCTCGAATCAATGACATGACGTCATGTTCAGATCACCAAAGTCAGGAGCAAATCAAGTAGACCAAGTGTGTGCGATTGGCATTGTTACATACGTGTTACAAGTGAGAAGGAAAACGCGTTTATCATCAAGTGTTGCGACTTGTCATTAACATTCCTCGCTCATGAAGGGATCGTATCCAATGATCAAGAGACGACTCATGTCGAACCACTTCATTATTTGGGGCAGCCTTTTAATTGCCATGATCGGCGTTGGAAGTAAAGAAGTTATTGCAGAAACTCTGAAGAAAGAGCGAGTTGAGGAACTCTTCAAGGCGCTGCGGGATGTCCAAGATCGACCACCAGAACTAGGTGTGGAGTTTCCGGAACTGACCTGGGATGATATCCCTGCCTTACTGAAACTAAGCGAGAGTCGGCGTTTTTTGAGCCATTATATAAGTAATCCAATTTCGTCACGGTATGAACCAAAGGTCAGAGAAGGGCTTTATGCTCTTTGGTTGATAGAGGGCATTCGAAAGGGAGGCGATTTCCCCTCGCAAAACCCAATATGCATCACTGAAGGCCACAAATTAGAAGTGGAATTTGATATTACAGATCAAGCACAAAAGGAGCTATCGTCCGCGTATACATCTTGGTGGAGAAATCACGATACCTTATCGCAGAAAGAACTAGCAAAACAGAATCCTCTTAAAGACACCAAGTATTCTTGGCGGTAATCGATGCTCTTCGGTAAGTAAAACCGACAATTGCATCACGGTAACGGATTCCATTTATTGCGAGTCGCTTAGACTTTGCAACAATGTATCCATCAAGTTTGCGAAGATCGTAGATTACGCACTCCTTCGATCCTCAAAAAACCAAGTCACACCTGAGGCGAGGTGCGCATTCGTTTTAGTACTTTTGTGGTTCAGCGAACCTTACTAATTGAGCGGATTTCCTATGCCCCATGGCACGTATCGATTCGTTTTCGTAGCACTCGCAGTCGTTATAGGTGCAATATCTCACGTGGAGACCGTTGATGCGACGCCGATTAGGCCGGTCTCGATGATTGGGGAGGAGGAAACCAGAACGACGACGGGTAGTGTTCCAAATGGCAGTTTCGAGACTTGGACCGAAAAAGGCCCAACCTCATGGTTCGGAGTATTGCCAGCCGGCAGCAAAGTACGGAAAGAAGAAAATCAACCCTACGTTGGCAAAGCATCTGCGGTAATTGATACGACGGATGATGCGGTCAAACACGATTCGTTTTCGAACTTGATGCAGGTGATTTCTGCCGATGCATTTCGAGGCAAGAAGGTTCGTTTACGGGCATCAATTAAAACCGACCACTTAGAAGAAAACTGCCGCGTCCAAATGTGGTTACGCGTTGATATCAAGAAAGATCCCAATCAACCCGCCAATTCGGTAGCTCAATTCGGCGCATTCGACAATATGGACGGGCGGCCAATCCGCACGGAAGAATGGAAACATTTTGACATCGTTCTCCCGGTTGCAGAACACGCGGAGAATTTGGCCTTGGGTATTTTCGTAATAGGCAAAGGCCAGGCTTGGATCGATGATTTGACATTGGAAATTGTTGAGCCCAATACGCCTGTAACGGCCAAGGCGACTCCCCAAGCAGCGACGAAGGGTCATCAAATTCCGCCCAAAGTCGCTGAGGCCATCAAGGGGGCAGACAAGGCTCCTCGTCAACCGTTTCTTACTCATTGGCTGTGGCTACCGATCATCGCCAGCGTTCTGTTTGTCGTTGGAATGCTGGGACCATTACCAGCCGAGCGAACTACAAGTGTCGCAGACGCGACTGTGCGCAACCAGTCTCTTTGGGCTACTTTCGCAATTCGATTTACAGCGGCGTATTGGTTTTTTTATTGCTTCCCGGCGATCCTTGCAGAGTTTTCGAGAGAACCCAGCGGCATTGTTGCGAGAACTTACGCAGTTGCTATGGGGCTGCAATCCTCACTAACTTACTGGATAGCGCGTACATTTTTCGCGATTGAAGGAGAGCTTGTTCCTCCCAACGGCAGCGGGGATACGACCTTTAACTATTTGCAAGTTTTAGGGATGTTTCTGGTAAGTTTAATTCTTGGCGGGCTGTGGACGGTCGCCGATCGCCGGACAACCAATAATTCGGCGACGCGTGACCTGCTTCGTTCATTGCTAAGGTATACAATCGCGTTTGCGATGATCGGTTATGGCTTAGCTAAGTTTGGCTTTGAAGGAACCCAATTTGGCACCTTATCGACGTATCAACTAGACAAGACGTGGGGCGACTCATCACCGATGAATGTGCTTTGGGCATTTATGGCAACGTCGCAAGCTTACACAATGTTTGCTGGATTCGGTGAGATCTTGGCTGGCTTACTAATCGTTTGGCGCAGAACTGCGTTGCTCGGTGCGGCGGTTTCTTTGGGTGTAATGACCAATGTGTTGATGCTCAATATCAGCTATGACGTTCCTGTAAAACTCTATTCGTCACATTTAGTTATGGCCTCGATACTGGTCCTAATGCCAGATGCAGAGCGACTCATCAATATCTTCCTACTGAATCGCCCAACAGCAAAGGTATGTTTGGGGGGCATTTGGCAAAGACCTTGGTTATGGTGGACGAGATTGGTATTGAAAATCGTTGTCATCTCGTTGTTTGTATTGATGCCAGTCGGTACCCGCGCTATCAGTCTTCCCGGCCAATGGACGAACTTTGTAGCAGCAACGAAGGAAGCTGAGTCATCCAAGTATCGGATCCAAAATCGAGGCTTTCGCTGGATCAACGAGGTGCCCTACAATCGCTGATGGCACTGCGTGAGATTGGTGATAGCACTTTTAGAATGACGAGTGTCAAAGGTATTTTCGGCGGCCACTGCCAATTCCGCGGTGGTCCCGGCACCACGCAAACTGGCTTGCTAGCACATTCAAATCCTTAGACGCACCGCAGTGGCCTCTTTGAATAGAATCGTAGCGACAGAGAGTTCGCTCTGAGCCGTCTACATGGTGCCAGGCACTGTCCGCATGGTTCCAGGCACCGCTCACTTGGTGCCAGCCACAATGTTGCTATTGCTAGCACATTCGAAGCCAATGACAAACCGCAGTGGCCTCTTTGAATAGAATCGTAGCGACAGAGAATTCGCTCCATTGCAACGACGAGTCGTCCACATGGTGCCAGGTACTTTGTACTTGGTGCCAGACAGTATTTGCATGGTTCCAGGCCCCGTCACATGGTGCCAGCCACCATGAAGACGGTGCCAGCCGCGATGAAGACGGCACTGGTGTGGGAGCAGAAGCCAAGCAAATCTACGATGATAGCTTTATAGAGAAGCATGAAAGTGTGATTTCATGCAATTTGAGATGCGGTAATTTGGGTTGAGCGCGAATTCGAACAACGAAAACCCAGGCCATGAGTAAAAACTCTGACGTTGACCGATCGCGACTGCCGCTTGCTCCGCTCGTGCAATGCTTTTGCTCAAGACAATTTACCGGTGCTTTGAAGCAGTTTTTTCTTCTCTGCCGGACAGCGCAATTTATGCCCTCCTAACTCGGCAGCCTTTTTTTCCAAACTTGCTTTGCTTCCAACAAAACACCGGAATAAAGACTCATAACCGGCAATCAACTGAATAGCATTTTCCCAAGAAAGGTTGAGCCGCTTGAAGATTGGTGGTAAATCGCTAGGAATAGCTCCGCGTTTGTCCGGATCCAGAATACGTCCCGCAATGTCCAACGAGATAAGGTACTCCTTGCTCGACATGCTGAGAAAACCAAAATCGCTAATGCGAGTAGGCAATTCACTGCACCTTTCTCCCGACCCGTCATCGACTATTTCGATCGGTGGCATAAATGAGTCCGGCAGCAACCTCGGGTCAATATCAGCGAACATTGCCTGCATTTGCTCCGACTCGATTTGACACTGAACCGATGTGTAATCGCTCGATTCCGGCGTAAGAGCGAGGTTCGCGCGAATGGGATTGAGATCGATATAAAACGAGCACAACAGTAATGACAAGTCATCCAAAAGGACCTTGACCTTGTACCGGTCCTCCCAGAAATGCCCTTTAGTTCCGTCCATGAGATTAAACAACTTGGCGCAGTAGCCACTAAAGGCCCACATGAAAAAACTAATACTAGAAAGCCGAGTCCTTAGCTCCTTAATTCTATCCTTGTCCTGCGCAAGCTTCTCTATATCTTCCTGCGTCGGTCTATCCGGGGTCTCGTTGCGAAAATCGGCTAATGCTTCGCAAAAGCCAGGACAAATGATGTACCAACGCCGCGCAACCTCTTCATCGCTCATTTGGGCAGCTAAATCAGGCCGGTTTCGCGCCTTGATGTGTACGTGACTGTCCATGATGGAGAACCGCGTTATGTCGATCGCAAAACCTGAAGCCAGCGTTCTAAGCCGCTCCAGAACAGCGTTCCGTCGGGTTAGATATTTACCCTCGAGCGGCAAGTCATCATCGAGAAAAAAATCCTGCCGCACACAACGCTGGGTAATATGCAGGTAATTACTTACCTCTGGGGCTGCAATTTCTGTCCTTTTTCGCCTCACAATTCACTCCTTTTTGATTGACCTCCCCTTTATAGTGAACACAAAACCAGAATACAAGAAAAAACTTCTCAAAAAAACACAATCAACTGAAATACAATACTTCAATAGGTACATATCGAGAACATCGTGTTCTCTTTTCTATATCAATTTGCTCCCCATGCCACTTCATACTTACAACATGACTTAACTCAGAACGACATGAATAAAGCACCACCCCAAAAGACTGTTGCCAGCATGAATTCCATCGACCATTCTTTGCAAAGCTCAAATCCTTCTGAGCCCCTCATAAGCCGCATTGCCGTTTTCTTTTTCATGTGGCAGATCTGCACGTTTGCGCAGACGCTTACCTCAATCGCCCAAGAAATTCCACCCTCGAAATCGTTGCGAATCGCTGGCTATCTACCCAACTATCGATTTGCTGAATTCGATGAAAGGAACGCGTATGGGCTCACCGACATCCTCCTCTTCTCGGTTGAACCACAAGCCGATGGAACCCTCGACCAAACCGCGCTTCAAAATTGTCCTTGGGAAAAACTAGAACGGCTGAAGAAGGAGAGAAACGTCCGACTTTCTGTAACGATCGGTGGTTGGGATCGCTCCCAACATTTCGCTAAAGTCGCGACCACGCCACATCTCCGCAAAACCTTTATCCAATCGATCACCCAACTAGTTGAGGAGCGACGATTGCAAGGCGTCGACTTGGACTGGGAACACCCCCATTCCACCGATGAGCAAATCGCATACGGAACCCTGCTCCAGGAGCTTCGTGATAAACTCGCTCCCCAGCAGACCGTCATTACGGTTACCATCGCCGGCTGGCAGCCACTACCTAAATCGGCCATAGATGCGATTGATTACGTGCAACTCATGGCCTACGACCACGATCAAGAACATTCGACGCTCGATAAAGCACAAGCGGAAGTTGAAAGCCTCATCAACCGCGGCATTCCTCGTCAGAAAATTGTTCTTGGCTTACCATTCTATGGACGACATATCCGCACGAGGGAGGCCTTCACCTACCAACAGATCCAACGCAAATACGCGCCACTTCCCTCTGTAGATCTCGTCGATGACATCTACTTCAATGGCCCACACACCATCCGTGAAAAAGTGAAGTTCACGCTCAACCACCAACTCGCAGGTATCATGATCTGGGAACTCGGCCAAGATACCTCAGGCCAAAACTCTCTCCTCAATGCCGCAGTCCAAGCAACTACGGACCGCCGCTAAAACCAATCGATCGCGCACCGAAAGCCTATATACTTCGAATTGCGCCAACATTCAGCTGCCCGCTTACCTAATAATAAGTATCGCGAAATCTTGCTTCGTCGGATGCTTTTTCCCGGGCAATGAGCTCTTCGCGTATCGCATCCATATTCGCAATTTCTGAAGCTGGTCGCGGTGGTTCCAACACGAAAAACTGTCTGTCTGAAGTCGTAAACTCACCAGAACATTGCAAGTTATTTCGCTCGGCGAACACAATGCCCCCCTCCGATCTGCGTCGCGAGGCATGAACGACTCGTGCTAACATCACATAGGCCCCGCTCGGAGTTGCCGGAAAACCACGCTCTAAACCAACTATCGAGTTCCCCGTTTCAAGCTCCGCTTCCAACAACTCGCGGAGTTCGACCGGAAAAAGCGAAATCCGTTCCTGAAACTCAACTGGGACTCCCAAGCAGATTGCCTTTCGCTAACAAATTCGCCCGCCCACACGGGACAGTCTCTGCACTTCAACCCTAATAGTGGCTTGCAGCTTGAGCGACTCTGTCCATCGGTTTTGGCATAAACCAACTGTAAAGCACAGGCAAAATCAGAAGTGTCATGAAACAACTTGCAATGACTCCACTGATCACTACTGTTGCCAACGGTCTCTGAACCTCAGCGCCCGTTCCCATACTGATCGCCATCGGTATAAATCCAACGCTCGCAACCAATGCCGTCATCATCACCGTTCGCAAACAAGTGATCCATGCTTTCGTGAGTAATTCCTTGATCGATTCAGCCGGCTCGCGGCAAGAGCGCAAATAACTCACCACCAACATGCTATTAAGAACCGATACGCCCGATAGCGTTATGAAGCCGACTGCAGCTGAAATGGAAATAGGCATCTCGCGGAACCACAAGCCAAAGATTCCCCCTGCACACGCAAACGGAACACTTGCGAAAACCAGTAGCGTATCGGTAATTGAACGATACGTAAGAAAGAGCAGAATGAGAATCATGGACAATGCAATGGGCATTACAATCATGAGCCGCTTTTGAGCCCGAATCATGTTTTCGAACTGCCCACCCCACTCAATTCGAAATCCGTCAGGCAAGCGGACCTTTTTGTCGATCTCCATCTGTGCCTCAGCCACAAAACTTCCAATGTCGCGACCACGCACATTACACTGTACGGCAATACGTCGCTTACCCCATTCACTGGAGATTAACTTCGGCCCTCGTACCTCCTCAATCGACGCCAGCAGATTTAATGGCAATTGCTCGCCAGTCGGTGCAGCCACCATCAAACTTGCAATGACCTCAGGTGAGTTTCGCCTCGATTCTGGCAACCGAACGACCAGCGGAAATCGAAGTTGATCCTCAACTACATCACTTACTCGAACCCCACTTACTGTCTGCAACAAATCTAGTACTGTCGTTGCCGAAATACCATAACGTGCGAGTTCCTCTTGCTTCAATCGAACCTGAAGAATCGGTTGCCCCGATACTTGCTCCACGGCTAAGTCCGTGCACCCCTGCACGCTCTTCAATACGTCTTCAAGCTCTGCCGATTTTTCTATCAACGTCTCAACATCATTGCCAAATAGCTTCAACGACAAATCGGATCTTGAACCAGTCAACATCTCGTTGATTCGCATTTCAATGGGTTGCGTGAACCAAGTCGTCTGTCCTTTAAATATCTTCAACTCTTCAGATAGTGAATTTACAATATCTGACTGCCTCTTGAACGAAGATCGCCATTCGGATGCAGGTTTCAACGTTACAAACATATCGGTCGATTCCGGACTCCCAGCATCAGTGTTGATCTCGGGCTCACCAATTCGCGACCAAACATCTTTGACCTCTGGATAATTCTCACGGATGTATTTCTCCATCGCCAAATTCATCTCGGCAGACTGTTGCAGCGATGTTCCGGGAACACGCAAGATACCGATCACGATCGCACCTTCTGAAAGCTGCGGCACAAACTCAGTTCCCATTCGTACCGCCACCCCCACTGCAGTGAAGAGAAAAGCGGCGGCAAAGCCCAATACCGGAAGCCGATAAGACAACACAGAAACTAAAACAGGTTGATAGAATCGCTTGGCGATTCGTACCAACAAGGCTTCTTTCTCTTCTACCTTACGTGGCAACATGATACTCGCTAAAGCCGGGGTCAGCGTTAAAGCAAAAATCAACGACCCGGTCAAAACTAACATCACCGTCAACGCCATCGGGCGAAACATTTTCCCCTCAACGCCTTCCAACGTAAGAATCGGAAGATACACGATCATGATAATCAACTGCCCGAAGACAGTCGGAATTCGCACTTCGTTTGCGGCATCTTTGATCACTTGCTTACGGGTTCTCTTGTCATTACTATCCGTTTGATAGTGCCCCAATCGTCGAATGATATTCTCAAGCATCACCACGCTTGAATCTACGACGATCCCAAAGTCGATCGCCCCTAAACTAAGTAAGGTCCCCGCAATCCCCGCTGGCCACATCCCAATAAACGCAAACAACATCGACAACGGGATAGTAATCGCTGTGATCAAACCAGCGCGCAAGTTCCCCAAGAACAAATACAGAATCACAACCACTAACAACGCACCTTCACACAAGTTGGTACGCACGGTCGTTATGACCTTATCTACCAGCTCCGTTCTGTCGTACACCGTCTTAATCTTGATGTGGGGAGGCAACTCTTTCATCGTTGTCTCTAATTGCTCTCGCAACGCCGATGTTACTCGGTAGCTGCTTTCTCCAATTCGCATGAAGCCAAGCCCAAGCACGACCTGCTCTTCTCCATTAGCCGTCACCATCCCGCGAACGATGTCATGCCCAATCGCTACCGTCGCGACATCCTTGATAGAAATGGGAACGCCTTCCACCGACTTGATGACGATGTTTTCGATCTGCTCCGGATTCTTTGTCCGCCCGATACCGTGCAATAGCAGCATGTCGCCTTGCCGGTCGATGTATCCAGCGCCAACGTTGAGATTCCCATCCGATACGGCTGTGAAAACTTCCTGTAACGTCAATTTGTACTTAAACAACTTGTCAGGATCGACAAGCACTTGATATTGCTTTTCAAGTCCACCCCAAGAGTTGATTTCGGCTGCCCCTTGCACCGATTTCAATTCGCGTCTGATACGCCAATCCTGTGTCGTACGCAATTCCATTAAATCAGAATGATCAGAATTGTCGAACCGAACATGATAGTGCAGAACTTCGCCCAATCCCGTCGCTACTGGTCCCAGAGTGGGACGTGGTATACCCGTAGGATAATCGATCGAGTTGAGCCGTTCCTGAATAAAGTTCCGAGCCAGATAGATGTTGGTGCCATCTTTAAACGTTAGCGTTACCTGCGACAATCCAAATTGCGAAATAGATCGCACATTGATTAAGTCAGGCATTCCACCCATCGCCTGCTCGATAGGAAAAGTGAGCAAGCTCTCAATTTCGGTAGCCACCAACGCCGGTGCCGTTGTATTGACTTGAACTTGAACGGGTGTTGTATCGGGAAATGCATCAATGTTCAAATTCGAAAGACTGAACGCGCCCAGCAAAGCGATCATTACCGATGTCGCCACAACTGCCCATCGATGTTCTACTGCGTTATGTATGATTTTGGTGAGCATGGAATTTCTGCGGGCTGCGAACCGAAGTCAAAAATGAAAATTAACCTCCGACCAACGATGCTTTCATCATTTCAGATTTCAAGATGAAACTTCCCTTCACGACGATCTCCTCGCCAGCATTCACTCCCTCAAGAATCTGCACCATCCCATTATTCCGCACACCAGACTTGACGACGCGCGGTTCGAAGATTGCAGGTTCGCCGATTTTTACAAAAACAATTTCACGCAAATCGGGCATCTTTTGAAGCGCAGCTTCGGGAACCGTCGTCGCTTGGTGATACTCTGCCACAACCACCCGCGCATTTCCAAATTGATTCGCTCGAAGCAACTGATTCGTCGAATCCCCAACTTCCGTAGCAGATGCCAAATTTTCTACTTCACAGCCTGCTTGAACTGTACGCGTTTCCGGATCAATGCCTGTCTTTATCCACGCAATATGTGTCGTGATCGGCTGCTTCATTCCAATCGCATTGAAACTCACTTTTTGCCCTAGTGCAATTCGTGGCGCGTCTTCTCTTCGAATCGACAAATTCAGCCACATCGTCTTGGTATCCGCCACCACAAACATCACTTGCTCGGAATTTACCACTTCTCCTACCACTCCCCGCTGCTCAACAATCGTTCCATCAAATGGACTGACGATGGAAATGAGGTTGGCAGTTGATGGCCTACTTCCTAACGAGTCAATAATGTGGTCTGGAATACCCAAGTAACGAATCCGCTCGGATACTTCATCGAGCGTTAGGTCCCTGTCTTCAATGTTGGGAACAATCAACCCCAAATTGATTAAACGCTGCTGCGCCATGTAGCAATCAAGGTCCGCCTTGCGAAGCTCTGATTCTGCCGTTAGAACTCGTTGCTCCGGTAAAGCTCCTTGCGCCACCCTTTTGAGCCGCTCATACGTGCGTTTGGAATGGATTGCCGCAAATCGCTTTTGCATCCAATCAGACTTGGCCTCACCGACAATCTGTGAGTCCACTAACGCCAGCACATCCCCGCGTTTGATCTGCTGTCCAGGCCGAACATATACTTGCCATACATGCCCTGGTGTTCGGGACGATAGTTGGGCAAGTCGCTGACCGTTGTATGAGACCGATGAAAGTGCAGAAACGGTCTCTTCAACAGTTGTCTCGGAAGCTTGACCTACGACGATCCCCGACTTCTTAAGCTCTTCAAGACTGCCCCATTGAATCACTCCCTCGCGCTTCGTTGAAGCCAGGGTGACAAGGTGCGTTTCCTTTTTCGAATGCTTCACCTGTGAAAATTGGTGGGATTCGGCATGAGACCTAAGGGCAAATGTCCAATGTGTCGAATGCCCCCAAAATGCAATGGCTCCAAACGAACTCCAAATCACCAATGGGCGAAAGGCAGCACTACTTTTTGCAAATAACCACATCAACAATTACTCCAGTAATGCTATCAAGCGATCGCATCACCATCGCTAACGAGGTAGAAACAATTCGAATCTCAATTCGCATTTCGAATAAGCGACTGGAGAATGCGCGCACAATCGCCCACAAATGCATCAAGCCAAGCCACGAGATTATCGTCTGGGTGAACTTGAAGCCCTAGGAAAAATCTCAGGCGTTAGACCATGACAATTGTGCGGATTGTAGGTGGTTGACTTTTGCGGACTCGATCAGGTGTAGGGAGGTTTACCCACGATTTACCCTACACATCTTCTGCCGTATCAAAATCAACTCATAGAACCACACTTGCTAGGATTCGATTTATCCGAAGCTGGAGCGCAGCGGAGACTAGGTGGTAGGGAGAAAGATGCCATTCCCCGGAACACGCTCTCAAAAACCATGGGTAGCCTAAATGAGGCTCAACACTGTCCTCTCTGTGACAAGCGTTCGCCGGCAAGTGGAGAAGACAAAAGCCAAGTATCACGACTACTTTTGCATTTCGCTTTCACTCCCAAAAGGATGGCAATAACCCCAAAGGGAACAGCAATCGACGAACATGGGATAACTAGAGAAAACGGAAAAGATATTCCTATTACACAATTTTTTCCGATCAGAAAAATCTTACCGAATGATTGGAGTTTGCGGATTGTAGGGGCCGATAGGACTCTTTAAGCGACATGATGGGTTGTGATGTCGCGGACCGAGAGTACCGCAACCCCGCCGAAATACCTCAAAAGAGGTAAAACGACGCCCTTTCCCTTCTCCTAAGAAGGTCAGCCGTGAAACGCTCCACGATTTTCCTGGCAAAAACAGCTTTACTGTTAGGCATCTCCTGTTGGTCAGGAGACGCCCTTGGTCAAACTCAGCGAACTGTAACTGGTCGCTCGGGTACAACCTGGCAGGCCAGTTCGCGATTGCCTCGCCCACAGCGATCGATTTACGCCTCATCCAATACTCAACTCGCTGGCCAGGAAGAAGTGGTTGCTCAACCAACTCCCGATCCTGCGGTTGACTCCTCAATCATGAGCGGTGGAGAGGAAATCGTATCAGGTGACACGGGCATCGTCTACGAAGGCGATGAGGTGATCGTTGACGGCTCCGAATTCGAAGAAGGTGTATCACTCGGTGAGGGTGAATACATGGTCGGTGGCCATCACGGCTATGAAGATGTCAGCGGAATCTACGAACCTTATGGTGGTCACGCATATTGCGAAGACTGTCACACTCCAGGTCGCTTCTGCATTTGCTTGCCTGCACACGGCTGGTTCCAAGCCGACTATTTGCTCTGGTATCAAAGTGGAATGAATGTTCCGCCGTTGGTTACCACCAGCACCGTAGGGACAGCCCGAACCAATGCAGGTGTGCTCGGACTTGCTTCGACCTCCACTTTGCTTGGCAATCAAGACTTGCTCACCGATGAAATGTCCGGCGGACGTCTCCGCTTCGGTTGGTGGCTCTCACGCTTCCCGGGCTGGGGCATCGAAGGTGAATATGTTGGTGCCGGTTCTATCACCGACACACAACAATTTCAATCGACTGGTTCACCTATCTTGGCCCGACCATTCTTCAACATGGTCTCGGGAGAAGAAGATGCTCAATTGGTCGCCTTCCCTAATGTTTTGACGGGAGCAGTCACCGTTGCTGCTTCGAGCGAATTCAGCGGTGCGGCTTTCCGATTGCGAAAACAACTATGTGCAAGCGAAGGTTGCGGCACATCGTGGTGGAATTGCCAACCTGTTCCCGTATCGAGCAACACAGACTTAACACTTGGCTATCGCTTCTTTGAATTGGATGAACACCTCTCCGTCAATGAAAACCTCACCTCTTTGGTGACAGCGGAACCAGGTACTTTCAATATCACCGATCGTTTCAGCACACGCAACCAATTCAATGGTCCAGAACTTGGCGTTCAATGGAGAGGTCGTCGAGGCTTCTGGAGCTTAGACCTCTTGATGAGATTGTCGCTTGGTAACAATCATCAGACCGTCAACATCAATGGAACTTCGGCCATCACAGAAAACGGGACCACAACCAACTACACCGGTGGCCTTTTGGCACAGCGAACCAACATTGGCTCTTACGAACGTGACCGCTTTGCAGTAGTCCCAGAATTGGGAGCCACGCTTGGCTATCAATTGACTCGCGGCTGGAAACTAAACGTGGGGTATAACTTCATCTACTGGAGTAGCGTGGTCCGTCCGGGGGATCAAATTGACCTCGATGTGAACCCAAATCTTCTCCCACCCGAAGAGGCACCATTTACCGGACCATTAAGACCTAAGTTTCAATTCGCAGAATCCGATTATTGGATACAAGGCTTAAGTTTAGGGGCGGAGTACCGCTGGTAGTCTAGTCTGGGAAGAATAGATAGACTATTCGGGTCAGCGGAGGCGGGTAAGATCCAGCAGAGGGTTTGCGGATCAAGACCCGCCTCATTCCATTTCATTGCGGGGACATCATCATGGCTGGTTTTTGGAGTCGCCTATTTTCTCGTTTCTCGAATCGTTCGAAACGACGAACTCGCCAGCGCTTCCTCAAAGTCGAAATGCTCGAAAACCGAAAGTTGATGGCGAACGACTTAGCCGCCATCACGGGTGTGTCGTTTAACGACTTGACCAATAACGGTTTGACCGTTGATGACCAACGGCTCGCTGGCGTAACCATTCAACTTTACAGTGACACCAATACCAACGGTACCTTCGATCTGGGTACTGATACATTAGAGCAATCCACCACCACAAATGCTCAAGGTCAGTATCGATTCGATAATTTGTTGGCCGGAACCTATTTCACTCGCCAACTTACCCCATCAGGTTTTGTTCAAAACCCTGGGGCTTCGATTAACACCATTACCGTTACTCCAACCCAAGCGGTCGGTGCAGCGGGTACTCTGATCGATGATTTCGATACAACGACTCAAACCGTTCTTGCTTCCGATCCTGGTTCATCAACAGATGACTTCGCTTTAGTTGCGCCGGAATCAATCGGTGGTGAACGCGACTTGTCAGTGGCCCTCACATCAATTGCAAGCTCCTTGCAACTAGCAGCCAACGACACTGTTACGGGCGTTTTGGTTTTTGATGCCTCGGCGGGTGCAACGGGTAGCCGCAGAGTTACTTATGACGGCGTAGACGGCGACGCGGCGACCCTCGACGCAACCGGTCTCGGCGGAATTGACTTGACTGCTTCAGATGCGGTTGGCTTAAGATTCCGTATCGGATCGGACCAAGCTTCGACCTTGGTCGTGAGAGTCTATTCGTCAGCAACCAACTTTTCCGTTGCCAATATTGCGATTCCAGTAACAGGTGGTTCTCCCACCGACACACTGATCGTTCGATATGGTGACTTCACCGTGGTGGGTGGCACAGGTGCGGACTTTACCAACGTAGGTGCCATTGAATTCGCCATTGAAACAGGTACGGCCGTCGACGCTCAAATCGATGTGATTGAAACCGCATCCGTTGTGGTTCAAACTGCCGACTTCCAAAACTTCGAGTCACTGTCGCTCGGTAACTTTGTTTTCCGCGATACGAACAATAATGGAATCGCCGATGTTGGTGAACCTGGTATTGGTAACGTCACTGTAGAACTCTACGAAGACACCAACCTCAACGGTACCTTTGACAGTGGTACGGACACCTTGGTCGATACCACAACGACCAACGGTTCAGGAAATTATCTCTTCACCGATCTGTTAGCCAACGACTACATCGTTGTTGTTCCGCTAACAAACTTCAACGCGGGTGGTCCACTTTCCGGAATGTCCACCAGTACTGGCAACGACCCTTCACCCGACCCAGACAATAACGTCAACGGCGATGATAATGGTGGATTTTTATCTTTGGTCGGCGTGGTTTCCCAAGCTTTGACGCTTTCAACCGGAGCAGAACCAACTAACGACGGCGACACCGACGACAACACCAACTTGAC
>JAFLCP010000112.1 GCA_017303505.1 Planctomycetota bacterium | reverse complement strand
AATGACAATTATGCTCTTAGCCTTCAAGCTTAACAGCGTTAAGAATATTGACGACTTCATTTATAACCTGGAAAAAGACATTTCGCTAAACATCCCGACAAAAAGCGGAATCATTGGATGTGCGCGAACATGGAACAGCGGCCATCGAAACCTATATCGATTTGTTAAGTCGAGTCGGGCGACATGAAGAAGCGTTTCATTCCTTTATCAAGTTAATGCCAGACAACGTTCGGCCTGTTGGTATTGCCCCCTCGTTGCTTGAACTCTCTCAACGAACTGGATCGTATCAACCGATGTTGCAGCACTGCAAAGGAAAAATGGACTACTTGGGGTATGCGGCAGCCTTGTTGCAATCCGCCAGTGATCCCAACACGCCTCCCAGCAAAACAGCGACTATATCAGGCTAAGATCGCGAATCAACCAAGCATCTTTTGGGCAGTTGTTTTACTAGTTTATCGAATTGATTGTTGCAAAAATGACCCGAGAATATCAGGCACAAGAGTGGCTAGGTGACATCCAAGGCAACCATTGGAACGTCGAAACAAAAGGTGCGGGGCCCGATGGAAAATTACCACTCAGCGACGCCATGTTGCGAGATCTTCCGAGTGGTGATTTATTCGGGATGACGCAAAACGCCGGCATGGGGTGGGATGTGCAACGCATGCTCGGGCCGCAGTTTCTGTTGCTCAGTACTCAAGGTGGAATGCGAGCAGAAAATGGTTCCCCCATTGCCCTTGGATATCACACCGGACATTGGGAAGTGGGGCTGATGGTTCGAGCCGCTGCTGAAGTGCTCAGCCAAGCGGGCGGTGTGCCGTTTGCTGCTTATGTCAGCGACCCGTGTGACGGACGTACTCAGGGAACAACCGGGATGTTCGATAGCTTGCCGTATCGCAATGATGCGGCCGTTGTCTTGCGACGACTCATTCGATCGTTACCAACCCGACAAGGAGTCTTGGGAGTTGCGACGTGTGATAAAGGTTTGCCGGCCATGATGATCGGCCTAGCTGGGACTTCATTTCTGCCGTCGATTGTTGTCCCCGGCGGTGTGACGTTGCCTCCGATCAAAGGCGAAGATGCAGGTAAAGTCCAGACCATCGGTGCGCGTTATGCACATGGTGAGATCACGCTCGAAGAGGCCGCAGAAGCGGGTTGCCGCGCTTGCGGTTCGCCAGGTGGTGGTTGCCAGTTTCTGGGTACGGCCGCGACCAGCCAAGTTGTAGCTGAAGCGTTGGGCATGACGGTTCCACATGCAGCCTTGGCCCCAAGCGGTCAACCGATCTGGATGGAGATGGCGCGACAAAGTGCCAAAGCACTGTGGGATATGTCGCAGAACAAAATCTCGTTGGCAGATATTCTGACCGAAGATTCATTTCATAATTGTATGGCAGTGCACGCGGCCTGCGGCGGTTCGACCAATTTGTTATTGCATGTTCCCGCAATTGCTTTTGCGGCCGGGATTCGACGTCCGACGGTGGATGATTGGGCTCGTATCAATCGCATGGTTCCACGTTTTGTGGATGTTCTCCCCAATGGTCCGATGAACCATCCGACCGTGCGTTTGTTCCTCGCTGGTGGCGTTCCCGAAATCGCTTGGCACTTGCGAGAAATGGGGGTACTGCGTTCTGATGCACGCACGGTAACGGGCCAGACATGGAATGAAATATTAGATCAGTGGCGAGATTCCCCGCGTCGCATCGCCTTAAGACAACTTCTACGAGATCGTGATGGCGTTGATCCCGATCAAGTCATCTTGCCTCCGAAGATGGCTAAAGAAAAAGGGATGACCAGCACAGTCTGTTTCCCCCTTGGCAATTTATGTCCCGAAGGATCAGTCATTAAAGCGACTTCAATTGATCCGAGTGTCGTCGATGCCGATGGAGTCTATCGCAAAGTTGGCCCAGCACGTGTCTTTGCCACAGAGAAAGATGCCATCGCTGCGATCAAAGGCAGGAATGAACAGCCCATCAAACCAGGTGACATCCTTGTATTGATCGGACGAGGACCTCTCGGTTCCGGTATGGAAGAAACCTATCAAGTGACTTCGGCTCTAAAGCATATCGCCTGGGGTAAGCATGTGGCCGTGATCACCGATGCGCGTTTTTCCGGTGTCAGCACCGGCGCCTGCATCGGTCACGTTGGGCCTGAAGCATTGGCTGGAGGTCCAATTGGCAAGTTGCGCGATGGCGATGAAATTGAAATTATCATCGATCGCAATCAACTTACCGGAAGCATCAACCTGATCGGAGTCGGCGGGCAACGCCTCTCCTCGACAGAAGCCGAAGCACTTCTTAAGTCTCGATCCATTCATCCACAAGTTCGCCCCGATGTTAATCTGCCAGATGATACGCGACTATGGGCCGCATTGCAGCAAGCGAGCGGTGGAACTTGGGGTGGTTGTGTTTACGACGTCGATCGAATTATCGAGATGTTGGAGGCAGGTCGACGGGCGCTGTCATAAACTGCAGTATCCCAAAATCGATTGGGTTGAAATCTCGTTGTTTGACTTGGGGCCATGTGCCTAGAGACCTGTCGCCGCTCTTTCGCTCGACGCCTACACACCACTGGCTACCTGCAATTCGTTCATTCCGACACAACTCTGAAATGGGGATGGCAAACTCGCTCATCCAATGTGAATCAGTATGATGTTGGGCCACAAACCAACGCGGATTCCATTGCGTAAGTTCCCAGCAGGCGTCACGCGTTAAGCCGCGTTGATCGACCTCGAACTGAAACGTCGTCATACGGTCCCGGTCGATGTCGAACGTCAAGCAGACGCGATCTTCGGCTGCGAGATCACTGTCATATTCGCGGCGGACGGCAGGTTGGCTCCGTTTGGTTAGCGTATCTCTTTCGCAACGTATGTAAACAAACAGCCAAGAGTCGTCGAAGGCAATGCGAACCTCCGTCGCTGGTTGGAAGTTCGTTTCGGCATGGTGAACTAGTGAAATGGATTGAGCATTTTGCCAACATAGATCATCCGGCAATCCATCCAGTAACGGTCGACTCAGCGACTGAGTGGCTGTTACAAGATGTCGCCCAAAATTCGGTGCAGCGGGAGTCATATTTGGCGATACTGTTGCTTGAGAGCCTAAACCCGCCGACATCCATACCGAAGTTTCGATTTGGGCAACTCGGCTCAATGCTCCGGTGAAGTTTTGTTGTGTCAATAAACGCAAACCATTTTGAACTTCTGCAATCAATGGCGTTTGCAAACTGTGACGACGAAACCAGCTTGAGAATTGCAACAAGATCTCAGGCTCACCTACCAACACCGGATGGCGAACTGGTAATTGGTCGCTCAACCATTGCATCAAAGCTTGATTAGGTATGTGAGGTGCAGCGGAAGACTCTGTCCCATTTTTCTGAGCTTGGTCTGGATTCAGCGGCTCATGATCCACCGATTGTATATCGGCTGCAGAGGTTGGTGTCGAAGAAAAAGGACTCGTGGGGGGACTGTCATTACCTTGTGCGGCCGCCGTGACTACACGCGTGGGCTGAGGCGATTGTTGCAAAGCTTGAACTTCTTTCTCTCGCCAATAATTGAGTTCGGCGGATGTCGCCACCACCAGGAGTTGTTGCCACATGACCTCGGCTGCACCACCATCGGGTTGACGGCGAATGAGTGTTTCGGCAACCATTTGCCAATGGAGCCATTTACCCTGTTCTCGCAAACGGTCCGCTAGCCAAATCAACGAGATGTCGAGTTCATCGCGCGTTAATGAATCCACGACTTGCTTGAAATAATCATCCCACGATGAGTCTTTCGATTCACGGCCACTCGAATCTAGCAAACGCTGCAACGATTTTCGCCGCGCCGCACTGCCGAGCACAACTTGCAGATTGCCTTGGTGTGCAAGTTCAATGGGGCGGATGGATTCTGGAGCGGAAATGTAGCCAGCCCCAATGTCTGTATTTGTTCCTTCGCCCGGATTTTCTGCGTAGATTAACAGCAACGATTCGGGGTGATCTAACTCGACACGTTGCTCGTATCGAGATGTGGCTCTTTGCGTAACATCACCGAGCAATTTGCCAGATCGTTTGAGTACTTGGCTTCCAGTTAACTCCAAGCTTCGTGCGCGGGGATGAGAAACGGCATACACTTTATGGATTTTTCTCTGCGCGGCAGCGGCAGCAAAGTTCTTCCCCTCCCCTTTTCTCTGCTGAGACAAATCAAGAACCAATCGCAAAACTCTGTCTTTGAGGAGGCTACCGTTGCTTGATTTGTTGCCGACGACAATCACTTCCGGAACGTACTGCTGCAGCAATGAGGCTATCTCTGTGTTGTTAGCAGGCAAAGCGTTGGCTTGAGCAATTGAAGAGTCGGAATGTGCGGTTTCAGAATTTGAAAGGAACTTCACATAGTTCACTCCAATCGAGCTTGCTGCAGCACTAACACGACGGCGTTCTTTCGACGTTTCAAAATCCTCTTGGTTGTGTTTCGTGATAATGACCAATCCCGTGGATCGCTGTAGTTCGTTCGCGCAATAAGCAATTGTGGACCAAGGAATTCTTTCCCCTTCATCCATCACAAACATGGCACCCAATTGTGAATAGCCATTACGTTGCACCCACCAACTTTTGCCCGCATCACGGGTTGCGATAATTTCACCCAGTTCGGAAATGGCCCAGCCGCGATTTTCATCCAAAAATGCAAAGCGTTTGAGTGGTGCTCGAGTGGGACATTCAATCATTTGCCACTGTTTTCCTCCATCTTCGCTTCTCGCTAAGGTTGAACTTGGAAGGCCAGCCGCAAATGTCGTTTGTTTATTGCATCCCAACGCTTGAATTGATGTGAGGAAATTGGGTGAGGCTACCGGTTGCCATGTGCGACTGTCGGCGAGTGGGCCCGCAATCATCTGCGAGTGCTTATCGATTCCTACGACATTCTCTCCATTGCAATGAAACAGTTTCCATTGTTTTTCAGGCTGAAGATCGAGCGTTTGATGCAAGGCCCATTGCGTAGCGGGACGTTCTCTTGAAAATCCAATCCAACCATCCATAAGCGGAAAGAGCGATTCATAAGAGCTATAGACATTCGGCGAAGGGCTCCATGATCGTCCAGCATCCAAGGATTCAAAAACGCTTGACCCTAGTTGAGTGGACCAGCCACCCCAGACTAGTAGGTTACCCGCTTCGGTACGACGAATTCCATGTAATGGGGGAAGGAGGTGTTGAGGGGTGTAATTCCATTTCTTGCCCCCATCCACAGTCGTTAGGACCACGCCGAAGAGTCGACGTGAAAAGGGTTGAACGCCATAGCCCACTGCCCAACCACGCAAGGAATCAAAAAAGTAGATGTCGCGAAGTGTACAGGTTGTGCCGGACTCTTGTTGCTTCCAGTGCAATCCACCATCTTCGCTGGCGAGGATCAAGCCGCGCTCACCGACTGCCCAGATGCGATCGGAAGAGAGCGGAAACAATGAATGCAGTTCCGCATCTTGACGTTGAGCGGCCACAAAGGGATCGAAGATTGCGTTGGGCGTTTGGGGAACGGGTTCTTTCGCAGCGACGGAGCTGCTGCATGCGGCAACGCTGAGCAGCCACGCGATCGACAAAGCGAACGCCGATAGACGACGCGCAGGACGCGATCGCTCGGTTTGAAGAGCTCCCCTCCCTTTCAGTCCATCCATGGATTGAATTCCCTACCTCCTACGAAATGATGTGACCGATAGTTAATGGAACACAAAACTAGGTGGAGGTCCACATCAAAGATAGCGTATGTGCGGTCAATCCAGGGTGAAATTCTGCAGCACGCGAAGCCGATTTGCTAGCAATTCTCAATTGGAACAAAATGGCGGGGCAGGCAGTGTCGCTTCGAAATTAAATAAATGGCATCAACCGTTTCTACATGAGTTGGCATCATCGCAAGTTAGGGTGCGGCCAAGTCAGTCTAGCGGTATTTGCTTAGCCAGCAATTCACCCGCTCAGCCCAAAACGATCGCCGCATTTTGAGTGGGGGGGCCTCATTGCCCGAACCGTAGTTGTCATCGAAAGCTACCCATGCCAAAGTCGCCATCCGGCAATAACTGGTTACGGTCGGAATGCAATTCCGACAATAATTTTCTCGACACGGCATGAAAAAGCTGGAATAATCCAGGAAATCGGGTTGGGTAATGGTAATCCGGAATTATTGCCGGAACCCAGACCGCAATAATTATAAGTTACGCCTTTGAGCTCAGCCCTGACCTATGAACAAGATCGAAGCACGCGTCAAAGGATCCGAGTTCGTAAGCGATCCGCATCTTGTCATTTTGATCGACGGCTCTTCGCTTGACTCCATGCTTGCGACGCATTGGCCAGATCGGCAATTCAACGGCCTTGTTCCGACTTTACTTGGTTGGCTCAACGATGATCGTGAGCGTGCGATCGTCTGGCAACGGATTCTACCAACTAATGAAGTTCGATCGGTTGCCCCAATATTGATGTGCCCTGATGATCTCGATTTTTGGTGCACAATTGTCGTCGCCGACATCACAGCGAATTCGAACACCGTTCGTTGGCATCGTTTGGGCGTGGATCGGTCGAGTCCTGAAGACTTGCCCGAGAGCATCGGTTCCAACGTTGATTGGCTTGATGGCATTGGCAACTTCGAGTTTGACAGGCTGGAATACTCAGAGATGCTTGCAGAGTTTCGTGGCACTCACAAGCCAAGGAATACGGCGTAACAAAGCCATGCACGCCGAGCACGCGATCGGCCGTTTTTTACATGGAAGCCTTGCTCGCGCGTGCCGGGTGATGGCCAACGTTACCTGCTCACTGCGGAACTCCCAGATCAATGCCGACTGCAGCAGACGAGTTCGAACCAACGACCGAACTGCTTGAAGTGCTGCTGGCATCTGAAGTGCTGCCACGACTTGCATCGTTCGAGAACGAGGGATGTCCCAAGTTACTCGCTCGAACTTACATCGCGGTGCGAGAATCCAAGATGCTGATCGGAGTATTCGGTTCCTGTGGCAAACTCGATCTGCCGCCCAACGGTGAACTTCGAATTCGTACGCGAAGGACTTTTGACGAGAATCGGATTGTCTGGCGAATAGAGTCCCTCTTCCCAAACATCATGCCATCGACAGGCTTCGTAGGTTTCAATTCTCGTGGCGACGCGAAGAGGAACGACGCCCAATGGACAGTTCGGCACGACGGCTGGGTTGGAAAGTACAATGCCGACGCATGGCACGGTTGGACGTAAAACTGCAGGTAACAAACACGTGCACCGAAGTCGCGGACGGTGCTTTATGACAATGGAACGTCTCCTTCCGCGACTCGGTGACGTGTGTCGTTCGTCGCTCAGAGCCAACTCGATGATATCGATCGCATACTCATTGCTGCTTGCCTTGGCGATCATCTTCGTTTGGTCTGCCATTTCGCATTTGCTGTTCCCTGCTCCTCAATTGGATTTTGCTAACCGATGGATCACTCAAGGTGTGAGATGCCCACACTGCGACCGCACATATACAATGACCGACGTTAATTCGAGACTTGTCGGTTTCTCCGGAGACTCGGCTGGCGCGACTATAACGTGCTCCGCCTGTGGAGTCTCTTCATGCTTCGAAATGGACTACAATTGCATTCACTTTGTAAACTTTGCCCCGACTGATAGGTACTGCTTGGATTGTGATAATCATTTCGAGGGACGTGAGGATCAAGAGTGTCCGTTTTGCGGTGGACTTCGTGCGGTCGACGCGGAACGAGAAGACGGGGATTTTCACTATCGCCCGAAGCAAGCGACGAACAATCCGATGGACGTGCGGACTGGAAATGATTTGAGAACGAGCGGGGGGAGATCCCGCCAGGGTAACTCTTAGCCGGAGGCCCTGTATCGAGTTTTGCAGCGTTGATATAAGGCGACCTCGCTGAAGTTCAACGTTGAAGCGTAAACAGAAAGGTAGTGAGGATGAAAGGTAGGGACTAGCTACCCCACCCTGAATGGTATGGAGCTCCGAAATCTTTGTTCCTGTCGGATTCTGCCCAAGGTTTGTTCATACTGGAAGGCAATATCGGTTGTAGCGCCATGGCGAGCTATGACTGAAGACCCGGAGTCGAAGGCCCATTCGCGCTACACATCACGTTTTCAAGGCAACCAGTGAGACCCAGAAGTTCTTGAACTAGTATGAAACACCAATCATGAAAGATTCGAGTATGCCCCACGAGCCGCAGAGGCGAGAAAGGCAAATAACTCTCTGGGAGTCGGATGGCCGAATAGTACCGTTGAAACCTGTCGCACAGACAGGCGGATCGAAGCGGGGTAACTCCCGTGCAGGGAAGGCGGCCAAGCTAACACGCGATTCAGTCAGGCCATCGACTGCACACAGTGGCAGACCCTCGGTGCTTGCACGGCTGAACCGCATCACCTATCGAGCGGATGCCCAATCCTGCTCGGATCGTGGATTTAATTGCCATGGCTCGGCGCATCTGCGATAATGTGAAGCGACGTAGCCAGATTCAATGGTTGTTTTAGGTGACTTGTGTTAGCTGGGAGCCGGATGCGTTAACAGCGCTCGTCCGGTTCTGAGAGGGGCAGACTGTCGATTGAACATGGTTGATATCATGTGACACCACCAGAGGAAACGGGTGGCAACAGTGAACACAAACCTCAACCTAACTTCGAAAGATATCTGTCTACTCGCCCCAAGCGGCGGATCGGGCGATTTCTGAAATCAAAATTTACTTGCCGCCGCTGGGTTATCGGTGGCGTTATCCGACTCAAACTAAATACGCAACCAAGTGTGAAACGAGTCCCGTGATGCTTAGTACCGCACCTGCCCGCAGACTTCACCGTACTTTTCTCGTGTTTGTGAGCTTCGCGACTGCAATCGCGCCGGTTGAACTTAAAGCGCAGCAGGAAGGCACTTCCAAGAACCATAGAGCTCTTTGGGGCAAAGCCACACTTGTCGTTGATTCCTCATCTTTGCCGATCCGACGGGTGAGAGACATTTGGCCGTTCGAGAAACGAGTAGGTACCTACTTGATTCGACTTAAAGAGAACGTCTTGGAGGTCGTGGACTTCGCATCATTGAATCTTATTTGGAAAGAGACAAATTCAAATGGCAATACGTACCGTTTGATTGGGGCCGACGAGCGCACGTTGTATCTCGTTGAGGAGCCCCGCAGTCAAAGCTCGAAAGCTGCGGCAGACGTGAGCGTTATGCGTCGGGAATTGTCTACTGGCAAAAAGTTGGAGACGATTCCCATTTCAGCGGATTCAAGTGACGAACGACACAGTTCTCGCATTATCGGTGCGATCACGAAACCAAACTGTGTTTACCTGTTGACCATGCTATTTTCTGAAACGGATGATTTTACGCCGAAACCTATTTCTTATCGCCTTACAAAGTTCTCTGATACCGTTGATTGGTCCAAACGTTTCGACTCCGCTGGAGCACTTGAATCGCCTGGAGCATTTTTACTAGGAACTTTTGGGCCCGCGCTGGACGGGTCGTCGTCTCAAACGCTCGTTGAGATGGATTCCCAAATCATTGTCAACGCAGGGCCGCTTGAAGACATTATGGCTATTAACTCTCAATCAGGACAGATTGAGTGGACAATTCCCAGGCTGTGGGAATATCGCCGTGGCTTCATTGGACCCAGCGTGTGGAGTTACTATCTGGGACGATATGGAATGGAAGATCATGACATTGAAACAGCGACCAAAACTCTCGAACAAATCAAAGAGCAGAACAAGCAGGAATTCACGATCGATGAGGAGTACTTTTCGGCGCTAAAACAACAAGTCAACGTAGCACGCGAGAAAATTGAATCCGAGCCAGGTTGGATACTCGCAGGTCCCGTGGCAATCAAGACAGGAAAAGAGGACGACGACAAACGATTGTTCGTGGTCACCGCTCAAAGCGATGGAAACTCACCTTGGTCCAACTATCTTGCGAATGCGGTCGTCTATGAGTTGAGCGATGACGGAAAACTAATCAGCATGGTCACGCTACCACGTCTTTTGCAACGTAATAAATTCGTCGTTCTTTCCGATCGAATCGTGTGGAATTGCGAAGATGGAGCCATTTTGGAGCTGTTTCCTACGCCGGATGCCTTCTCAAGCGATACGTTCACCAAAATCAACTGGAAATCTGCGTCAGAAGTGCCAGAACGTAAAGCGTGGCTGCGGCAGGGCAGCTTTTATCTAACGCACGACTATTACGGATCAAATATGTTCTCTCTAGTAGAAGGAGGATACCTTGAGCAGAGCGATTCTCAAGAGATCAAATTTCCGATTCTTTTGACCAATTTGGTTTCCGGAGAGAAAAAGGGATTGCTGCTACGTCTCCCCTTTCAAGGCCGAGCGTACACGCCAACGAACAACTATAGCCATGGTCCAAACGGTTGGGTCTCACTGTCAGACTACTTGTTTACAATTGTCAGCATTCAGGTCGATGGCGCCACGTTTTCAGTCACGATTGAAAACGAAGAAGCGGAACCCACCGTATTGGAATTTGATATTTCGGCGCTCATCGAAACGCTCAACAAAGGTTAGAACATCATACCAGCTGCCGACAAGGCCGGATAACCACGAAATGCACCCGAGTCGCGAAGTCGGGCGTTTCGACACTTGAGAATCTCTCGTCGCGACCGGGTGATTGCAATCGTTCTGGCATCCGGAATCCAATACGTCCACGACGTTCTGATCGCGCTGAAACGCGTTAACGTTGAACGGCATATTGACGTCGACCGCGATGTCGGTAGTGCATTTGAAGTGGCAAAAAAAATGGTGGGCAGAAAAATAGAGCCATGAGCCCCCAAGTCTTCCATTTTTTTGCCCACCATTTTTCTGCCCCTCTATCTCTAATCTCAAGTTGCGTTTCTTGTAATGAAGCGATTAAGCGATAAGAGTCCAAATCGTTGCAATCTATTGAAATGGTGAGTGATTCGCCTCGTCGAAACTTTCGCGATTTTCGTGACTTTCGCGGTTCATAAGAAAATGGGCTCGTTGTTGGAGTTAGGCTCAACTCGTCCGTAATACTCGAAATCGATGGAGCAACGCGGTAGAATCAATCGGGTTCGTCGGCTTATCCGTTATGGCGGGCGGCGCCGAACAATAAAACCGGAAACATGGTATGCATCAAAGCCGCCGTTGATGCTTTAATAGTTTGAAAGCAGCCTCGGCGAGTGGGTATTGCTTAGCTTTCTGGCTAATCGAGCAGTTATGGCAGATGATCTATTCGTGCAACGCGTGAAATCGCAGCTTGTGCCAGTACTGCACCAACAGCAATTCAGGGGACGGTTTCCCGATTTTACGCGTCGGATTGGACCATTGATTCAACAGATCTCTATACGCGGAAGTAGGAATGGTAGCGCGCGGTCACTAACGGCGGGAATCGGATTTGATTTCTTGGATGATGTATCTTCGTTCGAAGGTGGTATCGAATATCACATGCCCTTTGCGAACGAGACTGCTACTGACGGCTGGTGGCGATACAACCGCGAATCGGCGGTCGACTGCGAAACCAAAGCTGATAACTTAATCCATTGCTTTCATGTATCAGCGGATGGATTCTTCATTAGATATTCTGAGTTTCCTGGCAGCTTTGCTACATTGACACTCCATGATTTGCAATTCGCCCCGCCGTCATTTCTTCCACCAAGGCCGTTTCGAAACGTCGCCCGGGACTGTTTTGTCCTGATGCACTTATGGCATTTTCTTGGGAATGAGAGCCGTGCATGTGAGTTTGCAGCTGCTGGAATGGAAAATTCGCAAAATGCCGTCAAGCTGCGTGCAAAATTTGAAGCGTATCTTTCATCACGATGAAGACGAATCCCTCAATTAGCCTTTTTGATTTGTGTTGGGTTAATCACTGCTTCCAGTGACAAATTGAGATCGTAGTTCACAACAACTCCACTTTCGCGATCAACTCATCGACGGTGAATTTTGGCCCTTGAACTCAAATTCGTGTTTTTGCAAATCTAATTTCATCGTCCGTCGGCGGTCGCCGAACTACGCCGATCCGATTGCCTTGCTCATCGACTTATTCAACCTGTCCGTCGGTTTTGCGAATTTGGTCGGCAACTTCGCTTCTCACCACTATTTTGAGCCTCTTTTGGCCTCCCGTTTTAGCAACCGTAATTGTTTTCTGCGTCGAAGTTGCAGTCCATACATTAGGATCCGATAAGGGAAATCCGCATCTTAACTTTCGTTTCTTTCGTTCATTTCGCGGTTCAATCTCTTCGTATCTCCGCACTCGCTACGCTGGACTTTGATCGTTCAATTCCAATTCGCTCCACAGCGATGGATTTTCTTCTGCGGGTAGATCGCGACCCACCGTGAGAGATTGCCAACCTAATTCACGGTCGGCGATGGCAAAGTGAAAACCAAGTCTTGGATATTCGAGCGGATCAAATCCGGTAAGAGCGACGTTCGATATGCCAATAAAAAGTTGGTAACCATTTCGAGCTAACCTCGACCGCAATTGAATCATTCCCCCAGCAACTTCATGTGGATTCTCTTTGGCTCGAGCGATGGCCAATAGAGCGCCGATGGGGCGATCTTGCCGTGGCCCACCACCCATCGGCGTAAAGACGAACTGATGGCAGAAGCGTGTGGCGCGTTGAATGCCAGGAGAGTTACGAGTGTCTATCCACATATGCAGACCATCGCTTTCCTCCATGCGACTGGGGCGGCACCATGGATATTGAGTCTTGCCCGCAACGGTAAGTTGAAACAACAGACCTTTCTTGTTCCAGGCTCCACGCAATTCGGCAAATGATTTATTGCCTGATAAGCGATCGAGACGTGGGAACGTGTAAGCTTCGCTCAATGTCCATTGATCGGAAAATGGATCTGCATCATTGCGAAACATGGTCAAGCTGAACCGAAATAGCAGGGCGGGATCGACCAGTCTCCCTTTGGCGTTTGGATCTACGCTGGCCATATCAATTCGGCTCACTTTCCATCGCGGGTGGATTATTGGAGGATGGATAATTTTCTTGGTATCGACTTCGCACCTCGTAGGGGCCTGCCTTTAAAACAGGGGCTAAGGCTTCACCTGTATAACTGCGAAGTTTTTCAGTCGGTGGTGGTTCAGGGGTAGCTGCTTTGGATTTCTTGTTGGATTTGCGAGCTGGCTTGGTAAATTCCACCAGGCCTTCTGGAGTACCCGCATAGACAACCTGGCCACCTTCTAAGCCCGCTTCGGGACCCATGTCGATAACCCAATCGGCCGATTTGATCACATCCAAATTGTGTTCAATGACGACGACCGTATTGCCCAGGTCGACCAATCGATGCAGCACGAGTAGTAACTTAGCAATATCTTCGAAGTGGAGACCTGTGGTTGGTTCATCCAGCAAGTAAAGCGTTTTGCCTGTATCGGGTCGCGACAATTCGGCAGCTAGTTTTACACGCTGCGCTTCACCGCCCGAGAGAGTTGGCGCCGCTTGACCTAAGGCCACATAGTCCAATCCCACATCCGACAGCGTTTTGAGAATACGTGAGATGCGAGGATGATCGGAGAAAAGTTTGGCCGCATCATAGCTGGGCATTTCCAACACTTGGTGGATGTTGTAGCCGTGGTACTTTACTTCCAACGTTTCTTCGGTGTAACGCCGGCCTTTACACGCATCGCAGGTGACCCAAACATCTGCCAAAAAGTGCATTTCTACTTTGATCTGACCATTCCCTTCGCACTTCTCGCAACGTCCACCGGGAACGTTAAAACTGAATTGTCTAGCGGTGAAGCCACGTTGAGCGGCTTCAGGCATTTGGGCGAAGAGGTGGCGAATATGTTCAAACACGCCCGTGTAAGTTGCCGGATTACTGGTGGGGCTGGATCCCAATGGCGACTGATCGACGGCCACCACTTTGTTGATTTGATTGATACCTTCAATTCGTTCAAATGTACCAACTTTGCCACCATAGCGGTGCAAGGCGCGGGCCAGGGCGGGATACATGATATCGTTGACCAGCGAACTCTTCCCGCTACCGCTTGGCCCAGTGACCGCCACAAATGCACCTAATGGAAAGGAAGCTTTAACGCTTTTGAGCGTGTTCTCTTTCGCGCCATGAATGGTAAGCCAATGGCCACTGGGGGATTCCCAATCGCCCGAGCCCTTGGTGAATTCAAACATGCGCCGATTGCTTGGGATGGGGATGCCTTTGGTGCCGCAAATAAATGGACCGGTTACAGATCCCTCAATGTGTCCAATTTCGCTGGGGCTACCTGCAGCAACGACCAAGCCTCCTCGACGTCCACTGCCTGGACCAAAGTCGCGCACTTGATCCGCACCCGCAATTACATCTTTATCATGTTCTACAACTAGCAAAGTGTTACCAAGATCGCGAAGCTTATGCATCGCCTTGATCAAGCGTTCGTTGTCGCGCGGATGCAAGCCGATGGTAGGCTCGTCGAGCACATAAAGCACGCCGCAGAGGCCGCTTCCCAATTGGCTTGCCAAGCGAATTCGTTGTGCCTCACCACCGCTGAGTGTATTGGCCGTTCGGCTTAACGATAGGTATTCCAAGCCAACATCTAAGAGAAACTCGGTACGTTGTTTCAATTCACGCACAAGTTCGCCAGCGATTTGTTGTTCGCGTTGCGTAAGACTCCAACCCGAAAGAACGGAGTGGAGTTTACCCAAAGGCATACGGACCAAATCGCCGACCGTTTTCTCGCGAAATTTCGCAGCCGCTGCGTCGGGGCGAATTCGGCTCCCATTGCAGGTCGTGCAATCGATTTCGGCAACGAATTTTTCCAAACGCATGCGTTGCAATTGGCTCAGTTTCGAAGCTTGTTCCAACGTCGGATAGAGACCCTTAAATTGGAAACGTATCGGTCTTGCGTTTCCAGACAGCGGGGCTTCGAACCATTGATCACCGGAACCAAAGAGGAGCCAGCGTCGTTGACTGGGGGTAAGAGCTTCAACGGGCACATCACCTGGAATGCCGAGTTGTTCGGTCAACGTGGTGAGCATCGCTTTGGAAATCTCGGTATCCAAGTTTGGCCATAATTTGCAGCCCCCTTCGAATAACGATTTTGAGCCATCGAGCAATGAGTCAGGATCGGTTCCGGTTTGTGTTCCCAGACCTTCGCAGGTGGGGCACCAACCGAGAGGCGAGTTAAATGAAAAACTATGCGGTGTGAGTTGTTGGAAACTTGTGCCGCAACAAGGGCAAGCCAACAGTTGGTTATGGACGATGTTGGTCCACCGAGGTTCAGGCCGTTTTTCATCGACCTCCGCGACAACCATCGTTCCCACGCCTAAGCTAAGTGCTTGCTCGACGCTTTGAGCGATACGAGAGCGTGACGACTCTTGAATTGAGATACGGTCAATGACCACTTCAACTCGATACTCGTCGGTCTTTTTGAGCTTTGGCGCTTCATCTACCGAGTAAGTTTTTTGATCCACACGAACGCGGGTATAACCTTGTTCGCGGAATTCCTTCCAGAGCACGGAGAGGTCTTCTTTGTGCTCTAAGTCAACCGGTGCCATGATGTAAAGTCGAGAGCCGGTTGGATAGGCCATCAACTTATCAACGATTTGATCGACGGTTTGTGTGGTAACGGGAACATCACATGTCGGGCAATACATGGTTGCCAAGCGAGCCATGAGGACGCGCATGTAATCGTAAATTTCCGTGACCGTTCCCACGGTGCTGCGTGGTGAATGGCTCAGATTCTTTTGTTCGATGGCAACGGCAGGTGAAAGGCCTTCGATGCGATCCACTTTGGGTTTAGGCATTTGGCCGATGAATTGTCTCGCATAGGAACTGAGACTTTCAACATATCGGCGTTGACCTTCAGCATAGATTGTATCCATGGCCAAAGAGCTCTTACCGCTACCGGACGGACCGCAAAAAACGGTCATCGCATTGCGCGGCAAAGTTACATCGACACCACGCAGATTGTGCTCTGTCGCTCCTTCAACGGTGAGTTCTCTTAATTCGATAATGTCTTCTGCTGAGGTGGACTCTTCGGGCTTCGTTTTGGCTTTCTTTCCCTTGCCAGCTTTAGCCGGTGCGGCTGGAATAACTAAGGATCCGCCATCGAGATGTCGTCGCAGCGAACGGCCGGTCGCGCTCTTTTCGCAATCGGCTAAGCCCATAGGCGTGCCGATATAGATAACCTCGCCACCCCCTGCTCCACCCTCTGGGCCCAGATCGATAATCCAATCTGCCGTCTTGATCACATCCAGGTTGTGCTCAATGACAAGCACCGTATTTCCACGATCAACGAGGTCATGAAGCACTTTGAGGAGCAAACGAATGTCGGCAAAGTGCAAACCGGTTGTAGGTTCGTCGAGCAAATACAATGTTCTACCGGTGCTCCGGCGACTCAACTCGCGAGCGAGTTTGATGCGTTGAGCTTCACCACCGGACAATGTAGGCGATGGTTGACCTAAGTTAAGATAATCCAGACCGACGTCATGTAAGGTCTGCAGTTTTTCAGCGATCTTGGGGATGTTCTCGAATACCGAGAGCAATTGTCCGATATCCGTTTCCAAGACATCGGCAATGGATAGATCTTTGAACTTAACTTGTAAGGTTTCGCGGCTAAAGCGTTTGCCTTCGCATACTGGACATGGTACCCAAATGTCTGCGAGGAAATCCATTTCCAGTTTATTGGCACCATTGCCTTCGCAGGCAGCACAGCGGCCACCTTCGACATTAAAACTGAAGCGACCGGGAGCGTAGCCTCGGCGTTTCGCGTCGGGCAATTGTGCGTACAGATCGCGCACTTCGTCGAACACTTTGACGTATGTGCCAGGATTACTGCGGGGTGTCCGTCCGATCGGGCTCTGATCGATTTCGATGACTTTGTCTAGGTGTTCAATACCTTCAAACGCGCGATGTTGACCGACCGGCAATTGAGCGCGATGCAAAACGTTACGCAAATGAGGCGACAGAATATCGCCAATCAATGAGCTCTTACCGCTACCGCTGACGCCGGTGATACAAACAAACTTACCGAGCGGTATTTCGACATCGATGTTCTTGAGATTGTTTTGGGTCGCTCCCAAGACGCGAATCGATTGACCGTTGCCGGGACGAACTTCGGTACGAACTTCGATCTTTTCTTCACCCGAAAGATACTTGCCTGTAACGCTCTTCGGATTAGCGGCTAATTCGGCTGCGGTCCCAGAGGCGACGAGTTCGCCACCTCGAATACCCGCACCTGGTCCAAAGTCGAGAACCATATCGGCGGCCCGCATCGTATCTTCGTCATGTTCGACGACCAGCAGCGTATTGCCGAGATCGCGCAAGCGTTTGAGAGACGATAGCAAGCGATCATTGTCGCGCGGATGCAAGCCAATCGATGGCTCGTCAAGAACATAAAGCACACCGACAAGCCCCGAACCAATTTGGCTTGCCAAACGAATGCGTTGAGTTTCGCCACCGGAAAGAGTTGGGGCTGGACGCGAAAGCGTGAGGTATTCCAAACCAACATCAAGCAGAAACTTCAAGCGAGCGCGGATTTCTTTCACCGCTTCGGTCGCAATCAACCAACCGGTTTCATCGAGTTCAAGACCTGCGAAAAACTCAGCGCAATCGACCAGCGAAAGTTTGGAAATGTCAGGTAATGAAAGCCATGGATTTTTGGTGAACTTAGGGGTGGATGTGGCTAACCGGACGAAGCGGCCTTGGGGACTAATCCGGTCACCACGACAGGCATCACACACGCCGGTGATGATGTAAGGTGCCAGCTCTTCTTTGAGATAATCGCCAGCTGCTCGATATCGGGCCATCAACGCCGCTACAATGCCGTGGAATTCACCGTTCTTATAAAGCGAACGAGGGCGAGTGCTATTGGGGCCGAAGATGCGGTAGCTATTCGGTGGGCCATACAGCCAAGCCGATTGATATTCGGGGGCGAGGTCTCCCCAGGGAGTCGACAACAGATAGCCACGTTTGAGACTGAAATACCCATCGAGGTCGGTGCCGATGGTTTGCAATTCGCCTCTTTCGTACTTGGCCATTTCTGTCCAAGTGCCAAGTGGTGCAATGGCCCCTTGCTTGAGCGATTTACTGGGATCGACAACGATTCGTTGCGAATCGAGAGTTTCTGTTTCCCCGATCCCTTCGCAAGCCATGCACATTCCCTGAGGACTATTGAAGCTCAGCATTTGCGGTGAAGGAGGTGGAAAGCTGGTGCCGCAGGCTGCGCACGAATATTGCAGAGAAAAAACTTGGTCGCGATCAGCGGGTTCTGTTTGTGGTTCGTCGCCAGCTGGTACTTCGACCGCGACGAGCATCGTGCCTTCGCCAAGCTTTAATGCCAGATCAACGGCTTCGGCTAGTCTGGCTTTTTGTGAAGCGTTAATAGCAAAGCGATCGATGACGACTTCGATGTTATGGCGAATTTGTCGTTCTAGTTTTGGTGGATCGGCTAAGCGGATAACACTACCGTCGACACGAGCGCGGGCAAAGCCTTGGCGCCGCAAATCCTCGAATAGGTCTTTGTATTCGCCCTTTTGGCCGCGAACTAATGGGGCCAGAAAAAACTTAACGACATCGTTGTCTGCTTGACCAAGCAAGCGAGCCACGATTTGGTCACGCGTTTGCGACGTAATGGGTTTATTACAAGTTGGACAATGTCCCTTGCCCACCCGCGCAAAAAGTACGCGCAAGAAGTCATGAATTTCGGTAACCGTTCCTACCGTGCTACGCGGATTGTGGCCAACTGATTTTTGGCTGATTGAAATCGAGGGGCTCAAGCCACCGATGTAGTCAACATTAGGTTTGGGAAGTTGTCCTACAAATTGGCGCGCATAGCTGGATAAACTTTCCAGATAACGTCGTTGGCCTTCAGCATATAGCGTGTCAAATGCGAGAGAGCTCTTACCGCTGCCACTCACTCCAGTCACGCAAATCATGCGATTGCGTGGCAGTGTGACGTCGACATCTTTAAGATTGTGTTCGCGCGCTCCGCGGATGACGATATTCGTCGTCGTTGCCATGGCGATCCTTCTGACCAACCCCAAATAAAACGCACCAGATTTTTCGCACCGGATTTTGCGATCCGGAACGGAGAACCAAACCCTCTATTGTCTCAATCCAGCACAAAAATGCGACAGGGGGGAGGAAGATCCACTAAGGATCGCGTCGCAAATCGGTTCCTTCTGGGTGAAAATTCTCCAAATACCAGACTTTCCACCGGCTTTCGTCGAATCGGTAGTTCACATCGGGGTACATGGCGGTCAACGCAGTCAGTACAGGTGCATTGTTCACTGGTTCCATAACCACTTTGGGCTTGTTCGAGCCGCCAATGGCAAATCCCCCGGCAGAGTCCTGACCGTAGGTTTGTCCACTACCTTTAACTTCCCGTTTGTGTTCGGTAACCAAAGCTTGGATCAGGTGCCAGGTATAGCGTTTGTCCTGCAGGACGGCCAGCGCATTGCCAGCCCGCTGAACTTGCGTGTTGCTTTCATGCGATAGCAAGCGAGCGTATTGACTCGCTGCTTCCTCAGGGGCTTTTTGTTTCACGACATCTAAAGCGGCTTCGCGAACTTTGGAACTACTATCTTCAACGGACGCCTCGATGAGAGCTTGGATGGCATTGGGCGTCCCAATGCGTGACAGCAGGCCCACAACCAGAATTCGAAATTCGGGCGGGTTATCTCCATCTTTCAACTGTTCGATAAGGGGCCCAACAGCCACTGGATCTTGGATGGCATCAAGTTTGGCTTTCGAGCGCCCGGCGCGTGGACCGCCTGAATAGAAATCTGTTTTCCAAGCTTTGATATCCCGTTTCCAACGTGTCACTTGTTCGGTTCGGGCTTGTTCTGCCTTGTTTCTTTCGAGTTCTTCGGGGATTCGCCATTGGGCTCCATCTTTGATCCGTCCGCTCCTCAACATCAAATCGTCGCGAAGAATCCAGCCTTTTCCATCGCGCTGAAAATCGAGAGCCATTCGCGCTTGTTGATGGTCGGGATTGATTTCAATCGCCCGCCATGCATGCTGATAAGCATAAGAAGTGAGGCTGTTTTGTTTGCACCACTGATACATCTCCCAATGAGCGTCGGCTGTCTCAGCAAGTTTTTCTAACCGCGCAATATACTCCGCTTCTTCAGGACGTTCTTCTTTGGCGATTTCGGCTTTGTTGGAATCGAGGGCCACGCGTATGCCAGGAGCAATGTTGACTTCGACAAACTTCTCGTTGGGGTTGGTTTTTCCAACAACGGAGCCGCCCCCTTTGATGCCAACTTTCTCATCTGCGCATACCGAGCCATGAGAAGATATTGCTGTGAGGATGCCGCATAGAAGGAGTTTCCGAATCATAGCGATCTTGAATCCTGTCCAAGGAGGTGCCCGGTATTCAAACTTTGGAAGGCAATTCTTAATTATAGGCCCAACAGGTGGGCAAAGGCAAAGCAAATTGGTGTCGGACAGGGCTGGATTGCCGACGGCATAATCCTCACAGATAGAACAAAAAAAGCCCCGCGAACCGTTCGTTCGCGGGGCTTCAAGCTTTTGGATGCACGATTTTGGCCAAATTTACGTAAACTCGGCCAGGCGTTTTCGTTCTAAAGTTCACTGAAGTTTCTTCAAGGAAATTCAGTAAACCTATCACGAATTAGTACATGTCATGGTCGCCGCCATGTCCCTTGCCACCCTTGTCCGCCTTGGGCTTCTCAGCGATCAATGCATCGCTGGTGAGCAACAAAGTAGAAACGCTGGCAGCGTTTGCCAATGCGGTTCGGGTTACCTTCGTTGGGTCGATAACGCCAGCCTTCACCAAGTCTTCGTAGGTGTTGGTCAATGCGTTGAAGCCATTGTTGCCTTTGCTTTCCAAAACTCGCTCGCAGACGATACCGCCGTCCAAACCTGCGTTGGTGGAGATCATGGTCAATGGAGCGCGGCAAGCACGCAGAACGATGTTGTAGCCAACGACTTCGTCATGGCTCAAGCCTTCGCCTGGGGAAACTGCATTGCTTGCTCGTAGCAATGCAACGCCACCACCTGGCAAAATGCCTTCTTCGATCGCTGCGCGGGTTGCGTGAAGAGCGTCTTCAACGCGTGCCTTCTTTTCCTTCATTTCGCTTTCGGTTGCGGCGCCAACGTTTACCTTGGCAACGCCACCAGCCAACTTTGCCAAGCGTTCTTCCAACTTCTCACGATCGTAGTCGCTGGTGCTGTTTTGGATTTCTCGACGGATCTGGTCGATACGAGCCTTAATGTCGCTGCTCTTACCAGCACCTTCGATGATGGTGGTGTTATCTTTGTCGATGATAACCTTCTTGGCGCGACCGAGTTCAGCCAGGCCAATCGATTCCAATTTGATGCCGAGAGCTTCAAAGATAGCCTGACCACCGGTCAAGATGGCAATGTCTTCCATCATGGCCTTGCGACGATCGCCATAACCTGGAGCCTTAACGGCTGCGATCTGCAATGTGCCTCGCAGGCGGTTGATCACCAAGGTGGCCAACGCTTCGCCATCAACTTCTTCAGCGATGATCAACAATGGCTTGCCTTGCTGAACAACTTGTTCCAAGCAGGGAACTAAATCTTTGATGTTCGAGATCTTCTTTTCGTAGACCAAGATGTATGGGTCATTGAGAACGGCTTGCATGGTGCCGCTGTCAGTTACGAAGTAAGGCGACAAGTAGCCGCGATCGAACTGCATACCTTCAACCCATTCCAGGCTGGTTTGCAAGCTCTTGCCTTCGTCGACGGTAACAACACCATCTTTTCCAACCTTTTCCATCGCATCGGACAATAGGGTGCCGATCTCGCGATCGTTGTTGGCTGCGATGGTGGCAACGTTTGCCATCTCGCTCTTGTCTTTGATTTTGATCGACATCTTGTGCAGCTTTTCGGTGATGTCCGAAACAGCTTTTTCGATGCCGTTCTTCATTTGGATTGGGTTGACACCAGCAACCACAGCCTTCAAACCTTCGTTGAAGATTGCTTCAGCCATTACGGTTGCGGTGGTGGTGCCGTCACCAGCAACGTCGCTGGTCTTGCTGGCAACTTCACGAACCATCTTGGCGCCCATGTTTTCATAGGGATCTTCCAAGTCGATTTCTTTAGCAACGGTTACACCGTCTTTGGTTACGGTTGGGCTGCCAAAGCTCTTCTGCAAAATCACGTTGCGACCCTTAGGTCCCAAGGTCACTTTGACAGCACGAGCCAACTTCGATACGCCACGGCGAATCGCTTCGCGGGCTTCTTGATCAAATGCAATAATCTTTGCCATGTTACTCTTTCAACTCCTGATATCGTTCGTAACTTTTTTGTGTTCGGCAGTGGGCTTATTCAATAACGGCCAAGACTTCGCCTTCGCCCATCAAAATGTACTCGTCGTCACCGATCGAGATGTTTTCGCCAGCATAGGTTGTGAACAAAACGCGGTCGCCTGGCTTGACCTGCATGGTGGATCGTTCGCCATTTTCCAAGAGGCGACCATTACCAACGGCAATCACTTCGCCGCGGGTTGGTTTGTCTTTAGCGCTGTCTGGCAACACGATACCGCCAGCAGTTCGCCCTTCCGATACTTCACGTCGAACCACGATCCGATCGCCTAGTGGTTGCAACTTCAACTTGCTCTTGTCCTTTGATTTGGTCGCCGTCGCCATCAGCGGCACTCCTCCGGTATGCATTGAAAACGAAATAGTTAACAACCCAGCCGCAATATCTTCGACGATATGCACTATCTTCCGCGATATGCGCTTCACCGGGTCTTTATCGATTGAGTCGGTCCAAGTCGAGTATGGCCATTTAGGCACTCAGACTAGGGTGTCGCCCGGTAGTGCAATTCCTGTGCCAAACGCTGCTGCGTCCGAGGTTCGTGAAGTAAACCGCAAAAACGACCGAAAAACTAGCGGCCTCGTCTCGCGCCTGCCAAAATCATTCGATAGTCGCGTCCCTTAGAAAGTGGGGGTGAGTTAGGGATGCTGCCAATATGACAGCAACCGGAACTTTGACTTGCGATTGAGGTGAAAGCTGTCCACAATGTAATTACCTGCTGCGGCGGGTAACCTGTTGTGTGGTCGCACATTGCGGCTGCCCTGATTTTGCAGCTCTACTCATATCCAATCGCCCCCAATCCATCCCTGTTTTTCGGAAGTCGGTCCGAACATGCCAATTGCCGTTCAGTGCTCATGTGGTCAACGCTTAAATGTTCCCGACAATTTGGCTGGGAAACAAGGGAAGTGCCCCAAATGCCAACAGTTACTCCGAATCCCCTCTGCGCAATCGGGCGGTAATGCACCAGTTGCCCCAGCCCCCGCAGCGGCGCCTCAGCGAGCGAATCCGCCTGCTGCTGTTGATCCAGGCTTAGCTGGAATGTTGGAAGAAGCAGGCGTTGGTAAGAAAGCGGGCCCCACGTGTCCGCGCTGCGAACATCCAATCAGTCGCGGTGCCATTCTGTGCACAAAATGCGGACTGAATTTCTCTACGGGCGAACAGCTTCAAAGTCACACCACGAAATCGGCGGGTGGCTTTGGGAACTTGTATTTAGATGAAGCTGTCGAGAACATGAGTCGCGATAACAAAATGGAAGAGCTGCATGATAAGGCAGGTATTCCGTGGTATGTGATCGCGTTGTTATTCGTGATGGTGCTTGTCTGTGGTTTTGGGGCGGTGATCATTATGGACTCTCAACTTATGGGACCACAGCCACCCGATACTTTTATTGGAAAGATTCAGCAGTACAAGCTTGGTGTGATGCTGGGAGTGGTGGTTTGGATCTCGGCCATTATGCTTAACATTGTCGCGGTGGTCATTACACTCGTCCATGCCTTCAGCAATAGTGTCGGGCAAGGGCTCATGTGCATGTTCGTGCCCTTCTACATTTACATCTACCAATTCATGAATTGGGATGAGCTCAAAGGGGCCTTCCTTTCACTTGTCCTCGCGACCGTCCTCGGCTTTGTCGCCGGTGGTCTAATGGCATCCGGAATTGGCTAACGCATGTGCTCGGTGAGTACGCGATGCGAAAATTGTTTCAGATACTTTTATAGAAATGATCGCTGAAAGGAATCGGTATGTCGAATAATGACCCGTTTCGTTCTTATGCACCAAGTGAGCCAATGGCACCTATGGGGCAAGGCATGCAATACGGCCGCTTGGTGGGTTTTGCGTTCGAAAGCCCCAACTGGATGACGAACGTTCTCTATTCGACAGCCTGTGTGTTGCTCGGAAGTTTGGTGGTTGGGCATCTGGTGTTGTATGGATATCAGGCTCAAATTTTGATGCGATCCATAACAGATCCGAGAGCGACCTACCCCGACTTCGATACTAATAAGATTGGCGAATACCTTATCCGGGGGCTGTGGATTTGGTTGGGAATGTTGATTAGCTCTTTTTTGGTTGGCGCTATCGCCGTCGGCGTTATTTTGGTGTTCTTTGTGATCGGTGGACTCATTATTGCTGCAGCCTCGGCGGGTGGCGAAGAGCCAGGTGCGCTGGCCGCTGTCGTCATCGGTTTGGGATACTTCGCTACGCTTGCCTTTGTCAGCGTTTTTTCGCTCTTCTGCTTTGCTCCCGTGTTTATCAAGATCGCCTTGACTGGCAACCTGTCGGAAATGTTCGACTTCCAGTGGCATTTGGATTTCATTCGCCGAACTTTTGGCAGCTTACTTCTCGGTTCGATAGTGCTGATGCTCGTTAGTTTCTTGTTCTCGTTTGCGGGAGCGTTGTTGTGTTTCGTGGGGATTTTCCCAGCGATAGCGTGCGTGATGTTGTCACAAGCTCAGTTGTTTTCCCAACTCTATCGCGTCTATTTGGAACGGGGTGGCCAGCCCGTTAACATTCAAGAGTTATCGCCGAACTTCTAGCCTACGTCGCCGAGTTCAAGGTTAGCGCCATACCGTGCTAACACCTGTTTCTTAAGTCGTCGAAAATCCTCGCCCTCTAGCTCAGGATTTTCGGCGACAATTTGTAAGGCAACTTTTCGCGCGTGTTCCAGTATCTTTGCGTCACGCGACAGATCGGCAATTCGCATCGGTGGCAGGCCGTGCTGTTTGGTTCCCATGAGATTGCCGGGACCGCGAATCTTGAAATCGATTTCGGATAATTCAAAGCCATCTTGAGTCTGCGTTAATGCCTGCAATCGTTCGTTTTCTACGCCTGGAATTTCTTTGCGCGGGAACACGCAGAAGTAGCCCGGATGTTGACCCCGCCCCACTCGACCGCGCAATTGATGCAACTGGGCTAGCCCTAATCGGTCAGCCTCCATTACGGTCATTACGGCAGCGTTGGGAACATCGATACCCACCTCGATAACGGTGGTGGAAACCAATACATCGAGTTCATGTGCATTAAATTTGCGCAGCGTTTCGTCTTTGTCACTTGAAGCCATACGGCCATGCAAAAGGCCAACCCGAAAGTTGGCAAACTCTTCGCGTTGTAAGCGATCGTGCCAATACTCGGCACCTCGGCTTTCCTCTTGCTCATTGTCTTCCACGCGTGGTGCCACTACATAAGCTTGCCGACCTTGTTTCAATTGCTTGCGGACAAACTCCCACCAACTGGCCATTTCATCATGGCGAGCCACATAGCTTTTGGTGACTGTTCTACCGGGCGGTTTCTCTCGCAACACGGATACATCTAAGTCGCCAAAGAGTGTCATGGCAATTGTGCGAGGAATTGGTGTCGCTGTAAGCACTAAGTAATGAGGTTGCGTTTCTGTACCGCTTCGCAAACTTGCTCGTTGTCCCACACCAAAACGATGTTGTTCATCCACGATCACAACGCCCAGTTTTCGGAATTCGAGCTGATCGGACAACAGAGCTTGCGTGCCAATAACAAGATCCGTGGTTCCCATCGCGACCGAGTCGAGAACACTTTTGCGTTCGCTACCCGAAAGGGAGCCTGTAAGCAACTCTACATTGACTCGACTCGCTTTGAGATTCGCGCCCAAAACTCGCGCATGCTGGCGGGCCAAGACTTCCGTTGGGGCCATCAATGCGGCTTGATAACCATGTGCAACTGCCAGCAGCATTGCGTACATGGCCACCACCGTTTTGCCGCTTCCAACATCACCTTGGATGAGTCGATTCATGGGGACATTCTTACCCATGTCATTGGCGACTTCATGGATCGCTTGGCGTTGATCGGAGGTAAGCTCAAATGGAAAGCGACTTAGGATGCGATTGTGGATTTTCGCATTGTCTTCAAGTACGGGGGCCGGCAAGCCCGATTGCTTTTGGCGTTTGCGCAGGGCCAGAGCGAGTTGAAGAACAAATAGTTCCTGAAAAATGAAGCGTTTTCGGCCCGCCATTGCTTCATCCATCGTAGTAGGAATATGAATCTGCCGCAGCGCAGTGGCGATTCCCAAGACACCGGCAGCTTCGCGTGTGGCTGCAGGTAGAACTTCATCGACACTATCGGCCAACTCATGCACGGCGTTGTGTACCGCGCGTTTCACATGGTTGTTCAGCAGGCCTTCCGTTAAACTGTATTGTGGTGCAGGCTTATTCGGGGATAAATCTTCTTCATCCTCAAGTATCTTGTACTCGGGATGAATCATCTCCCACACAAAGCCAGCCATTTTAATGACACCCGTTGCTTGTATTCTCGCGCCATGAGAAATGTTCTCCAAGCGATAAGGTTGATTGAACCATTTGAGCCGGACGGAGCCTCCTTCCACTTGCAACAACACTCCAGCCATACTGCGTCCTTCGCTGATCCCGCGAAATTCGCGATCGACCACTGTCCCAACCACGGAAACGCGCGTATCGGTTTTCAATTTCGAGAAAGCAACAATTTCAACAGGGGGCTGATAGTCTCGGGGAAAATAGAAGAGCAAGTCGCCAGCTCGCGTCAAACCAAGTTTTTCGAATAGCGGAGCACGTTGCGATCCAACACCTTGTACAAATTGAACCGGAGTACCTAACTGATATTTGGGTTGGCGAGCGGCGGGCTGTGTCTGGGAGGATTCAATCGAATCTACCGACGACGGTTCCATTTGATTTTCCATTGTTGACATCGAATCCGCTCCTTCCTCACTCTGCAAGTTGGATTCGGGATGTTTTGGCTTTGGTGGCACCCGATCCATGACTGACGAGACTCCTAATAAATCTGTTGAACTAGACAAGTGTATACGCTTGTAGTGGCTGGTGTCAAGCAAGCGAGATGTAACTACTTAGAAGTATCTCATAGGAGCCACAAGTAACAGAGTCCTGATTCTCACGAGGAACTAAGACAAAAAAAGCGAGGAAACGCATTGTGTC
>JAFLCP010000111.1 GCA_017303505.1 Planctomycetota bacterium | reverse complement strand
GTGGCAGATGTCACCGTCTTGCATGATGTAGGCCTTGCCTTCCACACGCAACTTGCCAGCTGCTCGAATTTCCTTTTCGCTTTTGTACTTTTCAAGATCTTCCAGCGAATAGATTTCGGCCCGGATAAAGCCCTTTTCGAAATCGGAATGGATCACGCCAGCAGCTTGTGGCGCAGTTGCACCGACTTGAACCGTCCACGCTCGTACTTCTTTTTCACCAGCCGTGAAATAGCTTTGCAAGCCCAACGTTTTATATGCTTGCCGAGCCAATGCAGCTAAGGCTGGTTCCTTCAAGCCAACCGAGTGCAACATCTCCGTACGATCTGGCTCGTCGAGTTCCGCAATTTCCGCTTCCAGTTTCGCACAGACAGGAACGACGGATGCGCCGACTTTGACAGCGTAAGCCCGAACCTTTTCAACCAACTCACCTTTGCCTTCGAGATCGTCTTCAGCCACGTTGGCCACAAACAAGATCGGCTTGTAGGTCATCAATCCAAAACTGCTGATCGCCTCAGCTTCCGCTTCAGGAAGTTCCAATGTTCGCAAAGGCAAGTCCTTGGCAAGATGCGCCATGCACTTCTCGATTGCCGCCATTCGCAACTTGGCTTCGCGTTCACCCGCACGTGCCCCCTTTTGAGCCTTCGGAATCGCTCCTTCCAATACCTGGATATCGGAAAGCATCAATTCGGTTTCGATCGTTTCGATATCCTGCACTGGATCGACATTACCCGCCACATGGATCACGTCTGGATCGATAAAGCAACGCACGACTTGAATGATCGCATCGACTTGGCGAATGTGGCTTAGAAACTTGTTGCCCAAGCCTTGCCCTTCGCTGGCTCCTTTTACGATACCTGCGATGTCAACCAATTTCAGTGCTGCTGGAAGAAGACGCTGCGGGGTGATATAGCTGGCGATACGAGCCAAACGATCATCGGGCACACTGACGATCCCTTCGTTAGGTTCGATCGTGCAGAACGGATAATTGGCAGCTTGAGCCGATTTGGATGCGGTCAAGGCGTTGAAGAGTGTGCTTTTTCCAACGTTGGGCAACCCGACGATTCCAGCTTCCATCGTACTCAATCTCTATTTTGACAGGCTTTTCTGAACGGCATTCTGCAACGATGCATCGCTACGTACGCAGTTTCGCGTCAAAAGCCCATTTCATCAAGATGATACTGAACATACAGCCACACCCTATCCGTCCTTCATCCTGACTCACCGCAGCGAAATTCCGTAACGCTCAATGCCCTCGTTTGGCCCCCTCGACGATCGAAACCACTCCGGGATGCTTGATTTTGCGTTCGAGCGAGATCGCGTAAAACGTCTCACGAATCCCCGCTAACTTTCCCAATGAGATCATCCCAAAGGAATCGCGCAAATCGCGTACGACCACACCTGGCACAGCCAAGAATCCATCTCCCGCTCGTCCCGCAACTTCCAACATGGCGCTATCCGCAAATTCACCTCGGATGGAGACCGCGATGCCACGCTCCATAAACCACTTGTCCAAATGACGCCTCAAGACCGTATCCGTGGTCGGCATTAAAAATGGGGCTTGTTGCAACGAGTATGGAAAATCACCCTTCAGCGATTTGACCAACTCCTTACTTCCAACGACGTGTACTTCCGATTCCCAAAGCAGATGGCTATACGCTTTCACGCCCAGCGATGGATCAAGTGGTCGATCGGTCAACACCACGTCCAGCTTGTGCACCGATAGATCAGCGATCAAATGGTTCATCTCACCTTCATGGCAGACAACCCGTGTCTCGCCAGGGGACCCCATCGCTGGCTTGAGCAACTTGTAAGCCACCAACTTCGCCATGTCGTCGCGTAAACCAACTCGCAATTCGATCGGTTTACCAATCGGATTGCCGCGAACAAACTCGACCATCTCTTCGCCAAGATTGAAAATATCGGTCGCATATTGCTCGACCACCTCACCCGACGCAGTTAACGCCAAGCCTCGCCCTTTCTTCTCAAAGAGCTTTACCCCCAGTGCCCGTTCCAACTCGCGGATTTGAATGCTCAAAGTGGCTGTCGAAAGGTGGAGTTCCTTGCTCGCAGCCGCCAAGCTCCCAGTTCGGGCAGCCGTGTGAAAGTAATACAAATGGTGGTAGTTTAGCCACATAATTCCTCCACTCGTTACCGTTTATGGATCGTTAGATTTATTCAAACAAATATAGCCCGATTATTTAACAATCAAACGTCTTGCCCAGCGTACAGTGAAAAAGAGGTGCGATTTTTCCTCATTGACGAAGGGTTTTTCCATGATGCAGGTAGCAGTGCACAGCGATCGTCGGATTATTTCTGAAAATCAACTGGAAGTTCTTCATAAGAGATTGGAATTTGCTTTGCAGCGATTCGAAGCTCGCCTAGGCCGTATCGCGGTCTACCTGCACGATCTCAATGGGGACAAAGGTGGCGTCGATAAGCAGTGCAAAGTGATCATCCCGTTACGCCGTGGCAAATCGATTGTGATGGAAGACCGAGACAGTAATTGGTTAGCCCTCTTTGACCGCATCGCAGAGCGGATTGGCTACAACGTCTCGAAAGAATTGGAACGGCGACGTTCAAGGTAATTAGGGTTGGTTGTCGTAGCACGGTCCGACCCGGCCGTGCTGCGACCGGTACCAGTGCGTTACGCGCAGGCGAGAGTAGGTGATAACAGAGTTCGGCGGGCGGCGCCCGAAGAACGACTGAGGACAGTCGTGCTACGAAGCTGCGACCGGTACCAGTGCGTTACGCACATGCGTGAGTAGGTGATAACAAAATTCGGCGGGCGGCGCCCGGGGGACGACTGGGGACAGTCGTGCTACGAGACTGCGACCAGTACCAGTGCGTTACGCACATCCGTGAGTCGGTGGTAACAGAGTTCGGCGGGCGGCGCCCGAAGAACGACTGGGGGCAGTCGTGCTACGAGGCTGCGATCAGGATTAGCGCGTTACGCGCATGCGGGAAAACATGACAACAGAATTCGGCGGGCGGTGCCCGAAGAACGAGTGAGGACAGTCGTGCTACGAAGCTGCGATCAGGATTAGCGCGTTACGCGCACTTGGGAAAACAAGACAACAGAGTTCGGCGGGCGGGGCCCGGGGGACGACTGGGGACAGTCGTGCTACGGCAACACACTTATCGCGACAAGAAGGCGCGATCGCGAACGTGAGACTCGGCAACTTCGCGTGAGATTTTTCCCTCTCGATACAACACTCGAATCGACTCATCGAAACTGACCATGCCCTCATCACGACCAGTCAACAAATAATTGTCGATACTTTCCAACTTGTTGTTGCGAATCGCGCTGAAGATGGGGCTTGTGTTCCACAATACTTCCAGTGCCAAACACCGCTTCGCCCCTTCGATTTGGCCCGGTAACAACCGTTGACTCACAATGGCACGCAAACTTAATGCAAACTGATTGCGCATGTCTCGCTGCGATTCCAGCGGAAAGAAATCTGCATATCGACTAATGGCTCCCTTAGTATCGCGAGTGTGCATAGTCGCCAACACTAAGTGTCCTGTTTCAGCCGCACTCAGCGCCATTTGAGCCGTCTCGGTATCGCGTATTTCGCCAACCACAATAACGTCCGGATCTTGTCGTAAACCCGATCGCAAGCCTTCCGCAAAAGAGATCACATCGACGCCCACTTCTCTTTGTGAAATGATCGAATGACCACTCTTTTCAAATCGATATTCGATCGGCTCTTCGATGGTGATAATGCGATAACCACCCGCCTCGTTAAGCAGGTTGGTTAACATCGCCAATGTGGTCGACTTACCTGCTCCTGTCGCTCCAGTCACAATGACCAGCCCATCTTTTTGGTAAACAAGCTTTTGACCGAGCGATTGTGGAATCCCTGCCCATTGCCAATCGGGAATCTCCGACGGGATCACGCGAAAAGCGGCGGCCAACGAACTGTCGGCGTAGTACAAATTCGCCCGCAAGCGTCGGAACTTACCATCTACTTGCAACTCATGTGAAAAGTCGCAACTTCGCTGCTGCGCTAATTGCGATTTCTTTGGCTCGGGGCAAATGGCTTGCAGTTGATCATGCAATTCAGCGGGCGTTAATGGCTGATTCTCGATCTCCAATAGCACACCGTGCAAACGCATCATCGGGGGATAACCGGCGATCAAATGCACATCAGAAGCACCCCGTTTAATCGCTTGTCCAAGCCATTGATCTAAATTCAAGCGTCACCGTTTTCAAGGAGAATCGAGTTGCCGGGATGCGTGTTGTCGTGCGACGAATCGTACCACGGTGTGTTTCGCAAGTCTTCCCAATTGAGTTTTAAATCGTTCGAGAAATCGATGTTTTCACGAACGAAACATCCAACGATTAATGACTTGCTGCACACACCCTACACCCTACATTTCCAGGCCGCGCATGGTGCCAGTCGATGTTGAAAAGTGATCGTACTCCAGCCCCATTTTCTGCAACATCGAAACGAACAAGTTCGGCAATGGATAGTTATTCTGCGTATCGAACGCTAAATGCTGACCATGTTTAAACCCGCCGCCAGCAAAAAGTATCGGCAAATTTGTCGTAACGTGAGTATTTGCATTCCCCAAGTTGCTTCCGTACAACACCATCGTACGGTCAAGTAGATGCGAGTTGCCCTCTTTGGCGTTTTCCAGCGTGCTATACAACTCCTTCAATAACCGCATATGCTCCACATCGATCGCTTCCAACTGTTTCAACTTCGCGGCATTCTTTCCATGGTGCGATAAATTGTGATATCCATCGGTGATATCGATCCCTTCGACATCGATAGCCGGCGAGCTCACACTGTCCAATAACAACGTGACCAAGCGTGTCGAATCGGTTTCAAAAGCCAAGCAGGCCATATCATACATGAGCTTCACACCCTTCATGTACTCTTTGGGATCCTTAGGATCGATAGGGGATTCGACTCGAGCCTTAGGCTTAGGAACGTTTTCCCATTCCTTCGCCGCCACCATTCGCTGCTCTAAGTCGCGAACCCCCGTCATATATTGATCGATGCGTTGTCGATCATTGGGCCCCAAACGCTTCGCCAGTGACTGGGTTTGTTCGGTCACCGAATCCATAATGCTCTGTCCCAATTCGAGCTTGCGAATTTGATTAGCGACTTCTTCTTTCGTTCCTTGCAAGAACAACTGCTTGTAAATCGCCGATGGACTATCTTCACAAGGAATCAATACGCCCGCGCCCGTCCACGACAAACTCCGTTGAGCACCTTTTACATTGACGCCCAGGGTGAGTGAAGGGAATCGAGTATGATGTCCAATCTGTTCCGCCATCAATTGATCGAGTGAGATGGTATTGCGAAAGCCGCCGCTGCCCGGATGTGGCGCTGCGGTAAGAAAACAGATATCAGCCGGATGACCTCCGTCGACATCAGGATGCCAAACTCCGCTAAACACCGTAAAATTCTGGCGATGTTGTTCTAACACTTGCAGGTAAGGAGAGAGCGTGTAATTCGATCCGTCCGTGGTCGGAAAGAACTTTTCTGGTAGCAGGCCAAGATTATTGCAAACGGCCAGCATGCGCATGGGCGATTGCTCCGCTTCATATCGCGTTGCCCCACGGCAAACAGCAGGCATCATGGCATCTAGCCAAGGAAGTGCCATCGCTGCCCCCAATCCCTTGAGGACAAATCGCCGTGACAATGGTTGATTCTTGAGGAACGTCGCCATCGTGATTACTTTCTCAAAAATAAGGGACTGCAGACCAGCTCTTCTATCATCGAGCCCAATGGATATCCATCGGATTGGAGTCGATCCAAAATTTGCTCTATTTCACTGCGATCACTGATACGTGGTGGTGAACCTGTTGCGTAGATTGTCCATTGTACCAAAAGATTGCGGGCGATCGCACGTTCATGGTTTCCCAGGATTCGCTTGAGTTCTTCCACATCACTAAACTTTTCTGATGTTGGCAACTCACCGGTTGGATCAACCGACGGCCCCATCTTGAAAGTAAACGGTTGGCCATTCTTCCCAATGCCCTCGACCTTATCGCCATTGTCGCCAGTACTGCGATATTGCTTTCGCCAGCCTCCGAGCACATCAAAGCTCTCCAGCGCGAATCCAACCGGATCGATCTTTTTGTGGCAACCGGCACAACTTGGATCTGCACGATGCAATTGCAATTGCTCGCGAATGGTCGTTGCACCGCGCGTGTCAGGCTCGATGGCTGGCACGCTTTTTGGTGGAGGTGGTATCCGCGTCCCCAAAATCCGCTCACCCACCCACGCTCCCCGTACAACCGGTGATGTGGTGGTCCCGTTGGCCGTCACCTTCAACACGCTCGCCTGTGTAAGCAATCCGCCACGCGGTGAATCAGCTGGTAGCGTCACTTTTTGCATCGCGACGCCCTGTATGTCGGGCAAGCCATAGTGCACAGCCAACCGTTCGTTCGCAAACGTGTAATCGGAATCAACCAAATACCGGATCGGCTTGTTCTGTTGAATGAGATCCAACATATACATCTGCGTTTCCATTTGAGCTGCGTCCACTAACGCGTCATCCAGATAATAATCGGGATAGAGTAACTCATCCGGAGAAGTGTCATTCAGTTTGCGAAGATCCAGCCAATAATCGAGAAACGCATCGACGAAAACTCTGGTCCTTGCATCGGTCAACATTTGCCTGGTCTGTTGGCGAATCTGGGAAAGATTCTTCACATCCAATTGCTTTGCCCAATGGCGAAGGGGTAAATCGGCAGGCTGATTCCACAGAAACAAACTCAAACGATTCGCGACCGCAATAGAATCCAATTCACCCACAGGCTCTTCCATACAAATGAAGCTGGGTGAGCACAACGCTGCTGTGTACATCGCAATCATCGACTCTTGGAATGTAAAGCCCGAGTCTTGAGCCTTATCAAACACAGTCAACACAGAAGCTCTTTGAGTCTCATCGACAGGACGCAAGTAAGCCCTGTCGAGGAACCGATCGAGCAAACGAACAGCGTCCTCACGTGGATGGTCAGAAATCACTTCCACCTTTTTGTCACTGACCTTCTTCAGCGGTAGATCGCCGTACAACAAATGATGACCGTACGAAGGCCAACGATCGACAAGCGGTCCTTCCACTTCGAGATAGTTGTAGGCCACGCCTGGCATTCCATCTTTTTCAGCCAACGGATTGCGAAAGTTGGGTGGACGAGAACGAAACAATCGAACCGGGTCAGGCCGAATCGTCTCACCTTTTACCAGGTAAACATCGAGCTCTTGAACAGTCGGTTCAATTTGAAAATCAAACTCACCTAACTTTCGCAATTGCCGGGGAGGTGATTGTGCATAGACGGCAACTGGTTCCGAGCGTCGTCCTATGGAAACTTTTTCTCGATCGGGTCGCCACCATCTTTTTTCTTCGCCTTGCACCCAAAACGTATAGCCTTTGAATCGAAGTTTATAACGACCAGAAACGGGAGCCTTAAATTGTCCAAACGTAGGCTCCAATGGCTCATAACTGCTGGCCACAACGCCGAACGACTCTTTCTCACGTACCTCAGGGTTGCTCTCACCTATAGTAAACGGCACCATCGGATCGCGAAGCACATTGATATCCGCTTCATATCCGATCAGCGGAAACGTGGCTCGCTCTGGGCTGCGATTGAATTCTGTGTAATGCACCTTCCGATTGAAGATTGGCTGCTCACGAGCATAGAATTTGCGTTGGGTTGATTGGAGAGGCTCCAACCGATTCTCAGTCACTTCTCTCAATGCATAATCGACAGCTTGCATGTATCTGGCGACGTTGACATGGGAAACATCCAGCGCTTCACCAACTTTATTGAATCGATAGGAAATGGAATCGTCTGGCAAGATCGATTTAATCTGTAGCCATGGAGCTTCGAGCAAAGAACGCATCCGATTTTCAAACTCCAATCGATTCATACGTCGATAGGTGGTTCGCCCCAGAGTGTTAATGCGATGTTGATCAAGCCGTACAAGCTCCGGTAAAAATTCGCGGTGGAGCATCTCAAGTTGCGCGGCATCCAGCGGCTTTTCGGGGGGCATCTCGCCAGCGTCCATTCGATCATAAATTTGAACCCAGCGATCGAGTGATGCTTCTGTTACCCCTCCCTGCATAAGCTGCGTGAGATCGAGTGACGCTTCAGAGCTTTCGCCCGAATGGCAATCAGCGCATTGAGTTTGAAGAAGATTCTTCACCGATTCAGTGAAGCGAAATGTTTCCGTTTCTGCTGAGGCTGTTTCGTCGGCATGCAGCGAACATGCCCCGACTAGGATGCTCAGCAAGCCAATACTCAGACGGATGTAAGATGTAGGTTGATACATAATGGCGAGTTGTTCTGGGGACTTAGGCTGGATCGCCTTAGTATAAACCAATCGACGACGCGAAGCACGCCTAGCCCTCGTCCGTGGGGGAAATAGCCCCAAACTGAGAGTATTTAAGTGCGTCTTAGTTAACTCGATAACCAGTTTGCACCGTCATCCTTGGCAGCGTTAGACTATAGGCCACCTAACAACGTTGAATCGCCACACCCCACACGCCCACCCGAACACATTCGCCAATGCGCAATACATCTTTAGCAACAATATGCAACTCTTCGTTTGCAAGTCTCTGCCTAGCCGTTCTCTTGACTTCATCCGCGTTGTCGCAAGATCAAACCAAAGCGACAGAGAAATTCTTCGAGCGTTTCAAAAATGTGGATTTGCCGGCGGGCATGGAGTTTGAAGCCTACGAGAGGAGCGAACCTAGACCACTCCGCATTTATCGTTTGACGGTGGACTTAGCTGCTTGCCAAGCTCAACCCGTGATCGGTGTTGCAGCAGATCCCGATGGTGACGGCCCTGCTGAGACATCTCTTACTTCCCCCAAAGCTTTAGCGAAAGAAAAGCAAATGGTCGTTGCAATCAACACCAATGCTTGGACCATGATTCCCGATCCACAAACGGGCAAGTCACCCGGATACATCGCTGGTGGACATGCAGACGTCCATGGTTGGGTTGTGGATGGAGACCGCCGTGTAAGCCCCGTACAGGAAGGCTATTGGACGTTCTGGTTTGACACAGAAGGACGTCCCTCTCTTAAGAACCTGACACCCCAAGCGGCTAAGACAATCGCTCAGCCTAACGTCGCAATCGCTGGTTTCCGCGGAATCTTGTCGGAAGGCGAAGTACTGGTACCACCCAGCGACGTACTGCATCCGCGCACATCGATCGGGTTCGATGCGAGCAGACGCAAACTAGTTATGCTAGTTGTCGATGGCCGTCAAAAGAAAATCAGTGAAGGTGTAAGCGAAGAAGAGTTAGCCAAGTTGATGATCGAGTTCGGCTGCAGTGAAGCCTTGAACTTGGATGGCGGCGGAAGCTCGGTGATGATCCTTCGCGAGAAAGATGGCGATTTACGTTTCATCAATCGCTCTTCGGATATTACGGGTGTACGCCCCGTACCAGTCGTCTTCGGCTTTCGCTGAGGTGACGGACGCGCGGCTTGAACTCAAGCAGTGCGTTATGCGACCAACCAACGTGTCGGCTGGAAGCGATAAAGGAGATACGAAAGACAAGCCGCACCTATCAATGAAATCGCAAAGACCGCTCCATCTTTCCAAGCAACAGGATCATGTACGATCTTATCGAGAACAATTTCCGTGCATTTGACAAACAACAAATGGCTGAAATAGATCCCCATCGATATGCGGCCGAGCGTACTGAGCAGCGTCGAGTTCTTCCACTGCACTTCTTCATTGAGCACGACCACCAAGAACATCAAGCCTGCGATCGATTCCAAAATGATGCTTCCGGGCTGGAGCACAGCCAAAAACAGAGCTGAAACGCCAACCATTCCCGCGACTCTGACTATCTGCGGCTTTACTTGATATGCGACTGGACGCGGGTCGAGCAGTACAAACAGCACAAAGGCAGCCAAGGCCGCCGGCGTGGCCCGCCACATCCATTGAACGCCAGCGAATTGTGTCGGGAGCTCAATGTTAGGTAGACAGGCCATAGCAGCTGCCGCGATCAGCAGCACAATTGCCACAATCCCCTTGGTCTTGTCTGTAACTTGGGCCAACGGCCGGGCTGCGAAAAGGAGCAAGACAACCATGGTCAAAAATGGGATGAACCACAAATGATAAGCAGTCTCTCCCCATAAAAACGACCACCCTGGAAAGTCATTGGGCAAGTGGGGCTGTAAAAAACTCTTAACCAACTTGAATGCGATATACACCAGACTCCAAACCAACATGGGCAAGTAGAGTCTGCGCAACCGCTGCATCAAAAAATCCACGAATCGAATCTCCGTGGATCGCTGGAGACTCTGCCATGTCATCAAAATGGCAAGCGACACAAAGAAAGGGACCGCGAATCGCCCTAACTCACCCCACATCGTCATCAACTCAGTGCGCATCGAGTGTATCCATACGACGCCAGCCGCTGCGAAAAAACGCCCTTGATCAATCGCTTCGTTTCGCGACTTGTTTGAATTTGAACTCATGGCTGCAAGACAAGTTGAGGTGGAGTGACTTGTGTGTTTGAGAACGCATTGTTTTCAATCAACAGCTTGTGCTGTCCAGCCAAATTGGCTTTGATTCCTCGCAGCAAACCTGCTTGGAAGAATAACAAACTACCAACGATCGGAATGATAAGCACATCTTGAAACATACCATTTGCGATATAGCCGATACCAAAACCAGCCGCGATCAGCACGATGTACTTTGCCTCACGCGGCGCAAGGCGATAGGTCCATATTTGCCAACTGGTATGACACCATTTGCCAACCATCATGAGGAACAGCACCAAACCGATGGCGCCATGATCGATCAGAATCGACAGAATAATGTTGTGCTGCACGTATTTGTCCGCCAAATCGAGTGGCAAATCGATGTTGCGATTTTGTGCATAATCGACGCTGTACTCGAGGTAATGCCCCATACCCACACCCCGCAAAGGATAATCTTTGATAATTTCCCAACCTATCACCGCCAACATGGGGCGAAGTTTTGCTGATTCAGCCATATCTTCGACGCTCACGTTTTTATCGCGTTTAAAGCGATTGATATGCGGCAAGACGACGGGGGCCAAGCAGGCTGCAATCATGAGTCCAAAGATCGCTCCGGTCCACTTGATTCGAGTAGGTAGATAGATCCACGCGAACATAGCTAAGCATCCCATTCCACCTAGCCATACGCAGCGAGTTAACGTGCTGTAGATTCCGAGAGCGTAAACGCCGACCACAGCAATAAGTAACAAGCGATTCCAATATTGGAAATCTTTAGCGAGAATCAACGAACAAATGAATCCCAGTGTAATGAGAATGCCATTGCCTGATGGATTGAGCAACGGTCCGCGCCCGCGTCCATAGAATTCTTGAATGGCTGGGTTCACAATAAATCGCGGGAATACAATTCCATGCACTCCAAAACATTCGCAGGCTGCGGTCAGCGAAAGGTAGACCCCCAGCCCGGCAAAAGCCATCATCATCCACTTGATCTCTTGTGGATTGGGACGAAGGTAACGCCCTACCACATACATCAATACGGGAATGATGTAGAAAAAGAGCCATTGCGAAGCAGGACTGTATCCATCCACTTTGAAGTCGTGCGTAAACGTATTAAAGGTGACCCAGGCGATCCAAAGCGCGACCAATAAGTCGGAAAGATCCCACCGCTCGCCGTTGTAACGACCATAGAGCCGAAAAAATGCTGTCCCTCCGACGACCAAAGCTAAGATCAAGCGATCGAGGGTGATGACGGAAACATGAAAGAACGGATGCCCGAAGACAATACCGATGAGGAACATTGCCAGCACGATTCCCCATAGGCCAAAAGTGCGCACAGCGATCGCACCGAAAATGGCTGCTGGAAAAAGGCCTAGCAACAACAAAAATTCCATGGCGATTTGGGATTGGGGTTCGCGGTTTGATAAAATTCTTCGCTATTGCCAGCGATGAAAACGGTATGTGAAAATCTAGGTTGCACCACTGAAAACCGGTGATCTGCCCCTGAACTTTATGGGCTATTTTGAGGGATTCAGCGACCGCGATTCTTTCTCGTCGCCGATACATTCGCCATAATCAGTAAATACCGAACTCCCCACACACTTCCCTACCTACCATCCATGAACACCCTCTCCCTGTGCCAGCGTCGTTTAAAGTCTTCGCTACTTCTTGTTCTGCCGGCGCTCGGAACGCTGTTAGGCAGTGGTGCTATTTGCGTTTCGATATCGGAACCAACAGTCGCGCAAGAAACCAAGCCAGCCGAAGAAGTATTTTCAGGGCCGCAAGTCGGTGAAGATCTATCGGCGTTTGAAATTGTAGGCGTATTCGATGACGCTGCTGGTAAGCGATTCGATCCGATCGCTGAAGCGAAAGGCAAACCGCTTGTGCTGCTCTTTGTGCATCAAGCGAATCGACCTTCGATTGGCCTCACCCGCTTGCTGATGACCTATCTTGAGCAACGCCAAGACAATGACGTTGCCAGTTGTGTTGTATGGCTGTCAGCCGATCCAACACAAGCGGAAAGCGATCTCAAACGAATGCGGCACGCCTTGCCTGCCAAAACCCTGATCGGCATTTCTCCCGATGGAGTCGAAGGGCCAGGTACCTATGGCCTCAATCGTCAAGTCACCGTTACGGTGCTTGTTGGCAAAGAGAACAAAGTCACTGCCAACTACGCCTTGATTCAACCCAGCATTCAAGCCGACTTACCTAAGATCTTTCAGTCGATTGTTGATATCGCTGGAGGTGAGGTACCGGATGTCAATAAACTACAAGTCCCCGGTATGCGTCCTAATGCCACCGGCAATAATCCCAATCAACCGAACGAAGCTCTCGCAGAACAAGTCCGCACCTACTTGCGTCCAGTCATCCAAAAAGACGCTACGGACGAACAAGTGGATGAAGCCGCAGCTGCCGTCGAAGCTTGGATTGAAAAAGATGAAGCGGCTCGAAAAGAAATCGCCCGCATCTCTAAGACCATCGTCAACAGCGGTAAGCTCGAAAATTATGGGACTCCACGGTGCCAAGAGATCCTTCGCAAGTGGGCCGAGAAGTACCAATGATGCGCGGTGGTTTAGCGTTTCTACTCTATCTTTGGTTCGGGTCCCTGGCCTTTGCGTCAGAACCTATTTCCTTCGATTATGAGGTACTCCCCATTCTTACTCGAGCTGGCTGCAATTCGGGGAGTTGCCACGGAGCTGCGGTTGGACGTGGCGGATTTCATTTATCTCTGTGGGGATCAAACCCGCGAGACGATTACGCCGCTATCGTTCGGGAGTTTGAAGGACGACGCGTTGATGTTGCTCATCCAACAGCCAGTTTGATTCTCAAGAAACCAACTGGTGCGATCGATCACGAAGGTGGAGCCATCTTAGATGAGAACTCCGTTCCTTGGAAGATCTTGCACGCATGGATAGAGCAGGGGGCTCAACGCCGCCGCAACCTGCAACTCAAAGAAATAGAAATCTCTTGGAACCAACAGATCCTGCCTGCAACATCTCCCATTACACTCCCCCTGCAAACACGAGGGACACTTGATGTTACGGCGTTGTTTCTTTCCACAGAAAGTAAATCCATCAATCATTTGGTCGCGATTCAAATTCCTGACCCGAGCAGTTTGAAGTTTGATACGACCACGCAGCAACTCTCTGCCTTGCGTCCGGGCATCCATACTTTAATTGTGCGTTATTGCGATCGAATTCAAACGCTGCAGATCTTAACGCCAAACACGCACTCGCCATCAGACACAAGTAATGTAACTGCCAGCAACACTATTGATTACTGGCTTGATCAGCGCCGCGAAGCATTGCGACAAACGGCAGCCCCATTGGCTCCTGAGGCTTCTCAATTGCGTCGAGTAATGCTCGATCTCATCGGCCGCGCGCCAACACCCCAAGAGCTTAGCGATTATCTGACCGATTCGAATCCAGATAAATATCAAATCAACATCGACCGTTTAATCTCTTCACCCGAATATGTTCGATTTTGGACTTACCGCTGGACGCGAATATTCGGTCTGCGTCCCAACAGCAATGCTCCACAAGGCCTTCACTCGTTTTACCAATGGATGCAGGCACAAATCGCTGATGGAACCGCTTGGGATCAAGTGGCCCGTGAAATGATCACAGCCACAGGCGACACTCATCAACAGAGTCCCGCCTTCTTTATGTTGCTGGCCAATGATCCACGTCAACAAGCAGAACAATTCTCGCGGTGGTTCATCGGCGCTCGCTTGGAGTGCGCCAATTGCCACGACCATCCACTGGATCGGTGGAAACAAGATGATTACCACGGTCTGGCAGCAGTATTCGCGAGAATCGATCGAAAGCAAATGGTGCGGTGGCTCGATCGCGGTGCCGTAACCAATCCTCGCACAGGCCTACCCGCCATTCCCCAACTTCCTGGCGGCTCTCGCTTTTCTTCGAGTGGCGATGTGCGCGGCGAGCTGGTTCAGTGGATGCTAGAGCACCCCGATTCGCTCTTTGCTAAAACCATCGTAAATCGTGTCTGGTCGCAGTTCTTCGGTCGAGGCTTAGTGGAACCCGTTGACGACATGCGCCTAACCAATCCGGCAACTCATCCTCAATTATTGGAGTCGCTCGCGGAGTCGTTTAAGTCCCATCAATACGATCTACAATATTTGATTCGCCAAGTCGTACTGTCCGATGCCTATCGCCGACAATCACCCGCCACAACTGCCGACAGCCGCAGCGATCTAACCTATAACTTTGGCCCTCGCAAATCTTTACCGGCAGATGTGTTATTGGATCTCATCGACGACGCAACCGGTAGCCAATTACCCATCGCAGATGCCTCTACACGCGATCGAGCTGTTGCCTTAGAAGATCCAACGACACCCTCGTCAACCTTAGACACATTGGGGCGTTGCGTTCGAAGCGAAACTTGTGCCACCCCTTCCGCTACCTCATCGCTTACCCTTATGTTGCACTGGATCAACGGCGAAACGCTCAACGATCGTATTGCGAATGACAAGCATTGGCTCAAGACAATGCTCCAAGAAAACTTGCCCCCGGCCGAAATGCTCGAGCGTTTATATATACGAACGCTCTGTCGGTCACCAAATCCAACGGAACAACAAATGTTCTTGAAATCGCTAGCGCAAGAATCGAATAGTGACTCAAGCTTGATTTGGGAAGATTTATTCTGGGCTTTGTTATCTTCAAAAGACTTTTTGGATAATCGCTAGGGAGCCGTGATGACATGTTAAGTCCATTCGTTCGTCCTAGCCGTCGAGATTTCCTGCAAATTGGTTCCATTCCGCTGCTTGGTCTCGGCCTGTCGACTTCCCATCTACGGGCATCCTCAACACAAAATGAAATTAAGGCCAAGTCTTGCATTCTCATTTGGCTCGATGGTGGTCCAAGTCATCTGGAAATGTTTGATCCGAAACCCAATGCACCGCGCGAAGTGCGCGGCCCTTTCCAATCGATCTCTACATCGATTCCAGGCTATACGGTCAGCGAGGTGATGCCCAACCTAGCTCGTATCGCCGACAAAATCTGTGTGGTGCGCTCGGTAACCAGCCCGTTGGGGGAACACAACATTGCGAATCATTATTTGCTCACCGGCTATCAACCAACACCTGCTCTAGCTTATCCCAGCTTTGGCTCGGTCGTTTCCCATGTGCGTCATTCCGAGTCTCATCTTCCAGCTTATATGGCACTCAACGAATATCGCTCAACCGCCGGTGCAGGCTTTCTGGATTCCAAACACGAACCTTTCCTGGTGCCGCGCGATCCTAAGACCAATACGCTTTCACCCAAGGATTTGGCGTTTTATCCCGGCTTGAATGAAGCTCGACTTCGCCGCCGCAAGGAGTTCCTCGAAACACTCGATCGGCAAGAACGTCAACTGGATTCCGATCGATCGTCAGCGTCTTCGACAACGGCTATTGATCAAGCTTATCGAATGACATTGAACCAAGAGACACGTAGGGCATTTCAATTAGAGGATGAGTCGCCGCAAACGCATACGAGATACGGTGACCGCTTGCTTGGACAATGCTGCCTACTCGCTCGACGACTTGTGGAACGGAACGTATCGTTCATCAACATCCACAATAATGATTGGGACACACATGCCGATTTGGTCTTGCGATTGAAGGAAGGCTATGCCGGTGCCAAAGTAGGAGTGGGCCTAATACCGACACTCGACCAAGCCGTATCGGCCCTGATTGAAGACCTCGAGGCCCGTGGGCTCCTCGATTCGACTTTAGTGGTCGCTATGGGAGAGTTCGGTCGCACTCCGAAGATCAACAGCACCGGTGGTCGAGACCATTGGCCGCGAGTATTCAGCGTCATGATGGCTGGAGGTGGTCTTAAGAAAGGGTACGTACATGGCTCCAGTGATAGAACCGGCGAAAGCCCATTAGACTCGCCCGTCACCCCGGCGGATTTGGCTTGTACGATCTATCATTTACTCGGGATTTCGGCAGAAACGACACTCACCACATCCGATGGTCGCCCTATCCGGGTGAATCAATCGGGACATATCATCCGCGAGCTCATCGCATGAATTGCATTTCGCCTTATCGCCGCACTCACGTACAAATGTACGTGACAAACCTAGTCGCTTTAACGATCGCGATTTGCACCTTTACGCCATTCGCTCTTCCAGCTCTAGCCCAAGAACCAGAGCTGGCAGAGCCTCTAGCCCAATCACCGACAACAGCACTGGTCTATAACTCCTCGACGAAGAACTGGGGCTTAGCCCACGGCTCTGCCATAACGGTCTGGGATGAAACATGTCAAAAAACGGTCAGAGAGTTTTCGACGAATTGTGCAAAGATCCACGATCTGAAATTCAATGAAGACGGATCGCAACTGATTGTTGTGGGTGGCGAACCGGGTGAAAATGGCATCGTCGAGCTTTACACCTGGCCCGATTTTCAACTACTGGCAAAGCGTCAAATTCCAGGTGATACATTTCTGCGTGTCGACTGGGATGTCGAGAATTCATCGATCGCTGTCGCTTCACTTGCCGGAACGTTGCTATTGCTGGACGCTCAAGGCCTTGAGTCGCGCTGGGAAGTTGAAGCGCATCCCAATGGCTGCACGGCGGTTCAAATTTTCCCCTCAGCGAAACTGGTTGCGAGCGGGGGAAACGATGCCGCCATTCGATTGTGGAATCTCGACACAGGAACTCCCGTTCGTTCCCTAGCGCAACATACAGCCGGTATCTCACAACTGCTCTCCGCTCCCGACAATTTCAGCCAATCTCCTCAGATGGTCTCGTTGTCGCGAGATCAAACCGTTCGATTATGGGATCCACAGACGGGTCGATTGATACGCTTTACGCGTCTGGCAGCTGTCCCGTTAGAAGCCCAATGGGAGCTTGAGCCCGATACCCAATCTCCCATGCTGTGGGTCTTGTGCGAAGACGGACGCTTGCGGCGCATCGACCTCAAAACAACCACGATTGAACAGGATATACAAGGCGCGGTAGATGCCACCTTTGCGTTCGGACAACGCGGCTCGAATCTATTGGTTGCCGGCATTCGTCCGAAACCACAGCGGATTCCAGTACAACCTCCGTTGCAACGAATCAAGGTCGCCAACGACGGCCCGAAATTTGTAACTGAACGGGACGCGCAAGCGTTTCGAGTCAAGGGTTTTAACTATGACCACGACAGCGTGGGACGCCTGATCGAAGATTACTGGAATGAACAATGGACTGAAATTGAAAACGACTTTTGCGAGATGCAAGAACTAGGTGCCAACACCGTTCGAGTCCATTTGCAATTCGGCAAGTTCATGAAATCGAGCACCGAGCCCGATCCTCAAGCTCTGGCCAAGTTTAGTGCCCTGGTCCAATTGGCAGAAAGGACTCGGCTGTACCTCGATGTAACCGGTTTAGGATGTTATCACAAGAAAGACGTACCAACTTGGTATGATGCTTTAAGTGAAGCAGAACGCTGGGAGGCACAAGCCAATTTCTGGCAAGCTGTTGTGACAGCGGCCCAAAAGTCACCCGCCATTTTTTGCTGGGATCTGATGAACGAACCGGTTGTGCCAGGTGGAAAACGCAACGCCGGCGATTGGCTTGGCCCCGCGTTTGGCGACAAACACTTTGTTCAATGTATCTCGCTGGATCAAGCCAATCGACCTCGGCCTGAAATCGCCAAGGCTTGGACGAAAAAATTGGCGACTGCAATTCGCGACACAGGCGATCCTGCCATGATCACAGTAGGCTTGGTTGACTGGAGCCTAAACCGTCCTGGGTTAACCAGCGGCTTCGAACCAGACAAAATTGCAGAGCACGTCGATTTTATAGCGATGCATCTATATCCCAAGAGCGATCAATTGGCAAAAGACGCTGAAACCTTGCGTGGATTTCGCGTTGGCAAGCCGGTGATCATCGAAGAGTGTTTTCCACTTCGATCCAATATCGATGAGCTACGAAATTTTTTGAACGAGAACGCTGAGGCACATGAAGGCTGGATCAGTTTTTACTGGGGAAGTACACCCCAAGAATTAGCGGACCAGAAAACTCTACCTGCGGCTATAACTCGCGAATGGCTTTTGAATTTGCCCTAACGCAAATCATCTCAAAACGCACTCAGCTTCCCACTTAACTCAGGGCTTCATGCCGCCCGAACAACGATCATGCCGTGGCCCCTGTAGGCCATTTACCTTCGAGGAGATCGGCAATCGGTTTGGTCATCTCAAACTTCTCGAAGAGGATCTTGGCCGCAGCGGTGAGAGGGGTCGCCAGAAACATGCCTGGTAGTCCCCATATAATTCCCCACAACATCAGCGTTAGCAAAATGGCGATGGGATGCAATTCAAACGAATCTCCCATCACCTTAGGCTCCACAATGTTACCACTCACAAACTGAACCACACTGGCCAACACCAACACCATAATCATTCCTGGCACGGACAGATTGGGATCAAGCAGAATCAAAGGGACGGGAAGAGCACAAGCGATCAACGGCCCAACGTTCGGAATAAAGTTCAGCAAGAATGCGAGCAACGCAAACACGATTGAGAGCGGGATCCCGTAAAACCACAGGACGGCTCCAAAGGCAATTCCTGTGAATATCGAAATCACCGTCTTGGTAACGATATAGCTACGAATCTTCATTTCAATTTCGCGCCATGTTGGAAGTTGATGCACATTCTGCGATGTGTTACCCAAAAGCAAAAAGAACATAAAAATACTGACCATCACCGTCATCCCGAGGAGTTCGGATAATCCGCTGTAGAGTTGTGTGATGGCATAGTTGATGTATTGGCTGGTGAACTGCGCCATTTTTTCAGAACGCTCTTTCTCAGCTTGCATTTTTCGAAGCAATTCGTCTTTGGGCACAACAGCCGGTTCCCCAGCGGGCTCCACCTCGGGTTGAAACGGTGGAATAGGAGTTGCATCTTCGTCGATGTGGTTTTCAACTTTTTCTTCGGCAGTTTCCTCTGCCGAGACTTTGGCTTGATCTGCGGCTTCTTCGGATCGTTCATCGGGCATCCATTCGGTGAACCGTGCAGCGATCTTACTAAAGCGTTGGTGATAAGTCGCTGAATCTTCCAGCAATGAGGCGATCGAAATCCACACAACCAACCAGAGAAACACGGTCATCACCAAGCCGCACACAAAGGTGATTGCCACAGCTGTGAGCCGCGATACCCGCAAACGATTTTGAAACCAGTCGAAGATAGGCGTAAGACCAACGGTGAAAAACAAGGCCAAAACAAACGGTAAGAGAACCGGTCTCAACCAATACAAAGTTAAGCCCACCGTCGCAGCGGCCAAGATCATGAGACTCACCGTTTGAGCCTTGGATTCCATCTTGGCCCATTTATCATCAGTAGACTTTACGGTTTCGGTCGCTTCTGTATTCATGGGCACGTTATTTATGGGGATGATTCAGGGCTTGTTTCGGGGATATACTTTTCGACGATGAGTTGTACCACAAGAGCTACTAAGGCCGTGGTGCAGGCAGAGATGACGGCGGAAGTTGTGCCACGCATTTTCCACAGCGCGCCATCAGGCGCTAAGATGCAACATGTGGTAAGAATAGCAGCCACCCACATCGCAGTGATCAACGCAGCAGGTGATATTTTGCGTTTCGTAATCGTTAGGAGAAAGATTCCCAAAACGATTCCGGAAGCGAAGCCCGAAATGGTCAAGACTTGATCGATAATGGATTGAACTTGGAATGCAGGGATCCAAGCCACTAAGAGCGCCACTACCAACTGCAGCAATCCAAAAACTAGCGTTGCTATTTTGCTGAGCCAAGCGAGTCGGGAGGACGAATCCTCATTGGCGTTCTCGTCGGCGGAGGAGGTTGTTTTTCCGGTGGGCCACAAATCGGTAATAAATGTCGAAGCGCTGCTCCCTACCGAGCTCGATAATGTTGACATTGCCACACTCAGTACAGCAGCGAGAGTGAGACCTCGAGCCCCAACTGGCATCTCATGTACAATAAAATAGGCAAAAGCTTTATCGCTGGCTAACACTCCCTCAGGCGGTTTCACTTGATAAAAAGCCCACAACCCCATGCCGATCATGAGAAACAACATAAACTGCAACATCACTGCAGGACCACACAACAACAATGCGGCGCGAGCATGTCCCAGTGACTTGGCACTTAGATAACGTTGCACCATCATCTGGTCGGTGCCATGGGTGGCTAAGCTTAAGAAGGCCCCACCTAAAATTCCGAGCCACAGATTTTCACTGGTCCGCGAGGGGGTAAAGTCAAGCCAGCGAAATTTACCTTGTTCCCAACCTTTAGCCATTAAGTGGCTCCACTCCCCATCGCATCCCTGCACGATCAACCACAAAGCGAATATCGCGCCACCCAAATAAATGACCAACTGCAAACAATCATTCCAGACAATCGATTTGATGCCGCCCGACACAGAATAAATCAAGGTGATCACCGTCATCAGCATCAGAGCTAAGGTCATCGAAAAGTGCAAGAGTTCTGCGAGAACGATGGCCGTCAAATACAGCCGCAAACCATCGGCGATGGTGCGCGTCGTTAGAAACAAGATCGACGCAATCTGTTGTGTCGAGCCACCAAAACGCGTCTTCAACACTTCGTACGCCGAGAAACGACTACCGGCAAAAAAGTTGGGTAGCAGCCAATACGCGGCAATGGTTCTGCCAACCACAAAGCCAATCACCAACTGCAGGAATTGAAGGTTACCTTCCGGCTTGAAGGTGAACCCTGGTACGCTGAGAAATGTTACAGCGCTGGTTTCCGTGGCGATGATGGATCCCAACAGGGCATACCATGGGAGACTACGTCCGCCAACCAGATAATCGCTCAACGAGGTCGATTTGCGAGCGACCCACATGCCAAGCCAAAGAGTAAACCCGAGGTAGGCCACAATAATCGCAATATCAATAATCGATATTCCGACAGGTGGCATAGAATCAACTCACTGGATCAACAATAGTAAAGGGTATGCATTTTCTCGAACACTGAGAGGGTATAGACTGCGGGGGGAGTCCATACTGCCGGGACAGTGTAGACTATTGCCCCCAAGGATCGCAATTGATCCCGCTCGTCTGATTTTCACTATCGAGTCATAAACATGAACCTAGAGAAACTGACCACCGAAGCCATTCATTCGGAGAGCATGAACCTAGACGAAATGAGCTCGCTCGAAATTGTGGAGTTGATGAATCGAGAGGATGCGAAGATCGCGGCGGCTATCTATGCAGTGCGTGAATCGATTGCGGCGGCGGTGGATTGCATTACCGAATGCTTTCGTCGCGGCGGGCGCCTCCTGTATATGGGCGCAGGTACAAGTGGACGTTTAGGCGTACTAGATGCCAGTGAATGTCCACCTACGTTTAGTACTCCGCCGGAAATGGTGCGTGGCTTGATCGCTGGCGGCTACCAGGCTCTTACCACGGCGATTGAGGGAGCCGAAGATGACTCGGAGGCTGGCGCTCGAGACTTGCGCGAACAGAAGTTGAGTGAGCGGGATGTGGTCATGGGGATCGCGACGAGTGGTCGAACGCCGTACGTCATCGGCGGCTTGCGGTATGCTCGTTCCCTCGGTTGTGCCACGCTGGCCTTTGCGTGCAATAGCCATTCCGATGTAGGTCGGGAAGCCGACATTGCCATCGAGGTGATTGTGGGGCCTGAAATTTTATCAGGCTCGACGCGACTCAAGTCGGGTACGGCAACCAAAATGGTTCTCAACATGTTGACGACGGGTGCCATGATTCAGCTGGGCAAAACGTACGGCAACATGATGGTCGATTTGCGAGCGACCAACATCAAGTTGCGGGCTCGCGCTTGTCGGTTGGTCAAATTGATTTGCCAAGTCGACGATGCTGCAGCGAGCGAGGCATTAGAACGAGCCAATGGCGAAACCAAGACGGCCATCGTGATGCTCCGCTGCCACATCGATGCCGAGCATGCACGCCAACGCTTGGACGCTGCCCAGGGTCGACTGAAACGGGCCTTATCGTTTAACCCGTTCGCCGCAGGCTAGGCTGGGGTATCGTTTGATCCGTCCGCGCGTTAGACCCAACCCCATAACAGCCAACTATGCGTTCAGTTCGAGTCCACTTCCCGCGCTATCGTTTAACCCGTACGCCGAAGGCTAGGCGGGGGTATCGTTTGATCCGTCAGCGCGTTAGACCCAACCCCATAACACCCAAGTACGCTTTCAGTTTGGGTCCGCCTCCCGGCGCTTCGTTTAACCCGTACGCCGCAGGCTAGGCAGGGGTATCGTTTGATCCGTCAGCGCGTTAGACCCAACCCCATAACAGCCAAATACGCTTTCAGTCTGAGTCCGCCTCCCGCGCTATCGTTTAACCCGTACGCCGCAGGCTAGGCGGGGGTATCGTTTGATTCGTCAGCGCGTTAGACCCAACCCCATAACAGCCAAGTACGCATTCAGTTTGAGTCCGCTTCCCGACGTTTCGTTTAACCCGTACGCCGTAGGCTAGGCTGGGGTATCGTTTGATCCGTCCGCGCGTTGGACCAATCCCCATAACACCCAAGTACGCTTTCAGTTTGGGGCCGCTTCCCATGTTGTGCGAGGTTCCTGCGCATTCTGGGCTGGCAATCTCGCTAGGCATCTTCGTCGCTCGCAAAAGACATCGAATTCTTTGCAAGACCCAACGAGACATGATACGCTCAACCCTAACTGCCCATTGCATCGAGGTGCGATGCCAAGTCCAACTCTGTGATGGCCCAGAACTACTCCGAGGAGCGACAAGTGAAAACCGGTAAGCTCTCCCAATTCCTACTAATGATCGTTCCGTTCCTTGTCGGATGTAAGCTGACACAAGTCGAAGGCCGAGGCGTAATTGGCACCGTGCCTACTGGTTCGGTGCTCTATGATGAAGAAGGTAACGAGCGTCCTAACCTTAACGAAGCCATTACGCCGCCCGCGACCAACAGACCGGAACAAGTTGATACTCCTTAAACCTTTCCCTGAACTACATTACCCACAGTCGCTTCAAAGTTCGCCGAATATGAACGACGCCATCCCCAAATCGCGATTTATGATACAAACCACGAAACAGCAAGTGCCTGTGTGACCAGAAAGGAATGAAAGCTCCGTGAGACCTTTTTGGAACGTTGCAAGACTGCTTCAATACTTCACTGCGATTATTTGTGCCTCGTTGGCTCTGTCGTTTGGAAAACGCTGGTTGATAGATGCACTGGATTGGCCATATTTCGAGACCGTTGCTTTCTTAGCGTTTGCTTGTTTTTCGCCTATATTTCTGTTGGTTCGCCATTGGCACAACATCGACAAACGAACCCAATGCGAAACGAGAACTGTTCCAACGGCGAATGCTCCTGCGCAGCGCGACTGATCCTGAGCGAACCCTCTTAAGGCCTGGAAGCCGACGCCCCCTTCGCCGTATTTGAGCCGGCCAATACCACTACGGTCTCTGTTTCAGCGGCGAGCGTTGGACTTCACATCCACATAACCTCACCGAGCCGCAATGAGTTGAGCCAACTTGTGCGAGCTGCGTAGCTGGTAAGTCACCGTCCCACTGGCACAAGGCCAGATGGAGGCCGAGTGCATCGGAAAAAAACATGGCTTTAGCCGCTTCTTCGCAAGTTAGCGTCAGGCTAGCCTGGCCCATAGCGTCCGTAGTTTTTTATTTTTTGCATCGCGCAGTCGGACGTGATACCATCAATTCATGAGAACCCCCTCAATAATATGACAACACACAAGTCCATTGCCACGCACGGTCGCGCATGATGACGCGTCCAACGCACGGTATGTTCTGCGGTCAACCAAACGCAGCGGGCAGTCAACACCTTCGACCACAACCCAACCGATTTAGAAGTTATGGTCATGGACCGCGGCACACACCCTACACCATCGCAATCGCATTCGCATGAACTCGTAATCGAGGCGACAAGGTGTTACACACGATACGAAAGGCAACATGCTGTTAATTTCAGCAAGTGTGCGAATCAACACTTCGCCCCTAGTGCTGATACGGGGCTTTGATATTCGCAGCGTGAGGGCTGACGTGGGAACTGCACCACCATCAACACAGGGCTCTAGTGGACCATGGAACAATTGCTTACATGAACGATCCGAAACCAGCGAATCAACCGAGAAGGCCAATGCCAAATGGTGACCGTTCGCCAGTCATCACTACTTAACGGTTAACAAGGAGCGAGACTTGACCTACCACCTGATGTATATCGTGGCGTTCTATTCCTCTCTCTCTTTTATGCTAGGTTTAGGTGATGACGACCTCATTCACTTATTGCGAGAAAACAAGACGATTTCCAATACGGAGGAGATTGCGATTTTCTGCAACACCGAGGTTCTAAAGGGTAGGTTTGACAGAGTCGAATCTTACCTCAACGACCTTGAGGATGGCGAAAGATCCGATGTATGTTGGCATATGGTTTTTTTCGATTCCGCGTACCATAACGGTTCAGTGGCTAAGAAGCTAATAAAGACCTATGAGGATGACGAATCCGTATTGGAAGCAGCGGTAAAGGCTGCGGCAGCGGGGCAAAATTATGACCTTGCGATGCAACTAATTTCAGAAAGCAATGCGCCACCCTTGAAAGTAAATCAGCTTGCCGAAAGTGTATGTGAAATGGCAGTAATCCACGGTGACGCAAACAAGTACAATGCGAGCTTTTTCTCGCTCGAACAATCAGATTTTGATTTCATCACAACTAACCCTCAACTCTTGAATAAAGCCGCTAAGCAAAAGTTCCACGAACAAGAAGCAGCAAAAGTAGGGCTCGATGACAACTGGAAAGAACTACTAATCCCCTACGATCTTGAGTTACCAGATAAAACGGTTCCTACGAGCATTGAGGAGTTGGAGAAGCGACTAGCAGCCATTGACCAGGTGGAGCAAAGATTTACGCTCCGATTCAAGCTAGCGGCGCACTGCTTATCTGCGGGGGAAAAAGCACAAGCACAATCTCAATACGACGAGCTAATGCGAGACGCCCGTGCCGACAATAAGCTCTTGCAAAGAAAGCTTGATTTACTCTGCTTCCTTGCGGCAAAACTCGACGATCGGGCGTTTATCCAGGAAATGACCTTACATCAGGATCTTTTGGAGCAAGTCCGCACGCCGAAGAGGCAAGGATTGGCTGTAATTGCCGCAGCTTGTGAACTCGGCATGCACAAGGAAGTTTTCGATTGTATTTCAACCATTGATTCTCCGAAATTCAGCCTCATCAAAACCATCGGTAGTTTCGGTACGCTTGAGAAAAGCGGGTCTTGGGAAAAGCTGAACGAAACGACAAGGATCAGGGTAACAGCCTTTCGACACTGGAAATCAATTCTGAAAAACCCATAGAATTCGAGTAGTAGTTGACAGAACGATAGAGCTACAAGCGGAGGAGACGGAAGTTTGAAGTGAGAAGTTCGAAGTTTGAAAAAGGGACTCATCGATCGCAAAGTGCAAACGATTGCAGTTTTCGCACATCCGCTTGGTAGCCAGTAAGTCGCGGCTCCACTGGCACAAGGCCAGATGGAGGCCGAGTGCAGCGGGAAAAGACATGGCGTAAACCAATTCATTGGCGGCTATTTAGAGGGTCGGTAAATCCGCAAGTGGAAGAGAACATCGTTTTATTTGCACTACCCTAAAAAAATGATTCGCTCAACTGCGAGTTGCATCGAGGATCGAGAACAGGCCCAACGCGAGAGGTGTTCGGCGATCCGACAAACGAGTTGCTTCCCACAAACCATCGACAACAACAGAAGGGAATTTGATGTTATTGCCATGAACCATTCTACGCACTCTGCGACCTCGAAGTCACACATCAATCTGATTCGCTATGCTTTGTTGCGGGAGTTGCGACAATTGCGATGAACACCGCATTTCCCTCACAAGAAAATCGAGTTGGAATGTTCATTTTAAGTGCCATAGGGATCGCAGTTGCTGCATTCCTGATTGCAAAGCATGGATTCGTTTTGTCTTTCGCACTCTACTGTTTTGTAGCCATGATGTTCAGCAAGCCCCAGCGATTTGACCTTTGGCATACCATATCTATTTTCATAATATTGTTACCAATGCTGTTCCTCCAATTTTCTTCCTTGCTCCGAACTCTAAGAGGTGACACAATATCCTTTGGTTTAATAGTGGATGGAGTGGCAGGAATTGCCTTCCTACTGATTGGTATATTCACTGTCATTCAATCTCATCGATTATGGAATAAACTACTGAGAGACCGAAAGCCTCAAACTGACCCCAACATTTCGGACCACAGTCGTGAAGGATGAAGCAAATGTCGCCTTAAAATCTGCAACCCGCTCGCGACATGAAGGACAGAGATGGACCTAACGCGAGCAAATTTTGTTCGCGGTTTTCACAATATACGACAGCGCACGGTCGCGCACGACGATACGTCCAACGCACTCATGTGGCAATCAACGACTGGGATTATCAACGAACCTACAAGTACCGCCGACACTACTTCACGTACGGAACTTGTGATGATATCGATGCAATCGAGTAAAAGCAGATGCGAGAGATTTTTACCCTAGTTGATTTTGACAAGACTTGGCTGTTTGTTAAAGACATGAAACAGAAGACACGATTTCTATTGATCAAGGATTACGAAGACTTTCCTTACTCATGCGTCCCCGAGTTGGCGATTAATCTGCGAGCCATCTGTGAGGATCAGTACATGCGAAGAGTTGCCATAATGCGGGACGGAACCACCCAATTCGTACTGATTGCTTTCTTAAATCGCTACTTTTCAGCACCAACGTTTCAAATTTTCAACATGTCTAACGAATTGGTCTTTGACATTTCGAAGGGGGTTGTAGGCACATTTTTTAGGCGAGGTTACCTTGGAACTTTGG
>JAFLCP010000110.1 GCA_017303505.1 Planctomycetota bacterium | reverse complement strand
TCGATCCTCACTCGGTGCTCTTGATCTTTGACAATTTGGTTGAGCCAACAAAAGGCGTCCATGGTGTAGTGGTAACCCGCCTCCTTGCCAAGGAGGAATTGCGAGTTCGATTCTCGCTGGACGCTCTTCAATTATCAGGGTGTGGGAAAGCCTGGCTACTCCGCGTGCTTCGGGAGCACGAGATCGTCGGTTCAAATCCGACCATCCTGACTGTTAAGAAACATATTCCGGTGGGTCCTGTGTTGGTACGGGAAGGCGACTGTTAATCGCCCAGACGCAGGTTCGATTCCTGCTGCCGGAGCTTTGGCTACATGGAAGGGCAAGCCGATGGGTGACGGCACTCCGTTCGAAGCGGAGCGAGCGTAAATGCCTTGCGAGTTCAACTCTCGCTCCTTCCGCCTTGTGTTAGATAAATGTGCCATTGGCCGAGCGGCAAAGGTCCTGGACTTCCAATCCGGTGAGGTCGGTTCGACTCCGACATGGCACTCTTTTTCTTGTTCGTAATTTACAGGTGTGGGCCAATGGTAAGCCAGCTGCCTTTGAAGCAGTTAATTGGAGGTTCGAATCCTTCCGCCTGTGCTCTAGATGTAAGTCCATACTCCGGAGTAGCAACTGTTGGTCGTTGCGTCTGGCTCTGAACCAGAAGCCCGCAGGTTCGATTCCTGCCTCCGGTGCTGAAATTTCACATGGTGGTCGTCCTGTATTGGTTCAGGAACTTGGCTGTGAACCAAGTCTATATCGGTTCAATTCCGTTCGATCACCCTCATGCATTGGAAGACATCCGGCCGGATGAGGACGCTGTCTTGAAAACAGCTGGCGCTAACAACGTTTCGGGGTTCGAGTCCCTGGTCTTCCGCTTTGAATGAAATAAATAGTCCTGTGGCCCAGCGGCGAAGGCACCTGGTTTACATCCAGTTGATCGACGGTTCGAGTCCGTCCAGGACTACTCATTGGAATGGCGCTAATCCGCTTGGTGCGGGGCATGCCTGCAAAACATGCTCACTTGAGTTCGAATCTCACTAGCGCCTCTATCGTTAATGGCCCATCGGTCCAGCCAGGAGTGGACGCTGCCCTGTCACGGCGGAGATCACCGGTTCAAATCCGGTATGGGTCGCTTGAATCAAATGGTGTGGTACGCCAATGGCTGAGCGGCTTGTCTTAGAAGCAAGTGTTTGTGGGTTCGAATCCCACCTGCACCACTAGAAAAAGGCTAACGACTTAAGGCTAAAGGCAAAATTCAAGAACAGGTCCGTGAAGTGTAAGGGATAGCACGCAACTTTGCGAAGGTTGTGGACTAGGTTCGACTCCTAGCATGGACACTATTCCGTTTGGGTTAAGTCTTTAGCTTCCCTTTTGGCTTGCGAGTGTGATGGATTCGCACGACAGTCTTCGAAACTGTTAGACAAGGTTCGATTCCTTGGCGAGCTACTTTTACGCATGGTGCGGTGCGCTAATTGGTATAGCGGCTGAGCTCAAACCTCAGTGTTTGTGGGTTCGAGTCCCACCCTCACCACTTCTTCATGACGTGGTACGCGAACTGGTACAGCGGCGAAGCTTAAACCTTCGCGATTGCGGGTTCGAATCCCGCCTGCGTCACTTGAAAACTAATGGGTCGATTGGACTTGGGAGTCCAAACTGTCTGTAAAACAGTCGCTCCTTGATGAGCAATGTAGGTTCGATTCCTTCTCGGCCCACTAATGCAAAAAATAATGGCTCGGTGCGATGTTGGTATTTGCAGTCAGCCCCCAAGCCGGCGCTCGCCGGTTCGATTCCGGTCCGAGTCTCTCCTTATTCACGATGTGGTGGAACCGGTAGACACGCGACGCTCAGAACGTCGTGCCATCAGGGCGTAGGAATTCGACTCTCCTCTTCGTGACTTTCTCTTTGCAGGCTAGTTGGTACTGAGCTGACTTTCATAAGGTCGGTAACCCGGTTCGATTCTGGGGCTTGCAACTTTGCGGCCAGAGAGAATTACAGCCTAGTGCACAGCGACGAGCCTCATAGGCTCGGACGGCCAGTTGCGACTCCTGGACCCGCCATTTCCTAAATTGGTTGAGTACGCAAACTGGAAAAGCGACTTGGTCGAGAGCCAAGTGATTTTGCAGGTTCAAATCCTGTCTCAACCACCTTGTTTGATGATCGCGTGGTCCAGCGGCTAAGACACCTGCATGACAAGCAGGAAATCGAAGGTTCGATTCCCTCCGCGATCACTGATGGAAAGTGGTTTGTAAGTGTTCCGGGAGCACGCGTTCTTGGTAAGAACGAAGATCGAGTTCGATTCTCGAACGAACCTCTCAAGAAGGCTAAAGGTGTTAGGCTACAGACTAAAGGATTGGTACAGATTCAGGACATAGGTGGCGCCGCAGGTTCAGGACATAGGTAACACTTTAGGGTAAACACAAAGTCACAGGAGACTTTGTGATGCCATGGAAAGAAACCAGTGTAATGAACGTTAGAACTGAATTTGTCCTTCGAGTTTTTGAGGCCAAAGTGGCGTTCAACGACTTGTGTAAAGAGTTCGGCATCAGCCGAAAAACGGGCTACAAATGGAAAGAACGATTTCTCCAGGATGGGCTGAAAGGACTTACTGACCAGTCAAGACGCCCCGGAACTAGTCCGCAGCAGCTTGGTGAAAACAGTGTTTGCAACATCGTGAAGCTGAAGTTGGCGCATCCTTCTTGGGGACCGCGCAAAATACGAATGGTCTTTGCAAGGGCTTACCCTGACTGCGAGCTTCCCTCAGACAGTACCTTCGCGAGAGTTCTTAGCAACGCTGGGCTTGTCGAGGAAAGAAAGCGGCGCCCCAGTAGTGAAACTGGTCGCATTACCAATCGGATCAATGCGGAACACCCTAACCATGTGTGGACGGTTGACTTCAAGGGATGGTGGCGAACGCGGGACAAGAATCGTTTTGAGCCACTGACAATTCGAGATCTGTATAGTCGCTTCGTTCTATGCACACAGTCGTTAGAAAACAGCAAAAGCGAGTCCGTGAAATCAGCATTCGAGAGGGTATTCGAGGTTTACGGTTTACCGGAAGTCATACGCAGTGACAATGGCAGCCCATTCGCGGCATCGAACTCTCCCATGGGTTTAAGTAGGCTTTCTGCATGGTGGCTAGCACTAGGAATCGATTTAGACCGCATTCCTCCGGCTCGTCCAGACCAAAACGGTTCGCACGAGCGCATGCATCGCGACATTGCCTTGGAGGTTGAAAAGGAATCCAAAGCGGATGCCAAAACGCAGCAGAGTTCCTTGGATGTATGGAGAAACTCGTATAACCACGAACGTCCGAACGAGGCGATCAAAATGCAAGTTCCAGCGGATCTCTATCTACAATCCAAACGACGCTTCGATCCCAAGCCGATCGAATTAGACTATCCGGTCGACTACCTCAAGCGATTGGTGATGACCTCAGGAGCAATCAAAATCGAGAACTGTAGGATCTGCGTCTCGGTTGCACTAAGGGGTTGGCATGTGGGGCTCAAGCTCGAATCAGACGGCCAGTATGGGCTCTGGTTTAGTCGCATGCGACTAGGCAAAATCGATCTGAAATCGGAGAAGTTTCTTGCGACTGCTTGAGCCGATGAGGAAAGAACTCACCAGTGTTGGGTTGCCAAATAGGAACCCGCCAAGAAAACCTCATGTAGCCCGCCGTATCTATCGATACCGCTAAGTAGTTCTCGCACAGCGCAAGCTTCAAGCCGAAGAAACAAAAAAGCAGGTAACCCATCGTTCGCTGCGCTCACGATGGGTTACCTGCTTTTGATTTGTCCCAAACCTAGCAGTTTGGTTCATCGTGAATCAAACCAAATCCGAAGAACCGCGCCACCCATGTCCTGAGCCTAAAGCGCCACCTATGTCCTGATTGTTCCGATTCAATGCATTACCTTTAGCCTGAAGCCTTAAGTCTTAAGCCTCTTTCTGGAAGGTAGCCAGATACGGTTTGCTGGGCTGCACTGCTAACGCAGTTCTCGTCATGAGATGAGGGTTCGACTCCCTTGCCTTCCGCTCCGTTGGCTCAACCGATTGGCAAGGACAACATGGCTCGGTGGTGAAGCGGACATCATATCTCGCTTCTAACGAGAAGTTCCAGGTTCGATTCCTGGTCGAGCCACTGACGATCTTCCGCCTCCGGCTGAAGAACCGTATGACGACATTCAGCTCTTAGGTCGCGATCGCTGTTACGACGACTCGAGGCAGCGGGTGATGGATCGCATGCGGATCGTACAGAGTAGCAATGTCTACGGCTATTACTACGAAATCGAAACCACACCCGAAAGCGGCGGGATTTTGTATGTCACCTTCTTGGCGGGCGAGGGAAACGATCACAGTGGGCCCGGAGCGACCTCTGCCTACTATGATGTGCCGCTCGAAAAGTATCGCCGTTTCCAAAATGCATTCACGATATCGGCATGGAACGCTGTTTGTGATTATCTTCGCATACGCGGTACCGTTTGGAACCATCAGCAGCGATATCGCCTTTCCAGGTGAGTCGCGACTACATTCCTCGCAAAGCCACTCGGTTGGGCTTCAAACCCCGCTACCTTACCGCACCCGGTGACGGTCGCCGCTCCTTCCGACGGAGCACTCGCTCCTCGAAACTACTACTGGACTTCACGAAACCGCCCTGATCCGTTCGAAGATATTGATCTTGGAGATTTCGATGTGGAGGGGGATAAAGAATAACCTTGAAACGCATACTAATTGCTGCTTGCTGGAATACTTTTCAGGATTCTCAATTCAATACTGAATTCTTCGAATTGCAATGCGGATCTGCTGGAGTAATGCGATGAGTATTCCTAAAATGTATCGATGTTTTTCGCGTAAGTGGATTCAGTAATCACGCAGGTATGATATGCAGCGACAGCAATGGTTTGCGATGGTCAATGGATTAGAAACAGGACCACTTACTCCAAATGAATTGCGAGTATTGGCAAAGGAAGGAAAGGTACAGGCTGGAACGTTGGTTCGACTGTCTGGGGGAGAGTGGGTAGCTGCTAGCTCCGTAAGGGGGCTATTTTCGGCCAAAGAATCCGTACCAAAAAATCAGCCGCAAACAGTACAAAAAACGCAGGTAACTTCAACAAACGAAGTCACACTTAAGCCGATTTCTCAGCCCGAGCAAAAGCAGACAAACCATGGACATCGGTTACATCCGGTTCTTGTGATAATCGGAACTTTAGTTGTTGTCGCAGTAATCGCAGTCCCCGTAAAGCTATTGCTATTCAATCAAAGTAACCAACCGCTAGCCGTCGATATTTCGCCCAGCACCAGTTCAGAAACGAGCTCTCAAGCCATCGTACAACCAGCCCCTGCGGAAGAAATTGACTCTGACACAACGACGCAAGATTTTGCATGGAATGATGATGTTCAACCTATAGAAGAATCGAAAGAAAATCATCCTGCTGAAACAGATCACATTGGCGATACTATTAGCGGTTTGCTGAATTCATTTCAAAAGCGACGTGAAGCGGAGGAAGCAGAAGAAGCGGCAGCGAAAGCAAGCGAAGATCTTTATAATTCGGCCATCGAGCTATCGAAAACAGCTGAAACATCGGACGACAAAACAGAGATCTTTGAGATGATCCGTGAGGCAGCTTGGAAGGAATACCAACCTGCCATGATCGAACTAAGCTATTGTTTTGAGACGGGTTATGGGGTAAGTCAGGACTTGCCACGATCCGTTTTTTGGCTTCGAAAAGCCGCCGATCTCGACAATCCACGAGCCATGTGTTTGCTTGCAGCAAAGCTCTGCAAAGGTGAAGGAGTACCCGTCAACGAGGAAAAGGCTTATGGCTGGGTGCGCCGCGCAGCGGATCTCGGGTATGAGCCTGCTCAGAAAGTCTTGAGGGATTTCGCCATGGAAACATTCTTGACCGCATTGTTCTCCGCATCGGACGGTGAGACCTTAGATGAATACGACGAAGCGAAGGATAATGCGGCAGCAGCGGAACGTTATCGCCAGTCGGAAGAACGCTTGAATCAGCAACGAGTCTATTGGGAGGAGCGGGCTAGACGCGAAGCTGCCTATGATGACTAAATCCCTGCTGAGCGAAGTCGAAGCATCATACAATGAAGCGGCGAGCTACTTCGATCCCGATTATCGCCTAAGTTAATTCGATTCTCTCATTAGCCTACTACATGAGTAGGTGAAGCTGTCAAAACACACGCTTCTTCCGCGCCGGGCATCGGTTGCCGCACTTCCGCTGGAGAACTCTCGCTTCCTGGATCTACTATTGAAACTCACACAATCAACCTGACTCATTTGGACAAATTGATCTAGGAAACTTCAAGGGTAGGTTAGGATTAAGCTGAAGACTGTTTTGGAATTGAAATCTGAACGTAAAGGACGTTGAGTGAACAGCAACCAAACGGTGAGAAATGCGAAAACGGCCCGTTCTTCTAGATCAATACCATTCAACAGAAACTGCGAGTTGGTAATAGCAGCGGATTTTGATAACATGCGATAACAATTGCTGTCGTAATCACAGGGCCTCGATTAGATCGCAGCGATCGAGAAACGAGGTCCGTGATAGTAATACTCAACATTGTGCACTGCGACGGACAATTCGAGACTTTTACGAACGAAGGAACCGTGAATGGCGACGACATCAAAACACCCGAGTTTACTTTGCTTTAGTCTCTTGAGTTTTGCAATGTTCGTGGTTGGACGGCCAACCACTTGCAAGTCAGAGGAGTATTGCTGCAGTAAGGTTCAATTGGATTACCCGGGGCGCAATATCGCCGCATTCTACAACGAGATTATTGTGGAGAATTCCGATCGAGGCACTACGTTTGTCGTATGTGGTTGGAACTCGGTGGATTTTGGTCTATTTGAACAAGACGACCGCAAGAGAGTGGTTTTGCTTCGATTCCCGATCACTGATGCGCCTGACAAAGATGCAGAAAAGGAAACCAAGGTTACATTTACCCATCCTGAGGCGCGGTTGACTGAGAAAGATGGGGTAACAGAGATTCGACTGACCATTGACTGGAAAGAAAGCAGGCCTTATCGCTTTTTGGTATCCTGCGATTCGGTTGACGGAGAAATGAAATTTAACACATTTTTCTTTCACGAAAGACACGAAAAATGGACGAAATTTGCAACTCTAGAGTGCCCGCAATCCAAAGGAGGAATGAAGGATCTAAGATCATCAATTAGTGGGCTCGAATTGGATCGTTTTTCTGTTTTGAATGAGCGTTCCGCGACTTTCGGTAATGGCTATGTTCTAAATCGAGCGGATGAGTGGAATCGCTTGAACGCGGCAGTTTTCATTGTAGAAAAGCCCGAAGGAGGAGGCATTGATGGCGGAAAACTAGATGGTCGCTTCTATTTGGAAACTGGAGGTGATTACTACAATGGTGGGTGGGCACCCAATTCTCGTATTCAGTTGGGTGGAGACAAGGAAGGCAAAACCCCTAAAGACGTTGAACGGCTGCTGAAGAGGGAAAAATGAGTTTTTACGTTGGATAGCACAAGCTCGTTTATTGTGATCGAAGTCCCGATATTTTTTGTATCATCAACAGGATCGGGTGCGATGACACGATTGATTGTGCTGATTTGCAGTCGAGAAGTTGTCTGCTGCGACGAGCGGGCTGGTTGGATTGCCACGCAACCTTTCTGAAGAAATGAATATGCTTCTTTTGCATAATCCAAATTAGCTAGAGTAGACGCGAGCCAAGGCTAAAAAAGGTAATTGTCGTTTGGACAAATCATATGGTGCCCAAGACCGGATCTCAATTTCCCCTAGTCTTAGCGGGCACCTTCATGCTCACTATCCTATTCGCGTGGTCTTTAGCAACTCGCTCGACAACTGATCTCGACGCTCTTTGGTAAAAAGACTTCCGGTATTTTTCGCTCTCCACCTTTGAGATCATCCGCTAAACCTCGCTCTTTTCCCAATTCATCGAAGTCAACTGAACCCTACGATTTCGATACATCGCGGCTTTACTGCATGCCTCCTGGCGGCTAGGAAGATCGGCAACTCGGGAAGTCGACGCTCGAACCACTTCCGCCGCTCCCGACTCTCTCCAATGGCCGCCAACATCTTCCATCATCTCTCGCTTCTAACGAGAAGTTCCAAGTTCGATTCCTGGTCGAGCTACTGACGATCGACTGCCGGTTCGGAGTACATGGATTAGCAGGTTCGATTCCCGCCGGCCCGACTTGAAACTTTGAGGGCCGATCTCTGGCCACCTCCTCGTCAGGTGCCTTTTGCAAATCACAGAAATTCAACGAACGTCGCGGCAATTGAGACTGTCGTTGTATTAACCCAGCATCAACCCCTTTGGACCTTCAAGAGGCAAACGGAATGGACGAAGCATGAATACCATTGCAACAACTCTCAACAACTACATGACGCCTTTCGGCCTGAGCCCGACGCTTCAACGGCCAACGTTGGTGCTGAACCGTAACTGGCAGCCGATTAACGTGGCGACGGTTGCGCGTGCTTTGATCTTGCTCTGGAACGACTCGGCCAAGATCGTCGATCCAGCGGATTACCAATTGTATGACTGGAGCGACTGGAGCCGATTGGTTCCGGATCGCGATGAGCCGTTCATCCAATCGGTCCGTCAGCGCATTCGAATTCCGGAAGTCATTGCATTGACCAAGTTTGATGCTATGCCGACACAGACGGTTACCTTCAGTCGCCGAAACGTATTCAAGCGTGACAAGATGACCTGCCAATACTGTGGAAAACAGCCTGGCAGCGAAGAACTCACGATTGACCACGTTGTACCTCGTGCTCAGGGTGGACTGTCGACCTGGACAAACTGCGTATTGGCTTGCATCGACTGCAATTCGCGAAAGGCCGACCGTACTCCAGCACAGGCACATATGAAGCTTCGCAAGGAGCCAGTGCGTCCAGCTTGGAAGCCAATCTACGCCGATCGAATGAATCGCGTGAAGAGTTGGTCCAAGTTCATTAGCGACTCGTACTGGAATGTAGAGCTCGAAGATTGATAACCGCAGAAGCTCAGTTCGCTGGGCTTCTGCCATACTTGAATGTTCGCCTGGGAACGGACTCGGCCTCCAGAGACCCATTCCCGTCGATCAGCAGCCAGTTCACACTTCCACGTCGCCGATATATCCCATGCCAGCTTGCACAACTGCCGGCGCACATAGACTTTTGCAACTAAACGATGCGGAGTATACTCGTGACAGCAGTGGTCCAAGAAATACCCCGACTTGATTCAACCAGAAGTGACCACAGATGACTCACGAATCTTTTACTCGTCGTGAATTTCTCGTCGGTTGGGCTATCGGTGCTGCCACGCTCGGGTTTACTGCAGCCCCAGTCTCAGCAGCGGACGGGAAGAAATTCACCATTCTCCATACCAACGACCTTCATTCGAATCTACTTGGGATGCGTCCAGCCGTGGACTAACGCCTCATCCGCATTCAAATACGCTTTGCTAACCAGCGAAAGCTACCTTGTCATCGTGAAGATATGCGGAACCGGCATTTGCCCAAAATTCGGCAGTGTCCCAGGCGTATTCCATAGAGACGCAGGATCGTAGTTACGAAGATTCATGACTGTTGCAGGCTGTTGTGGATTAGCACTTTGAGTAGTAAGTGAAGTTGTCGCCATGCAAACAAGGTAAACACTAACTGACGAAGAGGAATAGCAGCTTTCTTGTGATTTTGAGCCACTTGTTGGAAACCAGCTCCTATTCCTCTATGTTGAAGAAGGAGAAGAAGCATCGAAATTCGAACACGACGAACTCCTAGCGATATGCTAGCCGGTTTCCCCTGATTTTCTTTGGCTAAAGCCCAACTAAATTCATCTTGATGAATATCTGCAAAGAGGCTCGCTTTTCGGTCAATTCCCCCATTAACTTAATGTAATGTTTATGCAGACAATGTGGGATTGCAATCATGTGCGCCAAACTAGTACTATCTCATCCAATAACACCCCACCTTATCTCTGCCATCGAAGTTTTTCGGAAGTTGAAACGACGCTTCCAGCAAACTCCTTTTTTCGAATAGAAACCTTTACTCCATTGTGGTGGCTCATTTAGCGACAGCAAAACGAGTGGATCGTAATGGATGATTCAACTTTGACACTGCCCTTCAAAATGGACTTTCATTGAATTTCAAACATTTGAACTTTGAAAGGTTAGAGACAAGATTGGTTAGAAAAAGATGAAAGAGAGCGGTTGTCGTCCTTAGGGCAAGAACGAGTAGAACAAGAGATGGCTAAAGTGGTTTCGGAACCGAATATGTCGCGACCTTTTTTGTATCGGTCCAGGGCTTGGCTATCGTTGCTTATAATAGCTCCAACTGCGGTCGTGACGGTTTTCTCATCGCCAGCGTTTGATTTTAACGATCTATCTACCATTTTTCTTGCCAGTATTGGTTGGTTGTTTTTTTGTTCGGGAGCTTTCTTTCGTTGGTGGGCGACGCTCTACATCGGTGGCCGTAAAGATAAATCACACCTGATATGTGAGGGGCCATATTCAGTCATCAGGCATCCGCTTTACTTTGGTACTGTTCTGATCGGATTCTCAACAGCTTTCTTTCTTGAAAGTGCGATCTACACGGTGGCTCTAGCAGTTACTGCAGTGTTCTATTTGGGAATTACTCTGCCGAAGGAAGAGCAGGTGCTAATGAGAATTTACGGTGACAGCTATTGCGATTATATGAAGCAAGTCCCGCGTTTTTGGCCAAAATGGAAGAACTTTCAAACTGCCCCGATAATTGAAGTGAATCTGCAAGGTTTGTGGTCGGAGTTCATCAGGACACTCCGTTGGATGTGGGTCCCATTGCTGGCACATTTGGTGGCACATTTGCGGCATGAAGCTTGGTGGCCTCACTGGATTTCGATTTGGTAGGCAAGCAGATTTCGCGATTAGTCGGTCATGCGGTGCTGGTCTAGCGTGTTAATAACACATAGGCGTTTGGAGATTTTCCAAAGTTCATGCCGCAATCGTATCACCTAATTTTTATGCCTCAGACCAATCGATAGTCGATGATTCGTTCGTACTCATCCCCAGAATCGTTGCGAATGACAATCGCCAGAGTTGGAGCCAGAACTCCCCTTCGATCCGCTCGACAGCCTCGTCGGTGGTTGCAGGCACGGGTCGGGTGAACGCTGTTTCCACCAAGCCACTGTATGCTGCCGCGCGTAGCCTGAATGTTCGAAGCAGATCCACTCGGATTTGCGGGTCCGCCAACCGACCATATAATCGACGCGCATCGATCGCGGCGCGTCATCCGCTGCTCCACGTTTGAGATGGCTAAAGTAATGCGTGTTGGTCACTTCGTAGCGCGTTGTGGTGGCCTGACCGGAAAGGATCGCTACTTCGGTGGGTTTGGCCTCGTGATTCTGTTTTTCACGCGGTGGTAATACGAATCCGCATTCAGGGCAAGTTGCATAGCACATTGCGATCAAAGCATGACACTTCGGGCATTACTTAGCGGGTGCTTCACAGGTTGATTGGTTGCCTGCAGGTTTGATCCTGAGGCAATCGACAGGTCCGTGCCTTAGGACGTTACCTCCGAAATTAAGTACCAAGCAGTTCTGATTACTAGGATAAAGCCTGAAACCTCCCCAACGGCTTTATAGAAAACTCCAGGTGATGTCGTCGGCCGTACCAAGGTCACGCAATCGATGTTGGGGGCATCAAAGCCTGTGGTCATCACGTTGACATTGCACAGGTATTTGAGGTCCCCGCTGCGGAATCGCTGCAGCAATCGGTCGCGCTCTTCTGACAATGTTTCGCCAGTGACAAATCCACAATCGACCTCATGCTTTACCTTGAGTGTTTCGACGATGTAGTTGCCATGCCGAACGTCGCTCGAAAAGATCAACACGGCGTTTCGTTTCGTTGTATGCTCGATGATCTCGCGACAGACAGACTCGACGAGCGTCTCGCTATCCATCAAAGCCTCTACCTCGTCAGCTACAAATTCGCCAGCACGGATATGAAGCGAACCGAAATCAATCTGGTCTTTGCCCGATGTTCAGATGAGCGGACAAAAGAATCCATCGCGGATCAGTTCCTTGATTCCGACCTCATAGCAAATCGTGTTGAGGATGTTTTCCGGCGCACAGATTGGTCCGTCCTTGAGTCGAATCGGAGTAGCCGTAATCCGCTTGGTGCGGGGCATGCCTGCAAAACATGCTCACTTGAGTTCGAATCTCACTAGCGCCTCTATCGTTAATGGCCCATCGGTCCAGCCAGGAGTGGACGCTGCCCTGTCACGGCAGAGATCACCGGTTCAAGCCGATGGTCTCGCGCTAGCTAGTAGATGAGGCTTGCCGCAGGATTCTGTTAACGAATCCAAAACTACAGATGATGGGAAGAATAAGAAGATTAACAAGCGTGGCTGTGATTAGTCCAAAGAGAATCACCAGACCAAGCGGATACTCGATCTCCTGACCTGGAATTTCGCCAGTTACCACCAAAGGAACAAGCGCTAGTCCCGTAGTCAGCGCAGTCATCATGATCGGCGCCAGTCGCTCCTCCGCTCCGCGCATTACCAGTTCCAAACGCTCGGAAACTCCCTCTTCAGTCGCTAGGTGTCGGTAGTGACTGATAAGCATAATGGCATTGCGAGCCGCGATGCCAAGTACGGTCACAAAGCCAACCAGCGAGCCAAGTGACAGAATCCCTCCCGAGGCGTGAACACCGAGTACGCCTCCCAATAGGGCCAGCGGCAAGGTGCAGAGAATGATACCGACAAGCTTCCAAGACTGAAAATCAATATACAGTATAACCGCAATCGCACAGATCGATGCTAACGACAAGAGCAACAGCCGATTGCGTGAAGCTTTGGCTTCCGCATACTCCCCAAGAAACTCTGGATGGTAGCCAGTCTTAAATTTGACGTTCGCCAGCACGGCACGTTCAATATCTGTGGCAACTGACGCAAGGTCGCGTCCATCAACATTGCAGGTAATATCAATCCTTCGCGACGCAGCTTCGCGTTTGATTTCATTGGGAGCCGGCACAATCGATAGATCAGCCACAGTGCCCAACGGCACCTGACCTCCTGCCGGCGTGTCAATCATCAGTTCACTCAGAGTGCGGAGGTCGCTATGCAGACTGGTTTCACCACGCACAATCACTCCGAAAATGTTTTGGTCTTTGTAGATTTCTCCCACCTGCATGCCATTTACCAAGGTGGTCACGCTGCGCATCAATGCACCGGGAGTTAGGCTGAATTGAGAAGCAGCCTCAGGACGCATGTGGACTGAAATCTGCGGCACGAGTACTTGAGGTTCAACCTTGAGCGTCGTCACGCCTTCGATGGGCTTGATCTGTGCGGCAACCAATTTGGCTGTAGATCGCAACTCATCCATCTCCGGTCCGAAAACTCGCACCACGATCGAAGCACTTGTCCCCGTAAGAACTTCCTTGATTCGCTCAGTCAAATAGGTAAGCAAGTCGCGATACAATCCCGGATAACCATCGACGATCTCTTGCACCTGAGCGACCGTTTTGTCGTAGTCCTTCTTGTCATCGATGCTGATCCACAATTCCGTGAAGTTAGGACCAACGACTTCATCAGCCACGGTGGCGCGGCCAATGTGCGAACCGAAATTCAGCACTCCGTCGACCGCCATCATCTCTTCACTGGCTCGCAACGTAATGCGGTCCATGGCATCGATACCGATGCCAGGCTTTTCAACCCAATGCATGAGAAAGTCGGTTTCGCGGAACTTGGGCATAAGCTGTTCGCCAAGTTGCGTGATCGTACCAGCGATACCTACAAAAATGATTGCTGTCACGATAATTGTGCCCCATCGAAAGCGAATCGCGGCGTTGAGAACCGCTCGATAGAGCCGCTTGAAGAGTATTACCAAGGGGCCATCGACGTGGCGTTTCATGGCTGATTTTGGCAATAGGAATAACGACATCGCTGGTGTGACCGTCAGTGCGACAGCCAGTGATGCCAGGATTGCCAAAATGTAAGAAGCAGCTAATGGCTTGAAGAATGCACCCGCCAAACCCGTCAGAAAGAACACTGGCAAGAACGCCAGGACAACTATGATGGTTGCATAAACAACCGCACTGCGAACTTCCATGGAAGCATCGAACACAACCGAGAAGGGAGACCGCGGTTGCTCAAGTGTTGCGTTCAGACGCAGCCGACGCATGATGTTCTCGACATCAATGATGGCATCATCAACGACTTCACCCAAGGCGATGACCAGTCCAGCCAATACCATCGTGTTGATGGTGCCGCCACGATAATACAACACTAACATGGCAGCAATGAGCGAAAGGGGAATTGCGGTTGCGCTGATCAAGGCACATCGCCAATCAAACAAGAAAAGGATGAGAACCGCGATCACCAAAACGCAACCGACTAACATGGAGTGGCCAAGATTATCCAGTGAACGTTCGATGAAGGTTGCAGGACGAAAAATAGTCGTATCGTATTCGACTTCCCCCATCGCTGGCTTGAGATCCAACATAGCTTTTTCAACATTGCGAGTTACATCCAATGTGTTGGCCCAAGGCTGCTTCTCCACTATCAACAGAAGCCCAGGCCGGTTGTTGATGATTGCATCACCGATAGGCGGAGCGTAGTCGAATTTGACCTCAGCGACATCTCGAATTCGAAGCGGGGAGCCACTGGAAGCAACCGGATTCGTGCCAGTTTGTGCGATCGTTGATTGGGCATTCATCGGACGAATCGGAATTTCACCGAGCTGCTCTGGCGTATAGACTGCGGGGACATGCCGTAATGCCAGACGCTGATTGGGTGTATCGACGAAACCTCCTGAGCCTACCGCAGTGGCATCGCGAACGGTTTGCATCACAGCATCAAGCGTAATGCCATGATTGTTCAGTCGGACCGGATCGACGACGACTTGCAATTGCGGATCTTTCTCTCCCCAAACTGCGACGTTTGCAACTCCGCTAATGCCCATCAAACGCGGGCGAATCGTCCATTTGGTCAGTGTCGTCATTTCCATCTGATTCTTGGTATCAGACCACAAGCCAATCTTTAGACAACGACTGAGCGAGGACAGTGGAGGCAAAATAACAGGTGGTCGCGCAACTAGCGGCAACGATGCTTGTGCTAAAGCCAGCCGCTCTTGGACCAACTGTCGGGCAACTAACAAGTCCGTGCCTGGCTCAAAGATCATGCGGACACTGGATAACCCCAGCACCGATTTGGAACGAACGGTTTGAACGAATGGTATCCCGTTAACAGCGTTCTCGATCGGTACGGTGATAAGACTTTCGACGTCCTCGGTCGAAATGCCTGGCGCTTCTGTCTGAATCTCCACCAGAGGCGGTGCGAATTCCGGGAACACGTCCATTGGTACCGAGTCGCTGCTGCGAACACCCACGATGACCAGGACGATAGCGAGGATAATGACCAGCAATCTGAGTTCAAGTGAGGTTTTGATAAGCCAGCTCATTTGCCAGCTCCGAACTCTGTACCAAACAACTCTGCTGCCCCAGCCGTCACCACTAAGGTATCAACGGGTGGTCCTTTGGAGAGGATCGCTTTATCACCGTCGACCCATTCCAGCAATACACGACTTCGCGTGAACTTCGAGCCCTCTTCGTTCGTCGACGATTGCACATAGACCCATGTGCCACCATAGATGTCGTAAAGGACCGCAGCCGAGGGAACAACCAAGGCTTCAGCAACGCCGGTCATGGGCATATCGATACCGATGCGTTGCCCAGGCATCAATCGCAATTCACGGTTGTCAAATTCATAATACAAGTCCGCTGATGAGCTGGCTGCATCCGCTGTAGGAGGAGCAGCGATTGGTTTACAGAGTTTCGGAGTGCTTGAAAGTGGTGTGCCATCGAGCGATACGAGTCGAACCACTTGGTCGCGCCTGACTTTGGAAAGCAAATCCACATAAACAGGAACGCGTATCCAGATCGTGCTGAGATCAACCACTTCAAACAATGGTGCGGCTGCGGTAACGGTCTGGCCAGCAGAAACTTGTACATTGCGTATGACGCCTGCCACTGGCGCTGTGAGTGTCAATGGAGAGGCAGGATCGTCTTGTACTTCGGCATTCGAATTGTTAAGCGACTTTAGCAAATCAATCAGTTCTTTCTCGCGTTGCTTGGCGGCCTCAAGGACAGACCGAGCAACTCCGAGTAACGCTTCAGCATCGTCGAGTGCGCGGCGACTGCCAGCTCGGTCTTCCAGGAGTTTGGCAGCTCGGTCGCGAGTAATTTTCAAACCCTCGATTTCGGATTCGCTGCGTGCCACTTCACCTTGTGCAGTCACCAAAGCCACCATCAAGTTCGCTTTCGCTCCGGTCATTTGAACTTGCTCAGCCGGCGTGGGGACATCGCGTTCCGGCGATAGCAGCGGCTGGAGAATCATCACGGGTTGGGCTGCTGTGACTTCAGTCCCAGGCTGAGGAAAAAACTGATCTACAGCGGCGATGACACCAGGAACGGGTGCCGCAGCGATGATAGATCTCCCCGGGGGAACAATGGCTTCGCCCGCAAGTGTCCGGTATCGCGAGACTTCTTGTTTCACAACAGGAGCCACTTCGATCGCTAATCTCTTGACTGCTCTATCGGTCAGGTTGAGCGTTGCTAGCTCCGTCTCATGAGGCACCATCTCCAATTTGGCGGGAGCCTCCTTGGCTGAAGAAGCCGGACCTGACTTTTCCGAGCAGCCAGAGACGAACAGAACGGCACTGAAGGTCGCATGTAGCCCGATGGCTGAAAACACGATTCTGGGTGGTAGTTTAGTAGATTTCATATGCAGCCATTGTAGTCGTGAAATCTGCCAATTTCCTCACTCTCATCTGCTTCTCATAAAAGCTCGTTAGCGGCCGTCAATTGATTTCGGCGGGCGGGCTGGTGGCATCCAGAACCTCCTCTACGATTAGCGGTGGTGCACCAAGGCTCCGGCCAACGCTTCTTTCTAGTTCAGCGACAGCCCGATTACATGCGGCCTGTTGAGCCAATATTTGCCCTTTGGCCGTCAGATACTGAGTGGTGGTCTGTAACACGATAAGATAGTCCGACCCACCATCTTCAAATCCCTTTTTGGCGATCTGTAAAGCATCGATTAGCGCGGGCTCGACATCCCGTTTCAGGATCACCAAATTCTCGTACCCCTGCTGCAACTGGCGATAGGAAGTTCGCACGTCCGCAATGATCTGGTCGGAAATTGCATCGCGATTGTGGAGCGCACCGTTCAACTCCCAGTCTGCACGTAGTATTCCACCTTGATTCCGATTGAAGATAGGTACGTCGAAACGAAGTCCAGAGCCGGTAAATTCATAGCCCACTCCATCGCGGACATCGACAACACCATCCAATCTCAACCATAACCAGCGAGACAAACGCGAACGCTCGCGGGCAGCTGCAACGGCCCACTTGGCCGCGTGCAAATCGGGTCGACAAGCGAGGGCCTCATCAATTAACTCTTCTTCGCTTTGGACAGGGAGTGTTGGTTCAGGAATGGTCCCGGGTACGAGAGGCTCGTTTAACTGTGGCAATCCGATCAATGTGGCAATCCTTGCCTCCGCAATATTGATGGACATCCGTTGCACCCCGAGTGCTGCCGTCGCGTTCAGCGCGTCTACCTTGGCGGCGATCGTTTCCAGTTCACTAATGTCACCGTCCTTGAGACGATCGTCTGTCAACTTGGCGATCGCTTTGCGGATTTCTTCCGCCTCTAACGCCAAGTCGGTTTGTTGCTTAGCCAAAACCCAATCAGTATAGGCCAGTCGCACGTCGCGAGTTAGATTTAGTCCGTTCTGAACCAATTGTTCCCCGACACGACGATATTCACGATTAGCCACCTTCACTCGTGTCGGTCTAAGTAAGTACGACTCGATCGGCGCGTACAGGGTGTATTGCCCCTCTTTTGCACCACTTGGCAGATACGTTAGGAACTGAGGATTCGCTAGCAGCGTTGCCTGGACGGCATCCCCCCCTGCTGCACCAAGCTGGGCCAAGGTTGCTTGAAAAGCTGAGTTATTCGACAAGGCCGTTAGAATCGCTTCATCTTCACTCAATCCATCGTCGAGCTGAACGGAAGCTGGAATCCTCGTTTGGCATGGGGGAACGCTTTCCATAGTCGACGAAGTTCGACAGTTGATTTGGCGCGACACCAGATTCGGATCGCAGTAAGCAAGCGGTGTCTTACAGCCAGCAGCCACCATCAGAGGCACAAACGCCAAGAACAACTTGATTCGTTGAGAGTAGACATCCATGTCATTCTTCCGAGAGCAATGATCGCAAAACTCACAAAGCCTATTTCGCTATTCACTGATTCGACCGTCATAGACCGAAAAGTGCACACCATGGGGTATCTTTCTTACTGACAGCGCAATTGTCATTGTGTGAGTAACTGCCATATTCCTCATAAACGTACTGAAAGGACGTAAAATGAGAACTGCATGAGAGATATAGTCCGTCATACAACCAGCAAAGGCGATCGAGCTCAAGGGCTTTCAATCGGCAATACCAGTTCCATCTTGAAGAGCCCATCGTCATACGAAGCGTGAAGGGTAGCTCCGGAACGCTCCGCAAGCCGTTGACATAAGGACAACCCCAAGCCGCTGTGACGGCCTGTTTCACGCCGTGAAGTATCTGCTCGCCAGAAACGATCAAAGACTTTATCGATATCGGCGGCAGGGAAGGACGAAGCTTGATTAGAGACGGTGATCCTCAAATTGGCATTATCTCGTGTGGCGTTTACGCTCACCAATGAAGACCTATCCGCGTGGCTTACCGCGTTCTCAATCAAGTTTCTCAAAATGATTGTCAAGGATTGTCGATCCGAGTTCACTGCGGTACTCTTGGGAACCTCGTTCTCGACGCGTAGCTCTCGCAATCGAATCGTTTTTTCGAACTCGTTGAAAATGCTTGAAATCATGTCAAAGAGCGGGATCGCTTCGTTGGCATTCCTATCTGCGAATTGCCGGGTTGTTTCTAGAAGGCATTCGACAATGGCTCCTGTCTGAGTCGTTATCTCCAAGCATTTACGAATCGTCTGCGTATATTCCTCACTCGCGCGCGGACGCGAAAGTGCCAAGTCCAACTGCGCTCTTAGACCGGCCAACGGAGTGCGTAATTCATGCGCGACATCAGCCGAAAAAGACCGCTCGCGTGTAAGTGCTTTTTCAAGCCTGCTGAGTAGTTGGTTGATCGTATTGATAAGCGGACGAAGCTCCTGAGGCTGGGATTTGCCATCGTCCAAGCGTTCACTTATTGTTCCAGCACGAATAGCTGCGATTCGTCTCGCTGTGGCCTGTAACGGGGAAAGTCCAAAACCAACTGCTAGCCAAGACACCCCTAACGTCCCCATGATACCAATCATCCCAACGAAACCCATGGTCCATCGCAACCTGGATATCGTCTTCTCGACATCGGCGGTCGTTCGCGCAAAGACCAACGACACACGGGGCTGCTGAAGTTGTCGCAATTGGTTCTCGTCCGCATCAAATACAATTCGCGGCGCGAAACGATATTCGATTGCCCGTGCCTTACTCCCACTCTCCAACTTCGTATTGAAAAATCGCTGCTCTGAAGAAAGGGAATAACCTGATGGCATAGCTATAGGGTGAGCTTTGGGCGGCAGCACTTCTAGAACTTTCCCATCACACCAGATCGTAAGTGCTTCCTGATTGGCCGAGATGGGAGCTGGCAAGCCGACACCTTCCAGCCATTCAAAGCTGAAGCCGTACTCCTCTTGTTCGATCAATTGGCCTAAGCTTCGTGCCCGGTCTTTTAGTGCAGAATCAAACTCGGACCAAAGCGTTGCCTCAAAGAGAATTGAAATTGCCAGGGCGCAAACGATAAATAGCGATAACGTGGTCGCGCCAATCAAAACGAGTAAGCGATTACGAAGGGAGTAACCAAACATCATTCAACTCGACCGGTCAGCACGTAGCCGAGTCCCCTCCGCGTTTGAATCATGGATGGACCTCCAGGAGGATCGAGCTTTTTGCGAAGATATCCAATGTAAACATCGACAACATTGCTCGATGAATCTCCCTGAAAGTCATATAAGCATTTCCAGACTTCTGCTCTTGAAACGACCTTGCCGCGTCGTCTGGCGAGTAATTCGAGCAAGCCATATTCGCGAGCTGTGAGTGAGATAGCTTTACCGTTGCAATACACCGTTCTCGCCGCCGTATCGATTTGCAGTGCACCGACCTCAATTTTCGATGTTCCATCACCATAGCTGCGACGTAGCAGAGCTCGCACTCTGGCAAGCAATTCAGCGATGGCAAATGGTTTGACCAGATAGTCGTCAGCACCGGAATCGAGCCCCTTGATGCGGTGATCGACTTCGTCGAGTGCCGTTAACAACAATACGGGCACGTGATTGTCACTACTTCGAATGGTTTGCAGAATCTCGATGCCATTGACATGAGGCAGAAGAATGTCCAGCAGTATGACATTGTGTTCGCCCGACTTAGCGTACCATAGCCCATCGCGTCCATTATCGGCTGAATCGACCGCGTACCCCTCTTCGGTCAGTGCCTGAACCACCGCGTTTCGCACTGGCTCGTAATCTTCAATAACCAACACTCGCATAAAACGAATCTTCGGAACGATTAGGATCCTCGATGAAACGACTTGGATTTTAGGGCCGAAAGATGAGAGAATGATGAGAATTTCACGGCAGCGGGGCCAAATATCCTCATTTTCTCTCACAATTACTGAACTCTCGTTAGTTCGGCTTGTCACCCGGCTGCATTCACCCCTATCCTCCGCCTGGGTAAACCACCGCAAGAAAGAGATTTGTGGCGCAGCAAGCCCCACTTCTACTATGGATGCTCAAATTTGAGAATGAGTCGGCTCTCCTTATCGAAAGAAGTCTCCGTGAAGTCACTGGTGAGGGGGCTCTTGCTTATTGCTAGTATCGGAATCGTGACTTTGGGCTGTCGAATTCCGCTGTTGATTCCGAACGCGATAGCTAGAACATCGGCTCCGATGCAACAGGAAAAGAAATCAGTGACCGAACCGGTCCGTTATATCAAACCGGTTACACTCCAAGTTCCTGCCAACGATCAAGTTTTTACCCCGAGCGACTTTGTACTCAACAATGTCCAACTCATTGAAGCCGAAGAAAAAGAACAAGCGGAGGGTTCTTATTTTGCTTTCTCACCGTATTCGACGGTCGCCAACTCGTCCAATTCGGATCTTGCCGACGACATACTTTGGTCACTGGAGCCGCTCGACGACTCTATCAGTGACCCAAATGAAATGAGCGAGCTGTTGAAGCCTGAACGTCCCGCTTCGCTGATCAGCCGAATGTGGGACGATCAAATGAACTTCTATTCCGCTGAGAGCCTTACCTTACTCGGTGGTGGCTTGATCGTTGGTGGTGCAATGGCCAATTCTTCATTTGACGACGGTATCCATAGGCATTTCCAAAGTAGCGTGCGTGGGGCAACGTCAGACGATTGGTTTGAGTCTCTGCACGCTAGTAAGGAACTCGGCAACGGCATGTACGTTCTGCCGGTGTTCGCAACTGCATGGGCAGCTGGTGAGCTATTCCCAGAGAATGCCTTGTCACAAACAAGCGGACGATGGGGCGAACGATCCCTTCGAGGATTTGTGGTTGGAGCTCCGCCATTAATTGTCATGCAACAACTGACGGGAGGCTCAAGACCAACAGAAACGGACGAGAGTTCAGAGTGGCATCCATTCCGCGATAATAATGGAATTAGCGGTCACGCGTTCATGGGGTCATTGCCTTTCATCACTGCTGCGAAGATGACCGACAATCGAGGATACAAGCTGTTACTCTATGCTGGATCAACCATAGCACCGCTCTCCAGAATCAACGACAACGCACACTATCCCTCACAAGTTGCATTGGGATGGTTAATGGCCTATCTGGCCGCTAGCGCAATCGATGCGACCGATGACCCCAATTCCCGATGGCGATTCTATCCATACTCGAATGGTGACGGTTCTGGAATGATGGCAGAGTTTCGATTCTGAGTACACCATGGAAAAACTACCTCGTAATGTCCGCATACTGGGATGGTGCAGTTTTCTCAATGATGTCGCAAGCGAAATGATCTATCCCCTGCTTCCACAGTTCTTGATTACTGTACTTGGCGGCAACAAATTCTACCTCGGCATCATTGAAGGCACCGCCGAGTCGATTGCCAGCTTCAATAAACTCTGGGCAGGAGCCTGGTCCGACCGAGCAGGAAATCGGAAACCGTTCATTTTATTCGGATACTCGGTCGCTGCCATTGCCAGACCCATCATTGGATTGGTGACTTCTCCTTGGCAGGTGTTCGCGGTCCGCATATGCGATCGAATTGGTAAGGGCATTCGCACTTCGCCGCGTGATGCCATGATTGCTGATTCAGCACCTAGTAAGCTGCATGGTCGAGCATTCGGCTTCCATCGATCCATGGACCACTTGGGAGCAGCGATAGGACCACTGCTGGCAGCCGCCTTTCTTTGGTTGTATCCAGGTGAACTGCGAAGTTTGTTCTTAGTGGCAGGCATACCGGGTATCATCGTTTTGCTCCTGCTCGTTTTTGGATTACGTGAAAAGGAAGCAATGCATAAGACGAAAGCGGCGCCGACGGCTACGCGAGAGAGCTTGGTTCCTCTCAGCCAGTTTGACGGTAGGTTTCGATGGTACCTTCTTTCTCTTTTGTTTTTTACGTTGGGGAATTCGAGCGATGCTTTCCTGCTTGTTCGGGCAGGTGAACTGGGAGTACCGCTCTATCTTCTTCCCGTGCTTTGGTTCGCTTTTCACATCGTCAAAAGCGGCGCAAACATCTATGCCGGCCGACTTACAGACCGAATTGGTGCGAAACGCCCCATTCTCATCGGCTGGTTGGCCTACGCTGTTGTTTACCTCGGGTTTGGATTCGCAACGGATGCATGGCAAGTCTGGGCTTTGTTTTTAGTATATGGATTCTTCTTTGCACTGACGGAACCAGCGGAAAAGAAGTTCGTGGTTCAATTGGTCGGTGAGCAGCGTCGCGGTTTGGGCTTTGGTTGGTATCACTTCACGCTCGGGATTGCTGCACTACCCTCAAGCCTTATCTTCGGCTGGCTGTATCAGACATTTGGCAGTCATGCTGCATTCGGTACGGGGGCCATGCTGGCTGTCGTCTCAGCGGTACTCTTGGCCTTAATACGCCCGCATCAGCCCATGGCGGAGGTCGGCTAATAATCGTCTTGGGAATGACGCGATTCTTTCTCACATAGTAGTGGAATTAAGAAGATCTTCGCCGGTAATGGGACTTCGTTCGGAAGGTATAGATATACATAGATCTGGGAGAATGCCGCCTCGTTTCTCTCACGGTTCTTTCCATAGAGACTGATAAATCGATACTTATCTTACTCACTCCAATCCCCTCCGAGTCAAATGACTCAATATTATCGAACATAGTTTGCCCGCACTGTGCAAAAAGTAGAGCTTATTGAGAAAAGTGTTGTTTGTGAACGAAAGAGTGAGTGAACGAAAGAAGTTCGAATCAGAGCTCATATGGCAAATGGAACATTTAAAACGCAAATGCGCCCTCCAGTGCTTCAGGACATTCTGAAAGAACGCGTTCGATTACTCGGCGCTATTGGACAAACGGATGTAGCGGCGCGAATTTCTCTGACGCCCGTTCCTTGTCGTCGATAATCTTCGGCTCCCTTTGGTGGCACTGAGCGGTATCCAGGTAGGATCCTCTGGTTTTGTGTTCAGAATCTAGCTTGATGTTCTGCCTTGGGGTGGTCTATCAGATATCTAACGAAATGGTTGTTTGCTTGGTAATCCTCTTTTCGCGATTCAGTAATCATCAGTCATTGTTTTGGCGTTTGTTGTTGTGGAGAGAGACATACGATGGTTCGCGTTTTCCCACTTTGTATTTATCACACGACAACGAGCAAACTTGGATATTGGATCGTTTGCAAAGGTATTCGTTCGCTGCAATAGCGAAGAGGACTTGAAGGCCATTCAAGACAGTGCGATCGAATTGGGGCTTGAGGTTCATTGGATCACAGACAACGGCCGAACCGAATTTCACGGAGAGCCAACTCGAACTCGATTGGCTATCGGACCTGACGAAGCATTGAAGATAAATCAAGTCACGGGGCAACTTGCGTTGCGCTAGAGACACAGGCGATGTCCGCACCATCGTCAGCGTAGCGTGCTCAACTGCAGTTTGGTCAGCCTACAACGGTTGTATGGGCCAGGCAGACCTGCAACGTCGGATAACCTTGGCTAAGTGCGGTTGGTTTAACGGTTATGACGTCTGTTTGCGGTGTTGAGCGAGCGATAAACCATGAGTCTTTTCGTACGACGAGTTAATAGTCTGCCCGCACCTAGATGCCGTACTTCGCAGTCTTGCGTTCATCGTCCCTTTAGAACTCGTCGAATAGATGCGAATCGAAATCCACGAACTCGACTCACTTCAGTGATAGGAGGCACACAATCTATGCTGTTCGAAGTAATCTCAGACTGTATCGACATCGGCTCGAGCATAGTTGGATCTTGTTGGTCGTCAAACGGTGGGGATAGGCTAACAATGCGGAGAAGATGGATTGAAATCTATTTGAAAATGCGAATGCGGCTCAGCTTGGCGTCACGGACTGCGCATTCTTTGTTCCTGTTGCAAATGACTACACTTGCGGTAAATTGGTTCGGAATGAGCGCCTACCACTGCAGTGTTTTGAGCCCCTACTTATCAACAAGTCCCGTCCGATCCGTGTGCTTAGTCACGTAAAGGAATCCCAAGCATGCATCGCTATCTCTGTGTTTTGTTGATTGCTTTAATTGGCGGACTGGTTGGGTGCAGCGGCAATTTCACTCCGTCGGAGCCACCTAACGAGCGACTTAATCCGGCTCGTACTGCCAATTCCATTCCGCTACAGCAATTGCTCGAGCAGTTACCGAAGGACAGGTGGCCGAAGAAGGGCGACAGCCTACAATGGAGCTTGGCAAGACAGTGGTACGAGCAAAATCTGGTTGGAAAAAGAGCAAGTCTGAGCCTATCAAGTCATCCGCGAAAGCCTGACTTTAGTCCGGCGGCTGACGGCACTTTCAACGTAACTTTCTGGGCCAATGTTTCTCCACTGAAGCTATACGACGGAACTTTTTCCACTGGCATAGGTACACCTGGCAGAGGCACCGATGCTGGCAATTGTACGCTGGACGTTTCGGGCTTGAGTAGGGCTCAAGCTGAGGAACTCCGCGCGTTGCCCTACGAAACACCTGTTGGGGTTGATTTTACGATTTTAGGGGTGCATGGACCGGGCGACTATGCAGATTTACTAATTCAAGTTGATCAAGTGTCCTTCGAGTTTGTACAGTAAGACGATACCCGGTCGAATGCTTTTCCGCTCGCGTTGTTGCTTGCTGCCTCGTTGTCTTATCGGTTAACCGTTCAGGGGGCAGTCCCGAAGGTATTAGTGGATCAGTTCATGGATACTAGGGAGCGACTCTGTCCCAGTCCAAATATGAGGACGACCATCCTTGGAATAGTAATACCCGTCAAGAAGCCTTTCAAACACTGCTTCGAGGGCGTTTATCATGATGTAGTCTTCAAGATTCGACTTAAACGGATTTACTAAGAGATTTGAAGTGAATTACAACACCTTCAAACACTGCTCGCTTCGATTGAACAACACGTTGGTTGAACAAGGCATTGGTTGTCAAAACAAATCAGAAAACATGGCGAGAATCTTGACTTTGGTGGTTCGAAACCCTTTTACGTAACGCATAACGCTACTGAATTGCAAGGAACCCATTCATCGGTAACGTAATGTTCGGTATGGATTACTGAAATTATGGTTTCGTATCGATCTGAAATTGCGAGCCCCCATATTCGCCGATATTGAAGCAACAAAGAACAGATTAGATTGTCTTGCCTGCATTGCCGCGACCAACGTAGCCTTCATTGTCAAGAGAATCGCCGATTGGACGCTAAACCTTACTCGGAATCGCATGAGCAACGGTCAGTTTCAAGGTGCAAGCACTCGGAAACGATACGCCACCATTTTGTAGTTAGGAAAAAAGATTTCCAATAGTGTCATTTATTCGCAAAGCATTCTAAGACTGCAGTTACAGCAATCGACTTCGAACATCCATTAAAGTGAACCCCAACAAGTTCTGTCCCTGCCACTTTGCGGGATCTTTTGTCCGTTCATCGCTTTCTTCTAGGCCAATTCCCCAGATTTGGTCACAGGGACTTGCTTCTACGAGTACGGTATTCCCTGTAGCCAACAGGAAGTCACAAAGGTGGCTATTCTGGCTGAATTTTGCGATGTTGCCTTCGGTTACAAGACGGCGAGCATTAGCCTCCCATTTGGCTCCGTCGAAGTTCTTCACTCTGCGCCCCAATTCCTTGGCTGTTTTGGGATCTGCCGACTCCAAAATTTGTAATAGCGATTCTTCGTCATTGAACAGCCTTGCCTTTCCGGCCATCATCCAATGCTCCGCTGTCTTGTAGAATATTCCGTCGATAGTGAACGAGGCTTCAAACCACTGGCTGAGGCACGATTTCGTGACCTTACCAGTCTTGGAAGGATGATGCCGCCAAAAGTAAAGAAAGTCAAATCGTTCGCCAGTAGCATATCGTTTACGCAGTATTTCGAGATTCAGCATGTTTGTGTTTCCCTTCGCTTGGCCGACAAACGCGATTATACAAGTGGAACTTTGTGAAACATCTGCTCCGATGGTCCCTTGACTCGTGAATGTTCGTTTTTTGATCAGGCGAGGAAACCGTCCGGCGCGGCAGAAAATTCTGGAAAGATGTGTTCGAGAACTCTGCGTTTTTTAGTCGTATTGAAGTAGTGAATTGAGTTTCTCTGACGCTTGTCTCTTATAATCGATGCGCGTCGCCTACCTCCGGTGCCAATGAGCATTCACTGGTTAGTTTTCACTGGTTTTGTATGTGGTTTCTAGCTCAACGGGTTGGCTGGAGATGGTTTATTTGACAGCCATCGAGTTTGTTGCTCGCTTTGGTCATCGTCTTTTTGCGATTCGGCTATCACATGCAACTGTCTTGGCAATTGTCCTTTTGTAGGGAGACAAGCGGTGGTTCGCTTTTTCTCGCTTTGCATAGTCATACAACAGAACGTGATTGTGGACTAACCTACACCCCTTTCCACAGAATCGCTTCTACCTAAATCCCCCTATCTTGGCGAGTCGGTATAGGTGGAAAATTCCTTAAATTTTCTCCAGAAATTTGTTGTAATGGAGACGCTTGACGGATATCACTTTTCCGAAGTCGCTAATTCGAGCGACTCATTTCGACCGTCTAGCAGTATGGTAGTACCACAATCCCAATATTTCTCCGATGGCTTGGAGGTTTCTATGAGTTCTCGCCGTGTCCGCAGTTCGATCTGGGGCAAATTGTCAAAGCTAGCTTTTCGCAAAAAGGCAGGCTCACGCAA